>JAIMAR010000296.1 GCA_023511855.1 Bryobacteraceae bacterium
GTACTACCCCAACTGAAGGTTCAGCTCTTGGGCGAGTTGCGCTGCTGGCGTGATGGGAAAGCTTATTGCGCCGCGCGCGTGGAAGACCGCTAAGATCAGGGCGCTCTTCGCCATGCTTATCAGTGAGCGCGGGCGCGTCTTCCCTCAAGCTCAGTTAGCAGAGCAGCTCTGGCCTGACTCTGAAGATTCTCTAGCCCTCGTGCGCCGCCGGATCAGCGAGCTGCGATATATTTTAGAGCCGGAACTCAAGAAAGCTTCTCTCTCGCGCTATATCTTGCGGCGCTCCCACGGCTATTGTTTTACCCCTAAAGCTGACTGTTGGGTGGACACGGAAGAATTCGCTCGTTACGAGCAAGAGGGGCGCGAGGGCGAACGCACAGGGAATTGGCCCGCAGCGATTGAAGCTTATAAGAAAGCCTCACAGCTCTACCAGGGCGATTTTCTTGCTGGGGATGAGGGTGACTGGGTCTATCTCATGAGAGGCCATTGGCGCGAACGGTATCTCTACGTGATGACGCGCCTCGCGGAATGTTATAGCCATCTTGGTCAACACCAAGAAGCTATTGAAGTCTGCCGTTGCGCCCTCCAAGTCGATCCCCATTACGAAGAAGGCTATCGTCGGTTAATGCTCTCTCACTATCACCGTGGGGAGCGCGCTCAAGCGTTGCAAGTTTACGAAGACTATCGGCGCCGGCTCGCTGATGAGCTGGACCTCTCACCATCGCCACGCATGGAAGAACTCCGGCAGCAGATCATTCAAGGGAGGGTATCGGTCCCGACAGGGCCTCCTCCAGAGAGTGATCTCGTCCCCTATTCGCTCGCGCAGCTGCCGTTTGTCGGGCGCGAAACTGAGAGCGCACAATTACAGAAATATCTCCAAGATGCGCAAGCGGGGCAGGGGCGCCTTGTGCTCATCAGCGGGGAACCTGGCGTGGGCAAGACTCGCTTGGCCCAAGAAGTCCTCAGAAAATCCCAAAGAGATGGCGCGCTCGTCCTGTGGGGGCGCTGCCGCGAGGGCGCTGCGGAGTCGCCGTATCTCCCCCTGGCCGAGGCCCTCCGCGATGCAATCTCTCACTTTCGATATGAAGATTTTGCTCCGATCAAGCCCCTCTGGCTCGCAGAGATCGCTGCGCTCGTCCCGGAGCTGCGCCCGCTTCTTCCCCAGTTGCCCCAAAACCCCACGTTGGCCCCGCACCAAGCCCAATGGCGCCTCTTTGAAGCTGTTGCACAACTCTTCAGCGGGCTGGCACGATCGCCCCGCTTGGCCAAACCCTTGGTGCTCTGGCTCGACGACCTTCAGTGGGCTGCACCCACCCTCCTTAACTTGCTCGATCACCTCTGCCATCGCCTCGCTGAAAGCCCCATCTGTATAATCGGCGCTTATCGCAGCACCGAAGTGACCGCGAACCACCCGCTTTATAAGAAGCTCATCACAGGGTGTCAACAGAGCCATCATCTGATGCTCTCGCGGCTCCCCTATGCAGCCATCCAGCAGATGCTTTCCCAAGTCGGCCCCAAACTTCCGCCAGAATTCTGCCGTTTCATCTATCACGAGAGTGAGGGCAATCCGCTCTTCGTGACCATGCTGCTGCAAGAGCTGTTCCACAGAAGGATCGTAACAGTTGCTGCCGACGGCGGATGGGTCTGCCCGAAGATAGACCGATTGAGACCATTCACTGCTCAGGGAATCACAGCGCTTTTTCGGCAGCGGCTCGCGCGCTTGAGCCCTACCGAAGAGAGCGTGCTTCACCTAGCTGCCGTGATCGGGCGGGATTTCGATTATGAGCTGCTGCGGGCGGCGTGGGGCAGGCGGTGGTTCGAACGCGGGACGCTCTCGCTCTACTTCCTGAATGCAACGACGGACCGGGAGGCGGTGCGGGCGTTCATCCAGGAGCCGCCGGCCGGTGCGGCGGATGCGCAGGTGGAGGCGTGGGTGCTGCGCGACGACGGGATGCAGGTGGCGCAGGGCACGGCGTCAGTCGGCGACCCGGGCGTACCGACGGCGCTGCAGGCGCGGCCGCTGGAGCGGTTCGAGCCGGGGGAGCTGCGCATCCTTGCGGGGGTGCAGAAGGGGCACCGGTTCGCGCCGGTGGAGGTGCGGTGCGACCCGGCGGAGCAGGAGCGGCGGCTGGCAGTGACGACGGAGCCGATGGACTGGTACCGGGGCGAGGGGTCGCCGTGGGGTGCGCCGCCGGTGCTGATCGCTCCGCTGGTGCAGATGCTGTACGCGAAGAGCCTGGCGCAGGTGCGGGGCGGATTCGGGGCGGTGGGGCTGTTCGGGGCGATCGAGGTCCGGAATGTGAACGGCCCGGCACTGGTGGGCGAGACGTACACGTGCACGGGCGAGGTGATCGCCGTCGGGCAGAGCCCCAAGACGGAGTACCTGTGGTTCGAGACGGGGCTCGACGACGCCGGGGGCCGGCGAGTGGCTGAGATGCGGATGCTGCTGCGGTTCATGAAGGCCTCGAGCGGCCTGTACCCGGAGCTGCAGCAGGGCTGAGGCTGCGGCAGGAAGAGAATGGCCCCGGCCGGCGGAAGGAGGAACACCGGCCGGGGCCCCAGCCACGCCGAGGGGTTCGGCACGGCTACTGTACCACTAGTGAGATTTTGTATCAATAGGCGCCCGGAAGAATTTTCTCGCCTCCGGGGTGAAGGGCCAGGGTGCGCCAGCCGGCAGCGGGTGACACAGCACCGGCCCGGGGCGTCTGCCCCGGGCCGGTGCGATGCAGGCAGGGAGGCCGGTTCAGGCGCCGCCGACGCCGGCGGCCAGGGGCGAGCGGAGCGGGCGGACGGGTTCGTCTTTGGGTACGGCGCGGCGCTCCGGCGGGAGCGGCTTCGGGTACCAGCGGTCCTCGAACTCGTTGAACTTGTCGCGGAGGTTGGGCATGACCTTCTCCGCGAACATCTGGGTGTTGTAGATGGCGACGTCGCGGGGCATGGAGCCCATCTGGAGGAGGAGCATGAGGTGGCCGACGCGGAGGTTATCGGCGAGTTCGTTGAGTTTTTCGGTGACGTAGTCGGGGCCGCCGGCGATGACGTAGCCCTGTCCGACGAGGCCTTCCCAGCTGAGGCGGGCCTTGGCGTTCTGCTGGGCCTGTTCGAACTGTGACTTGATGCCGGCTTTGACGGTGCGGAGGGTGCGGTAGCCGGGGGCGTCGGCGAAGCCGGGGAAGACGTGGAGGCAGCGGTTGTAGAAATAGTCGATGTGCGGCCAGTAGAGCTCTTTGGCCTCGGCGGCGTTATCGGCGACGCAGACGACCTGGGCGAAGCCGGCGTGGTAGGGGTTCGGCTCGACGCCCTTGTCGCGCATGCGGGCCCAGAAGCCGTCCATGATGGTCTGGGCGCGCTTGTAGCCGGAGTAGGAGAGGTAGGAGTAGAGGTAGCCCATATGAGCGCACCACTCCCAGGTTTCGATGGAGCCGCCGCCGGGGATCCAGATGGGCGGGTTCGGCTTCTGGAGGGGGCGCGGCCAGGGGTTCATGTAGCGGATCTGGGTGTACTTGCCGTTGAAGTGGCTGACGCCCTCGTTGTGCCAGGCCTGCATGATGAGGTCGTGCGCCTCGTAGTACCGCTCGCGGAGCTGGGCCCCGGGGACGCCGTATGCGAAGTTGGTGTCCATGCTGGTGCCGACGGGGAAGCCGGCGACGAGGCGGCCGCCGGAGAGGATATCGAGCATGGCGAACTCTTCGGCGACGCGGAGCGGCGGGTTGTAGAGGGCGATTGAGTTGCCCATGACGACGATGGCGGCGCGGTTGGTCCTGCGGGTGAGGGTGGCCGCCATGATGTTCGGGCTCGGCATGAGGCCGTAGGCGTTGGAGTGGTGCTCGTTGACG
>JAIMAR010000297.1 GCA_023511855.1 Bryobacteraceae bacterium
GGGCAGTGGCGTCGAGAGCGTGGTGGCGCCGATCCCACCCGCCGCGATGCTGTGCACCAAGAGCGCCAACACGCCTCCATAAAAGGAGCTTGCATGCGGCTGGGATGAAAACTACGCGGCCGTGTGTCTCCGTTCCGGCGGACGGAGCAGGCGGTGAAAATAAGCCCGGGAAATGCGCAAGCTTCGAGCGGCAAGCGTCTTGTTCCCATTGAATTTGGCGAGTGCGCGCTGGACCAGCTCTGCTTTGTACTCCCGCAGCAGATCCTCAAAGGACACCTGTTCTGCAATCACCGGTCTGGCGCCGGACTTTGCACACTGGAGGTTGCGCGGCAGGTCCCTAGGACCGATGCGTTCTTCATCCGTGAGGATGAGTGCAGCCTGGATCACATTCTCCAGCTCCCGTATATTCCCTGGCCAGGAATAGCACATCAGCAGGTCCATGGCCTCAGGCGTCATCTCGCGGACCGTCTTTTGGAACACCTTCGCCGATTCCTCCAGAAAGTGGCTCGCCAGCGCCGGGATGTCCTCGATCCGCTCCCGCAGCGGAGGAACGTCGATGGTCATGACGTTGATCCGGAACAAAAGGTCCATCCGAAAGGCCCCTTCCTCCACCATCCGTTCCAGCGGCCGGTGCGTCGCAGCCAGAATGCGGGCGCGCAGAGGAATCAGCTTGCAACTGCCCAGCCGGCAAAACTCGCGCTGTTGCAGTACACGCAGCAATTTCACTTGAGCGTGAAGGCTCAACTCGCCGATCTCATCCAGCAGCAACGTTCCTCCGCCCGCTTGCTCAAAATACCCAGCCCGGGCAGCCGCTGCTCCGGTGAATGAGCCCTTCTCATGACCGAACAGCTCGGCTTCGATCAGCGTTTCCGGAATCGCGCCGCAAGGCACCGCGACGAACGGCGCTCCCGCCCTCGCGCTCAGGTTGTGGATCGCTCGCGCCACCAGTTCCTTGCCCGTTCCGCTCTCTCCGCGGATCAACACCGGGGCGTTGAGCCGGCCACGCGCCGGATCAGGCTGTACATGGCGCGCGCAGGCGCACCCGTGCCGATCAGTCCGTCGCAACTGGCAACCTCTTCCAGGGTCCGCCGCGTCTTCTCCAGTTCCCGCCGCAGCGCCGTTCGCTCGCAGGCACGCCCCAAAACCACCCGCAGCTCCGCCAGTGCCGGAGGTTTACGGAAGTAATCGTAAGCGCCCCGCCGGATCAGGTCCAGCGTGTCTGCACGCCGTCCGTCATCCGTCATCACCACCACCGGCACGAGTGAGTTTTGAAGAGAGTTAAACACCTCCAAGCCATCGGAAACACTTCCGTAATTTGAATCGAAATCGATCAGCAAAACGTCGAACTCGCCCCGCGCCGCCAGTTCAGCCACCTTGTCCTTATTCGACTCCACCTCAACCTGATAGCCGGGTCCCAGAGCCGGCTTCAACCAAGGCAGATTGTTCCCGTCTACGGAATAGCAAAGAACTCGCTTCATAAGCAATACCGGATACTCCGACCGGCTCTGGTCTATTGCGATCCCCTCCAATCCGATGGTACTCTAATTCTAGGGTTACCAGGTTAAACTGTCAAGCTTTTAGTATTAGGTATGGTAATAGTACTCACTTCCAAGAGATTTCTAAAGCCCCAAGTTTAAGACGGTAACCAGGCTCAAGGCGGGCGATTGAAAACTATCTACCTGATTTACACCACCTCCACATCAGCCGTATTAAGCTGATTCTACAAGCGGTAAATTATGCTCGTCTCCGCAGGAACTAGAGGATGGATATCCGGACGCCGCAGAGCATCACCAAAATTACCGTATTGATCCACTGGTACTCTTGGGACTGGCTGCCCCAGCGTGTCAGACGTCTTGCCCGGCGCTGCAGGGCACCGCCCGGCCCACGGAACTCACTGTTGTCGCGCCGGAGCCGTTTCTGAGGGTGTCGAGGGTGCGATCGGCGGAAGTTGCGTTTGTGGCCGCCAGCTCGAATCCGGAAGTGCTCGCGTCCCCTCCCCACTGCGAAGAGACAGGGATTCCATCTCGCGCACCGCTTGCAACAGCTTTTCCACGGGCACCGCTGCTTGCGCCGGGGCCGCAACCGTATCTGCTGTGGCCGATACCGGCGGGGTTCGCGGCGGCTGCTGGTCTGCGCCCTCCAATGCCTTTGGATACTGTATGTCCGGAAGCGGCTGCCCGCTTGGAATCGGACGGACCAGTTCCGGCGTGACAATCACCAGCAACTCTGAGTTTTGGCGGTTTAGCACCCGGGACTGAAACAGCTTGCCGAGCAGCGGCACGTCGCCCAACAACGGGATCTTGTTGATGGTCTCGGTTAGGCGGCGGTCCAGCAACCCACCGATGGCGAAACTTTGCCCGTCGGCGAGTTCGATCTCCGTATGCACCCGGCGCACCGTCAGCGCCGGAATATTGAAGCCCTGAAAGACCAGGCCGTTGGCGAAGTCAAGCGCGCTGACCTCAGGCGCCACTTCCAGCCGGATTGTGCCTCGCGGCGTGATGTACGGCAGAAAGTTGATCCGCACTCCGAATTCGCGGAACTGAATCGTAACGGTCCCCAGCCCGGCTCCGCCGCCTTGCAGTATCGGGTAGGGATACTCGCCGCCCGCCAGAAAACTGGCCTGCTTGCCGTTGATTGCCAGCACGTTCGGCTCAGCAAGAATCTCCAACAGGGACTTGCGCTGCAAGGCCCGGATTGTAGCGCCAAGATTGAGATCCGGTCTCAGCAGGAAGATGTTCAGCGCATCCGTGAGCGATATCTCCGTCGTGCCATCCGGCTGGGCATTCACCTTGGGGGCGGAGAACTGCTGCGTGCTCACCGAACCCACCGTGTTCGCCGCGCCCGTGCTAATCAGATTCAGCCCGAGCTCGCTCGCCACAGCCCGGTCCACGTTGGCAAATCTCACCTTCAACAGGATCTGCCTCTCCGTATCCGGGGTCTCAACATAGAGCAAATTCACAGTCTTCCCCACAGTGCTGGCAATCGCGGCCGCACGTTCCGCGCTGGTCTGATCCTTCACCGTTCCTCGCAAAAAGACCGTATCGTTCTCGTATGTGACTTGAATGTTTTGGCCTGGCAGTTCTTGACGGAGCTCCCGCCTGAGTCCCTCAAGCCGGATATTCGTTACGGCCGTATTGGGGCGGACCGTTACATTGAAGAATAGTTTGCCGCCCCCCTGTTGCCATACAATCAGGCTGGTGCCACCCGCCGCCTTTCCGCTGACCAGTACTTCATGCGGGCCGACCGCGGTGGCCTCCGCGACATCACCAAAACCGACGGCGACCCGCTCAATGACCGGTTCGCTGGTCACCACAACCGACTTTCCCACCACCACGAAGAGTTCGCTCACGGACTCCTCGCCGGCCCCTTGTGCGCGCAGAGGGAGACCGGCAAGAGCCAGCATCAAAAGCGCCGGAATCACGGAGGATGATTGGAACACTTTCATAAAGGTCACGGCCTGATGTCCTCCGGTCTTTGAAACTTTGCTTCCTCTTTTCGTGGGCCATTGATAACTTCGATGACGAAATGACTGGGCGCCGGTGGGGGCGCCGCCGCTGCTTGCATCACGGGCGCCGCAGGAGCCGGTGCGGGCCGGACGACAGGCTTAGGCAGTGGCTCAGCCGGGCTTGTCACTGGGGCGGCCTTGGCGCCCTCGAACAGCATCACGCAGGTGGGCGAGCCGTGGATGCCCAGCTTGTGCTCCAGCCCGCCGACCCTCAGGTCGTTGGCCGCGCCCAGCTTGCCGTCTTCCTCGACCAGCACCTTGGAGGCCAGAAACAGCGAGATGCCCTTCACGCCCGGCGGCGCGTTGGGCG
>JAIMAR010000298.1 GCA_023511855.1 Bryobacteraceae bacterium
GCCGTTCTCGAGCGGCGGGGCCGCGCTCTTGCCCGTCTTTTCCGCAAAGATTGCCGGCCCCAGCAAACCCAGAAAAAGTAAGAGAATAGGGATGATCAGAATAATCCTTCTATTCACCGGCGAACCCTCCTTAGCGGTGGCAGCGATATTATGACTTGCTGAAGCGGAATAGCTAGAAACTGGAGAGTGCCCGGTGAATCACTGCCGCGCATTCCGCCCTGGTCACGGCTCCCAGGGGCCGGTAATCACCAGCGGGATAGCCCTTGATCAGGCCGGTGGACACCGCCGCTGCCACACTGCTTCTGGCCCAGGGGGAAATGTAACGGGCATCGGAAAAAGGCGGCTCCGCGCTGGAAGAATCATCAAGGTCCAGCGCCCGCGCCAGGACTTTATTCGGCTTCCAGGCCGGATCCGCCACGGGCTTCCACAGCATGTTCATAAAGTTCTCGGTGTAGCTGAAGGAGTGATCCGGCGCCACGTAGGGCAGACCGAGGCTGTGCCGGTAAATATAGGCCGCCAAGGTCGGGGTCTTGCCCAGCAGGCGCAAGATCTGCAACTTGCGGCAAGCCGGGTCCGCAATATTTTTGGCGTCCGGATAGTAGGTGGAAAGCGCCGCCACCAGGCTCATCAGCGTGCCCATCGGGTGCGCGTCCTTCTGGAAACCGTCCAGAAGCTTCTTGACGTCTTCGGGAACCATCGAATGGTGCGTGACGTCCTGCTCCCACTGCTTGAGTTGCTCCGCATTGGGCAACTCACCGTATAGAATCAAATAACAGACTTCCAAATAACTGCATTTTTCGGCGAGCTGTTCGATGGGATATCCCCGGTAGCGGAGGATGCCCCGGTCGCCGTCAATAAAGGTGATCGCGCTTTGGCATGACGCCGTGTTCATGAAAGCCGGATCGTAGCCCATGACCCCGAAGTCGTCGTCACTGACCTTGATCTGGCGGAGATCCATGGTGCGGATGCACCCTTTGAAGAATGGCAGCGTGTAGGACTTCCCAGTGCGGTTGTCAATTACGGTTAAGGTTTCGTTCTCCATGTGATTGCTCCTTGACTGCCGGTTGACCTGCCGAGCTGGAGACTTTCGTGCGCGAAGGGTGATCACTCGTAGCGTCCGCCTCTCCGGCGTCTCGCCTTTCTTGAGCTGCGGCCGCTTCGCACGCGGAACCCCCCGACTCGAACATCCAAAATTCTACACCTCTATGGCCCTTTGCACAATACAAGCAGCCGCAAAAGTTTGTCGATGCCTCTGGAATTTGTGGACCTCGGCTCTGCCCAGTGTCATCCATACCAATGATGGTGCAATTTGCCGCATCCTGCCAGCGCCCATCCAGGCGTAAGGAGAATTGAATTGACCGCAAGACGGCAAACCGCAGCCGTGGCTCAGGATCCCCCCTCCCTTGCCCAACGAGCCCGGGAGTTGGCCGAACTCCTCGAACAGACACGAACACGCTCGGGCGCGAGCCTCACCGAACTCTGCGCCACTTCGGCCGTTCTGCTGGTGTTCCTGCGCCATACCGGGTGCCCCTTTTGCCGCGAAGCCCTCTCCGATCTTTCGAGTGCGCTTCCCTCATTGAAGGCCAGAGGCATCCGGCCGGTGCTGGTCCACATGGGATCAGACGAGCGGCTTGAAGCCTTGCTGCGGCGTTACCACCTCACCGACCTGGACTACGTTACCGACCGCTCCCGGAAGCTGTACCGAGCTTTCGGCCTGCTGAAGAGCTCACCTTTCGCCCTCTTCTCGCTTCAGACCGTTTGGCGCGGTTTTCAGGCGGCTGTTCTGGAGCGCCACGGTGTGGCAAGCCCAGATGCCGACGTTCTCCAGCTCCCGGGCGCTTTCCTTATTGTTCATTCCCTGATTGTCCGGCGGATCCGTCATCGCGAGTTATCCGGCAGAACGGACTTTCAGGCCTTTGCTTTGACCCCATCCGGCCAAGTCTAACGGCTGCAACGAGGTTTGAATCCCGGATGCCGGCTTCAGTGTGCCTGAATCCTGACACGTTTTATTGAGTCTGAGTGAAGCCTCTTTTCGTTAGATTGAATCCCTTGGATGCGGGTTCGGATCTATGGGGGTAGGAGAAACCCATGGCATCGGCAGCAACTGCATGGAAGACCCGGTCCCTGAGCAAGCTTGAGGAGGACGAGCTTCTCGACCGTGCCCAGCGAGGAGAACGCGAGGCCTTTGACGAGCTGGTGACCCGCACGTCCTCGTCGGCGATGAAGCTGGCAGTGTCCATTCTTCGCGACGCCAGCGAGGCGGAAGACGAGGTTCAGAACTCCTTCTGGAAGGCGTGGCAAAGCCTGCCGCGCTTCCAGCGTGAGGCGAAGTTCGGCACCTGGATTCATCGCATCGTGGTCAACCAGTGCCTGATGAGGCTGCGCAGCTTGCGCCGCGCACCGGTGCAATCCTTAGAGGAGCCCGTGGCTGAAGGCAGCGACCGGGTTTGGGAGCCTTCCGAGCAAGGTCCGGATCCCGAACAGCGCCTGGGGCGGGAGGAGATCCAGGAGCTGGTGCGGCGCGAAGTCCGGCGGCTGCCGGCCCTGCTGCGTGAGCCTCTGATCGCCAGCGCCTTGGAAAACCGTTCGCTGGAAGAGATCGCTGCCCGGATGAGGCTATCCGTTCCTGCGGTGAAGTCGCGTTTGCGGCGGGCGCGCCAGGAACTCAGGAACCGTTTGGAGAAACACCAGGGACGCATGGGTCCAGCCACGCTGGCGGTCTGACGGCAGGCGCTCTGACGATTTGGCACAGCCGTTCGGGCGCCTACTTTCCCGGCAGCACTCCGGCGAGCAAGAATACCAGCGGGGCTTGCCAGTTGATCGCAATCTCGTTGGAAGCGTACGACTCCTGATCGTCCACATACATTCTGGCGGGCGGAGTGCCGGGCTTGAGCTTGGCCTTCATGGCCGGATCCTGGGGCGAGCGGTTGGGCCCGCCCGAGAGCATGCCCGGCCACGGCTCAGGGTTGTTGTCCGCCCCGCTCGGACGGTGGTGCGGATGCCGGTACGGGTTGCTTCCCAGTTGCGTCACGTAGCTCAGGGAGTGCGAGTTGCGGCCTAGCAGATAGTGCAGATTTTCGAGCGCCGTATTGACATAGGCCGGGTTCGGCTGGAGAGCGTTGGCCACCAAGAGCTGAACGCCGTAGTTGGCCACCACGCCGTTAGAGCCCCAGACGTAGTCGGACGGAGTCATCGTGATGCGGTAGCCGTTGGCGGCAGCGCGCTGGACGATGGCGTCCGCCGCGGCGATCGAGTCCTTCCGGATGGCTTCGAGCGCCTCTGCGTTCTTACCCTTGCCGAGCGCGTAGGTCCATAGTCCCATCGTTCCGACATTGTTCCAGCTTTGCGGACCGGCCGGGCGGATGCTCTTCCGCAAGGGCTCGTAGTTTGCCAGGAAATACTGGTGGTAGGCGTCCTCGCCAGTGGTCCGGTACAGCTCCGCCGCGGCCCAGAGGCGCTCGTCGGCGAAGTTCCGGTCACCGTAAGCGCCCGTGTTGACACCGCGAGGATTATTGAAGGCCACGTTCGGGTATTTTTCGGTCCACGCAAACGCCTTGCGGGCGGCGGCCAGGCATTCGGCGGTGAATCCCGCGTCAAATGGCTTGTAGACGCGGGCGGCGATGGCCATGACCGCGGCGAAATTTGCGGTGGCGCCCGTGCCTTTGTACGGTTCGGAGCCCGTCCCGATCACCACGCTCGGCGCCTTGTCGAGGTGTGGAAGGACGAAGCCCGAGAACTGCGGCGTGGTCTGCTTGTGCCACACGCCGCCGTCCTCGGGATCCTGCATGGAGAGCATCCATTCGAG
>JAIMAR010000299.1 GCA_023511855.1 Bryobacteraceae bacterium
GGCCTGCGTAGAAGACCATCGTCAAGCTCTTGCCCGAGCCCTGGGTGTGCCAGATCACGCCGATTCGGCGATCGCCGGAATCCCCTCCTGGCTTCCGGCCGGCCTCGTATCGGCCTCTTGTCTCGGCAGCAGCCTGCTCCCGCGGCACCGCGGCCCGAAGCGTTTCCTCCACCGCCACGTTCACCGCGTGGAATTGGTGGTAGCCGGCCATCTTCTTGGCGAGCTTCCCGCCGCCTTCGTCCTCGAACACGATGAAGTCGCGCACAAGCTGGAGAAGCCGACGTCGCTCGAACACCCCCTCGATGAGCACCTGGAGCTGTGGGGTCTCGAGCGGCGCCACCGTGTCGCCGGCGATCGTGCGCCAGGGCATGAACCGGTCGCGGTCGGCCGTGAGCGTGCCGATGCGCGCCTCCAGCCCGTCCGAGATGACGAGCGCCTCGTTGTAGGCGAAGAGCGAGGGGATCTCGTGCTTGTAGGTCTGGAGCTGCTGGTAGGCGGACCAGATGGAAGCCTGCTCGTCGGTGGGATTCTTCAGCTCGATGATGGCGAGCGGCAGGCCGTTCACGAAGAGCACGATGTCGGCGCGGCGGGTGTGCCGGTTCTCGCTGACAGTGAACTGGCTGACCGCGAGCCAGTCGTTGTTGTCTGGATCCTCCAGGTCCAGCACGCGGGCCTGCGCGCCGGCGATGGAGCCGTCGGCTCGGCGGTACTCCACCGTCACGCCGTCCACGAGCGCCCGATGGACGGCGCGGTTGCGCTGTTCCAGGGTTGCTCCCTCCGGGCGGATGAGCTTGCGGAAGGCGTCTTGGAGGGCCTCCGGCGGGAGGTCCGGGTTCAGCCGCGCGAGCGCATCCCGCAGGCGCTGCTCCAGAATGACCTGGCCGTAGTCGGTGCGCTCGGCGAAGCGCTCACCGGGGGCGATCTCGGCGCCGTGCTTGACGCTCCAGCCGAGCGATTCGAGCCAGGCGAGGGCGGCCTGTTCGACAGTGGATTCCGCGAGTCCCCTTCCGCTCATGTGGCCGCAGTCTCCTGGATCTCTCGCAGTGTGCGACCTTTCGCGTCCTTCCATTCCTCGCGGCCGTTGGCCGACCTGCCCAACAGCACACCGGCAGCGGTCGAGGGAGAGTTGAAGGTGTAGTCCTGCGTCAGGCGGTAGAAGTCGCCAGCGTCCTCGAGAACCCCTTGGGCCACCAGCGCGCGCCGAAGCTCCCTCAGGTAGCTGTGGATCGAGGGCACCTCCTGCTTGACCGCCTGCGATCCAGCACGCACCACGAACCCCTCGGCAGCCTCCTGGCCCCGGGCCTCGATGCCCTTGGCTCTTAGAATGAGGTCCCGCGACTGCGCCCCCGCGGCCTTCGCTTTCTCGAACACGTTAACGCCCACAATGGGCAGACACAGGAGCAGGTCCGCGAGGAACGCCTCGGCATCAGCTGCGTCCGCTTCCGAAAGGACCGGAAGCTGCGGGACGTTGCCGTTGTCGAGCTCGGCCCGTTTGGCTTCAGCGGCCAGCGCCACGAGCCGCGCCTCGAGGTACTTCACGTGCGCCTTGTTGAGGTTCTGGTCTTTGCTGCTGAACACGGCCGCGTGGGTCCAGAAGTCTTTCTGCTTGGCGTGTTGGTCCAGACGCGACAGGACGGAATCACCTTCGCCCACATAGACCCGGGGAAGCTGCCCGGATTCGCCAGGACCCCACAGCACATAGACCCCGGTACGTTTCAGTTCATCCCGCTGGCGGGCCTCCGCAAACTGCGCGCGTGGAAAGACCAAGCCCTGTCCCGTCCAGTTGGACTTCTCGACGATACGCAAACCATCTGGTTCGCCCGACGGGATGAAGATGCGCACCGAGAAACCCTGTGCCTTACTCATAGCCCCCTCTCTTGCAAAAACCGTTCCGCATCCTTCACCCGCAGCTCGCCGGAGATGAGCTTCGGCAGCAGCGCATCGCGCAGGGCGGCAAGGGTGCGGGATTCGCGTTCGGCTTCATCAATGCGCTGAAACAATGGTGCCGCAAAGCGCGCAAACGCCTTCGCTACTTCTGTTGTCGGCAGCGGAAACCGGAAGGATGGTACGGCGTCCTTCGATAAATGCAGCACTGTCGTTCCCGTCGAGTGTGCGTAAGTATGGTCGGAAAACTCTTCACCACGGAATAAACAATACAGGAACGGCACCGAAACCAGATCACTGGCTGGCCGAACAACAAGGACATCAAGGGACGCGACCAAGGTTGTGTGCTTTTCGCTGGATTGAACCAGGGCTGGCTTACCGATAACCTCAGCGGCCTGCGTAACGTCTGTACACGCGACCACAAGTTCGCCTGGATGAACCACTTGTTCAGGCTTGAAGTCACCTGTGTAGCCTTTCAATCCATTTGGCCGGTAACCACCACCACGTGCGAAGGACTTCAACGTAACCAGCGCTGTGTCGCTGTCTTGGAGGTGTTCGCTCTTGTATGACGTCCCCTTGACGCAACGGACACAATCGCCGACAGCGGCTACATGCCACCCCTCCGGAATCTCGCCGAGTTCGGAGTCGACGAGGCGGTCGGGGAAGAGGTCGTAGAGGTGGGCGGGGAGGCCAGGGAGGGACTGGCCGCGCTGCCAGCGGCCCTCCATCTTGGCGCGGACGGGGTCGAAGTCCACGAACCACGACTTGAAGAGCGCCCGCGCCATCGCCTCCAGCGTCTCGCTCATCCGCCGGTTCAGCTCGATCTTGTCGTCCAGCGTGCCGAGGATGTGGGCAATGGCGCGTTGTTCGGAGAGGGGAGGAAATGGGAGGACGAGAGATGTCGCATACTCCCACTTCGCGCGAGGCATCTTTGTTCCTTCAGAAGCACGAACTACCGGTTCAAGGAACAGATTCGAAGCCATAAGGTAGAAGAGGAAGCCAGCGTCAACACCGGGCTGTGGGCGAACAACCCAGATGTCGGTCGAGCAGATTCCATCAAAAGGCGCGCGTATCACCTTGCGGAAGTACGGTCGCAACTTGCCAAACAGGATGTCGCCAGCGCTGAAACGAGCTTTGAGGCTCGTAGCGTCTTCGGCGATGCCCGTTTCAGCCAACCGAAGTGTGCCTTCCTCGATATGCTCCAAGCCGATATAGGGCAGGCGCGCTGCATCGGAAGGATGCACCGTGTCCCGGACGAGGACAGCCATATCGGCGAAGCGCTGTGAGCGCCACTCACCCGCCATACCCCAGCTCCTTCAGGTTGGCGGCGATGGCGGCATCGAGCTTCGCGGCCTCGGCCTGCTGCTCCCGGAGTTGCGCGACCAGTCGCTTCATCTTCTCCTCGAACGGCTCGCCGTCGTCCTCCACCACCTCGGCGCCGACGTAGCGGCCCGGCGTGAGGACATATCCGTGTTTGCGGATTTCTTCGATGGTTGCCGATTTGCAGAAACCGGGGATGTCCTTGTAGGGGCGAACCTTTGTGTTCGCCCGTGTATCGGGGCAGACACGCAGGTCTGCCCCTACGTCTGGGCAGACACGCAGGTCTGCCCCTACATTGCGCCAGGCGTGGTAGGTATTGGCGATGCGGGCGATGTCTTCGTCGGTCAGCTCGCGGTGGGTGCGGTCCACCATGCGGCCCATCTTGCGGGCGTCGATGAAGAGCACCTGGCCGCGGCGGTCGCGGAACTTGCCGTTCTTGCGGTCCCGCGCGAGGAACCACAGACACGCCGGGATCTGCGTCGAGTAGAAGAGCTGGCCCGGCAGCGCGACCATGCAGTCCACCAGGTCGGCCTCGATGAGGCTTCGGCGGATCTCGCCCTCGCCGGACTGGTTGGAGGACATCGA
>JAIMAR010000300.1 GCA_023511855.1 Bryobacteraceae bacterium
GGAAGGGAGAGCAGTGGGTAAAGGGAACCAAGGCCGGCAGGAATGCCGGCCGCAGGCAAGAATGCCTGCCCCACAAAAAGGCTGACCCACAATAACAGCCTGCCTCACAGCGCGGGAGCGCGGAAAGGCCGGAAGCCGACCACCGGCAGGACTGCCGGTGTGGCAAGCATGTCGACGTGGTCGACGAGGACCGCCGGCGTGGCTCGCTCCAGGTCGTATGAGGCGCGCTTTATCTCTAGAGGGCGCGGGTGTGGGTTTGTCGAGAGGGGGAGAAGGCGTTTCTGTGGTGCTCGATCTGGACAGAGCGGCCCAGAAGCACCTCGACCACGTCGAAACGGACTGAGTCCCAGGAGGCGCCGGCGCGGCGAACATAGTGGCCGGCGGCGTCGATGAGCGCGTTGCGCTTGGCGGCGTCCACGGCGCGGCCGGGCGCGCCGAACTCATCCGTGCTGCGGCTTTTGACCTCAACGAATACCAAAGTGTCTCTGTCCCAGCAAACCAGATCGATCTCCCCAGGCGCGTTTGGGGGACGGTACTTGCGAGCCACGACGAACATGCCGTGGGCCCGCAAGAATCGGTGCGCCAGGTCTTCTCCGCGCTCACCCAGCGCCTGGGCAGGGGGCACGGCGCGGCAACGGAGCTTGTGCCGGATCCAGTCCAGGGTGCGCAGCAAGGACTGTGTCATGCTGCCCCCTTGGACCGACCGGCCGCAACCAACAGCCGGGGAGATGCCTTTGCGGTAGCGCTGCGCTTGCATTTCAACCCATGCGGGGGCCGCGAGGCGCACTGGCCAAACGGCCGACCCGCTAAGGAACCGGCAGCGGCCGGCAGGTTTAGGAAACCTTCCAGAACTCGAACTCCATGCTCTTGCGCCGGAATATAAGTTTTAGTTAATGAACACATAAACTCCGCAAATGATTGGTGCAGTTCACTGGGAACTCGAATCCAAGCCATCTCCAAAAGGCCAGTAGCCGGCTCAAGACGGAGCTGGGAGACCCGCCGGATTTAGGAAACCTTTTCGAACTCGAACTCCATGCTCTTGCCCCGGATGATAAAGCACAAGTAATACTCCCATAAACGCCGAAAATGGGGGAAGCGGTTCACCAGGAACTCGAATCCCAGCCATCTCCAAAGGGCTAGTAGCCGGAGCCGCACGGAAATCTCACGGAATTTGGCCTGGGTGTAGTAGCCGAAGCCGCCGTGGTCTTCGCCGAAGTAGCGGAAAGAGAAACTGTTGAGGTGCCAGCGGTGGGTGGGGTCGCAGAAGGAGCTGAAGTCCGTGTAGTGGGGGGTTGCCAGGTAGAGGCGCCCGCCGGACTTCAGCAGCCGGTGAAACTCCTCCATCGTCTGGATGACGTCGGAGACGTGTTCGACGACGTGGACGGCGCGGATCAGATCAAAGCTCTCCGGAGCGAACGGATAAGGGACGCGGTCGAGATCGCAAAGGACATCCGCGTTGCTACGCGGGTTGCGGTCGATGCCGATTGCGCCGGGGTGCTTGTTCAATCCACAGCCGACGTCGAGAATCCTCATGGAAACCGGCCCAGGGCCGCTTTGCATTCTAACAATCCGGACTGCGGCGCCACACGGGCTTGGGACCGCGTCCCCCGGCAGGCGGGGCCACGCTCAACGGGCGGCGCCGTCGAGATGTTGCCGGAGGAAGCGGAGGAACACCGGCCAGTCCGCCGGCATCGCGCCATGCCCGCCGGCGTGCATGTAGTAGCCCAGCGTGTTCAGCACCGGCTGGCCGGCGGGCGGCCATTGTTCCGTCCCGAGATCTTGCGCTCCCAGCAACCGGAACACCGGTCCGGCGGCCACGGCGGCAAGAAACTCTCCCTTCGGGTCGGACCACAGATCCTGGTCGCCGGTCTGAAGCAGCACCGGACGCGGCGCGATGAGCGCCAGCAGCAGATGGGAATCCACTGGCAACTGTTCCGGATGTTCCGCATACTTCGTGTAGTTACCGCAGAACTGGTACCCGTAGCGTGCGGTCAGGTGATGCACCGTTTCACCGTAATTCCTGCGGCTGAGGGAGGCGCCCCCTTCACCGGAGCAGCTCGCGATTACCAGCGCGAAGCGCGTGTCGCGCGCACCGGCCCACAGCACCGTCTTGCCCAGACGCGAGACGCCGAAGATGGCCACCCGCTTGGGGTCGACGCCTTTGTCTGTCTCCAGGTAGTCCATGACCCGGCTGAGGCCCCAAGCCCATGCGCCGATGGCGCCCCATTCGTCCGGCGCGGGTGCGCTCTGGCCGGGCTTCAGATACAGGGCGCGAACGCCGTAGGGGAGCCCTGCCTCGAAATCCGGTTCGATGTCGCCGTAGTAGACCGTGGCGAAACCGAAACCTGCTTCAAGAAGAGGCAACACATCGATCCGGCCGAAGGCGCCCGTCTTCGGCGCCGGCTCACGTTTGCCGCCACGCCCCCAGACTTCGCCGGGCTTGACGCCGGGATCGTCCACCACATTCGAATTGGCCGAGAAGCTCAACTGAAGCAGCACCGGCGAGGGCTTCCGCGCGCCCGCGGGGAGATACAACAGGAGATCCGCCTTCGGACCTTTCTTGTCTGCGGAGAAGTAAATCGTCACCTGGCGGCGGACGGCTTTCCCGTTCAACGCCGCCGTGCCCGGGTCGAACACTTCAAAGCTCATCTTGGCGGGCCGCGCGGGGCTCCTGCCGAACTGGTGCTCTTCAAAAAGGCGCACGATCTCGGGGCGGCGCTGCCGGAGCCAGGTCCGCGAGTCCCGGACCCTGCTTCCATTGGACAGGACAAGCGGGTCCGGCAGACTGTAGGGTCCCACCAGGGCCTCGTCGTAGTTCACGGGGATACCGGCCACGACGGCCGGCGGCTGGGTACGCGTCTGGCTCCATGCGGCGCTGCCGGTCCACAAGACCAGGCCTGTGCAGAGAAGCGCTATCCAGCGGGCTGGGCCGCGCCGCTTCGCTCCTCGTCCGCCGCCGCTCGCGCCAACTCGCGCTTGTTCGGCGCCCGAGCAAGGTTGGCGCTGCGCTGTTGTCGTTTGCGTGTTCATGACTTCCCGTCTCCTGTTTCAAAAGCTATGGTTTCGACTGCGTCACCGACACCAGCCGGACCGGTCCGAGCAGGCCGGATTCCGGCGGCTCTGCTGCGGCGCCCAACATGCCTGCTGCGCCGCCCGCAGGCGCGGCGGCCAGGATGCGCTGTTCGGGTTTGACCCGCCGGTCGCCTGCGATCCGGTTGGTCCATTGATTCGTCACGCGGATCTCAAGCCGGTTCTCTCCGGCCCGCAGAAGGCTGGTCACTTCGGCGCGATAGGGAGGCTTCCAAAGCGATGCGGCCGGCTTGCCATTCAGCGACACCTCTGCGAGGTCTCTTACGGCGCCAAGTTCCAACCAGACCTGCCGACCTTCGCGCAGCCAAGAGGCGGGAACGCGGATCGTCTTGTGGTAGGCCGCCGTGCCCGAGAAATACCTTATCCCCTCGACCGGGCTGGTGGTCCAGGAGACAAGCTGCGGAATCTTCCATTCCGGCGGCGCCCCTAGTCCCGCCGGGAAGGAGATCACCCAAGGCCCTTCCAGGGACGCCAGCACCGTGCTCTGAACCGGCGGCAACATCCGCGACTCCGCTTGAACCGCCCGGCGGAACACGACAAACACCGCTTCGCGCTCGGCCAGAGGAAGCGAAACAGTGGTGAACGGGCCGTGGATGGCGTAGGCAGCCGGCTCGATTTCGCCCGTATCCGGGCGCCAAACCTCGGCCTCTTTCCC
>JAIMAR010000301.1 GCA_023511855.1 Bryobacteraceae bacterium
GAGGGCGCGGAGACGCCGGGGCAGCATCTACAGAGCGCAAGATTTCGCGGAAGGGAGAGCAGTGGGTAAAGGGAACCCAGGCCGGCAGGAATGCCGGCCGCAGGCTAGAAGGCCTGCTCCACAGAAAGGGACGGGGAGGCCGGACGCCAAGCACCGACAGGACTGTTGGTGTGGAACGCAAAACTACGTGCTCCACACGGGGGCTGCCGGTCTGGGAAGCTTGGCGGCTTGCTCCACGGCGGCGGCAGAGTTCGGATTTGATGGTGCCGGAGAAAAGGGGGATTTGACTTCACGAGACGGGTCGCGCACAATTGCAGATTGCGGCGCCCCGGATGAAGCCAACGGTCTCTGTCGTCATCCCCGTGTACAACTCCGAAGCTACTCTTCGGCAATGCCTGGAGCACCTCTGGGCCGGCTCCAACCTGCCGCTGGAGTGCGTCGTGGTGGATGACGGGTCGACGGACGGCTCCGGGGAGCTGGCGGAGAAACTGGGGGCGAGGGTTTTGCGGACGGGCGGGCGGCGAGGTCCGGCGCATGCACGCAACTTGGGCGCACGCGCGGCGCGCGGGGAGGTGATCTTTTTCCTGGATGCGGACGTCTGCGTGCACGCCGACACCGTGGGCCGGGTGGAAAGAGCCTTCGCGGAGGACCCGGAACTGGATGCTCTCATTGGTTCGTACGACACCTCGCCGGGGGCCAAGGATTTTCTTTCCCAGTACAAAAATCTGATGCACTGTTTCGTGCACCAGCAGGCCCGGCGGGAGGCGTGCACCTTTTGGAGCGGATGCGGGGCGATCCGGCGGGAGGTTTTCCTGCAACACGCCGGTTTCGATGAATCCTATGAGCGGCCGGCGATTGAAGACATTGAGCTGGGCTACCGGCTGCGGGCGGCCGGGCACAAAATGATTCTGGATAAAGATCTTCAGGTGAAGCACCTGAAGCGGTGGACGTTCTGGGGGCTGCTCAAGACCGATATTTTGGACCGTGGAATTCCTTGGACAGAGCTGATCCT
Organism: Bryobacteraceae bacterium; assembly: GCA_023511855.1. GTDB lineage: Bacteria > Acidobacteriota > Terriglobia > Bryobacterales > Bryobacteraceae > JAIMAR01. The sequence goes on from JAIMAR010000301.1 coordinate 1,013, forward strand.
GCGGGACCACTACATGCCCAACGACCTGAACTTAGAGATCAGCCAGCGGGTGAGCGTAGCACTGGCGTTTTCGCTGGTGGCGGTGGCGATCGCGGCGGCGTTTTACTGGGGAGCGTATTTTCTGGTGCCGCTGATGGCCCTGCTAGTGCTGATCCTTTCGCGCTACTGGCTGGAGTTCGCGCACGGGCCTCGCTCGGGCCTTGTGCTGGCCGTCTTCGGAGGGCTGGTGGGAGCGATCGTCTGGCTGGCGGTCGAGCACAGAGTCAAGCACGTCGTCTACCCGCTGATCCTGGGGTGCTTGCTGCTTTTGCTGCGCGACCGCACCGAGAAGCGGAGCCAGCGTTGGAACCGGGCCGTGGAGCTGGTGACTTCGCTGTACATCGTGGCGGTGGTGGTCTACATGGGGGCACGGCTGCCCTATCACTGGATCATCTTCGCTTTCTTTGTGATCGGAGCCCTGTTGCTGGTGATCAACCAGCGCTTCTACCGCTTCCTGGCGGCGCGGCGCGGGCGGCTGTTCGCGCTGGCGGCGGTGCCCTTCCACATTCTGTACCACCTCTACAACGGCTTTTCGCTGGCGGCAGGGATTTTGCACTACTCCTGGATGCGGCTGACCGGGAAGCGCGAAAAGGCCTCGCAGAAGTCCGCTGTCTCCCAGACGCCCGCGCTCAAAGGGCGGTGACCTCTCCCACACCGGCCGAGGGCCGACAGGGATAGATTTCCGGCGTCAGGCCGAAGCGCTTTTGGTACGCCTCGGAGATGGCGGCCTGAAAGCGGAGCGCGTGTTCCGGCTGGACCATATTCACTGTGCAGCCGCCGAAGCCGCCGCCGGTCATGCGCGCGCCATAGACGCCGGGCAACGAAATGGCGGTATCCACGAGGAAGTCGAGTTCTTCGCAGCTCACTTCGTAGTCGTGCTGGAGGCTGCGGTGGGAAGCGACGAGCAGTTCGCCCATGCGGCGGAGATCGCCCTGACGGCTGGCCTCGACGAACGCTTCCACGCGCTCGTCTTCCGTCACGACGTGGCGGGCGCGCTTGGCGGGCACGGGAGGGAGTTGATCGGCGAGGGACGCCAGCATGGCGCTGGTGACGTCGCGGAGGCTCTGCACCTGCGGGTGAGTTTTCCGGATGACCTCCACGGCGGCGGCGCATTCAGCCACGCGGTGGCGGTAGGCCGAAGAGCCGAGTTCGTGCTTGACCATGGTATTGATGGCGAGGAACTCGGCTTGGGCGGGGAGCTTGACGACTTCGTGATCGAGGCTGCGGCAGTCGATCTTGACCGCGGCGCCTTCCCGGCCGAAGACGGCGATGTACTGGTCCATGATGCCGCAGGGCATCCCAACGAAGTTGTTCTCAGCGCGGCGGCAGAGCTTGGCGAGTTCCAATGGCTCGATGGAGCGGCCGCCCAGCAGAGCGGCCGCCACGGCGACCTCGATGGCGGCCGAGGAACTTAGGCCTGAACCCACCGGGACCGTGCTCCAAACGAGCAGGTTCGCCGCGGGTACCCCGTAGCCGGCTAGTTGAAGCTCGCGGGCGACGCCGAGCACGTAGTCACCCCAGTCTCGGGACGGCTGCGCAGAGGGGATGGCGTCCAGGGGCCAACTGCCTTCCTGCTCTAAGTTCATGGAGTAGACGCGGAGCACGCGATCGGGAGCAGGCGCGATGACCGTGAAACAGGCCAGGTCCAGCGCCATGGGCATGACGAAACCCAGGTTGTAATCGGTGTGCTCTCCGATCAGATTGACGCGGCCGGGCGCGCGGAACACGCGCAGAGCAGAAGCCGGGCCAAAGTGTTGCTCGAAAGACTGCGCTAAGAAGCGCGGCGTGCCATCCACAGAAGGAAACCTCCGAACAGAAGCGTGACGATGCCGGTGTAGAGGTTGACGTTGGCCTCCGTCAGCGGGGCTTTATGGCCGGGGACGATGGTCCCGGCCAGCAACAGAAGAAGGCCTAAGATCACAAAGAACCATCCCGAAGGAGTTCGCAGATCCCACATAGTGATCACCAGAACAGGAAGTTAAGCATCAGACAAACCACCGCAGCCATTGCGGCGACCAGAGCCGGCCGGCGGTGCCAGGGAGCGCCCTCGTCCTTGGGAAGTTCGGTCAAGCCGTAGACCAGGCTGCGGAGCTCCTCGACGGGGCGCGGTTTGGTGAGCAGGCTCACCACAATGGTGACGAGGAAACAGGAAGTCCAGGCCCAGATGGCAATCCAGAAATTCTGCGCCATGGTGGAGGGGAATTCGTGGAGGTTGGCGATCCAGGCGCCTTTGCCCTCGGCCAGCGTCAAGCCGTGGGTCAGCGCGGCGGCGGCGGTGCCGGCCACGAGGCCGCTGAATGCGCCGTGTCCGGTGGCGCGCTTCCAGAACATGCCCAGCAGAAAGGTTGCAAACAGCGGCGCGTTGACGAAGCCGAACACGAGCTGGAGCAGGTCCATGATGTTGTTGTAGAGGGTGGCCAGGTACGCCGCGCCGATCGAGAGGGCGACGCCCACGATCGTGGTCATGCGGCCGACCCACAGGTAGTGGGAGTCGGGCGCGGACTTGTTGATGTAGCTCTGGTAGATGTCGTAGGTCCATACGGTGTTGAAGGCGGTGACATTGCCGGCCATGCCGGACATGAAAGAGGCCATCAGCCCGGTGATGCCGACGCCGAGCAGTCCGCTCGGGTAGAACTGGGCCATCAGGGTGGTGAGGGCCAGGTCGTAGT
>JAIMAR010000302.1 GCA_023511855.1 Bryobacteraceae bacterium
GTGGCGTAGGTGCTGAACTTGTAACCGCGCCAGTACTCGAATTTGTCGGCGGCGCGCATCAGGCCGATGTTGCCTTCCTGGATCAGATCGAGCAGATGCAGTCCTCGGTTGACGTATTTCTTGGCGACCGAGACCACCAGCCTCAAGTTGGCCTCGACCAGGTCCTTTTTAGCGCGCTCGGCCTCGGCCTCCCCTTGTCGGATCACGCTGAGGGTATGCCGCAGCTCGGCCAGTGAGGCGCCGGCCTGAGCTTCGCGTTTCCGGATTTCGCGCCTCAGCTCACGGATGCGGGCCTGGGTGTTGGAGCCAGAACGGCCTTCCAGCTTGCGGAGTTCGCTATCAAGGGAGCTGATCTCTTCGGCCGCCTGCTCAATGCTCTTGGCGAACTCCTTCCACCGAACCAAGGTGAACGGGATTTGGCGGATCAGCCGGGAAATCTGCACCTTGTTGCGGCGCAGACGCCCGGTCCACCGGGCCAGCAGCTTCTTGTTGGATGCGGGGATGCTCGCGAGCTTCTCGTTGATCTGCTGCTGCTTTTTCCAGAGCGCAGAAATCTCAGCAAATAGGGCAAGAACCTCGTTGCGGCGTTTTTGATCGGCGGAGGCGCCTTCCTCGGTCTCTCCCAGGTCGACCCAAGCCTCCAACTCCTCCGCGCCTTTGCGCAACCGCTCGGAGAGTTCCACTACAGCGTGCTGCACAAGCGGGGAGCGGCTGATCGCCTTCTGCATCCGGAGCTTGCCCCGCTCCATGCGCCGCGCCAGATCCACCTCTCCTTCACGGGTCAGAAGGGGAACGGCGCCCATCTCGCGCAAGTAGACCCGCACCGGGTCGTCGGTATAGATGGACTCCTCCGCCTGGGCCGCGCCGTGGAGGTCGTCCACTTCCTCGTGGACTTCGTCGGCGTCAAAAAACTTGGCCTCTTCCAGCAGGTCCAGATGCTCAGCGTTTTCAGCTAGGAACTGGTCTTCAAAGTGTTCCAATGGGAATTCACCTCACCGTTTCAAAAGTTTCAAGATTTCGCACGGAGGGCTCTTGGTCTTGAGACCACATGTACTTCCAAGCGATGAAGTTGCCTTCCGTATGCAGGTCCGGCCCGCCGCGCCTGGGCTTCCAAGCCATTATAGCACAACACTATCGTTGCGCATCCTCAATCATTTAGACTCCAACCGGAGGTCTACAGTTTCTTGTAGGGAATCTGTCCGCCAGCCCCACCATTGGGTGGTGTTTCCTGTCCGGGATGGAATCAGGACCGGCGTTGGCGGATTAAGTTCTTCAACTCATGGAGGAAATCCTCGATGTCCTGAAAATCTCGATAGACCGAGGCAAACCTTACATAGGCGATCTTGTCTAGGGACTTTAGGTGTTCCATGAGCCTTTCTCCTATTTCGATAGTGCTGATCTCCCGGTCTGGACTCTCGGCCACCCTCCCTTCTATTTCATCGACAATCTCGGCCAGTTTCGACATAGGGACAGGTCTTTTTTCGCAAGCCTTCAGCAGCCCCGTCAGGATCTTTTGACGGTCGAACTTCTCCCGCCTGCCGTCTTTTTTTACAACTATGTAGGGGACTTCATCAATTCGTTCGTACGTCGTAAAGCGCCGCTCGCACTTGAGGCACTGCCTGCGGCGGCGGATCACCTCCCCCTCCCGGCTCTCCCGGCTGTCGATCACTCGGTCTTCCTTGTGGCCGCAAAATGGACAGATCATGCCAGCTCCTGCGCCTGCAATTCCCTGAGGCGCTTCAGGCTGAGCCCCTCCGCGACCAGGAGGACCAGCCCGAAGGGCAGTATTACTATAAACGTAATAAAGTAGACGATCACCGCCAGCCCCCCTGCAATCTCTAACGGCAAATGGTAGATCTCTGTTACTACTACAATAATCATTATTTGGCTTCCGCCCCCGATCCCCGGAATCTGGATCAGGCTGCCCACCGCTACGAACCCCACGGTGACCAGGATTGGCCCTAAACCCAGCGGGTCTAGGGCGGGAAACGCCCGGAAACAGGCGGCGAAGCTGGCGACGATCAGGGACCACTCGGCCACAGTGAAGGCACTCAGGGCGAAGACGCTGCTGCGGTCGCGGACGCAGCGCACGCCTAACACAAAGGATTCGAGCAGCTTAGATACTCTAACGTGAAGGTGGCCAGGGAGGAAGCCCAGCGCGTCGCCGAGCCGTTTGCCCAGAGCCTCCGAGGCCTGCTGAAAGGCCACAAATATCCCGAGCGAAAGCGCCGCCGCCGTTCCAGCTACGTAGCCGCCGATTTTCAAGACCCAAGCCAGGACGGAGTCTGGGGGCAGGGTGATTTTTGCGGTTTGGGTGAGGGCAAAACCGAAGAGAAGCATCGCCGCCAGGGTGTCGAAAATCCGCTCGATGAGCCATGCGGCCAGTTGGGAGGAGAAGGGCACCTTTTCCTTGATGGAAATCAAGTATGGCCGGACCAACTCACCGGCCCGCCCGAGCAGGACGATGGCGGTGAAGCCGATGGCAGTGGCTGAAAAAAGCCCCCAGACATTGGGCCGCTCCTTGAGGTGCCGCAACATGACCGCCCAGCGGAGAGCCCTGGCGTAGTAGGTGGATACGCCGAGCAAGGCGGCGAAGGCGAGCCAAGACCAGCGGAGCTTGAGGAGCGTGGAGCCGAACAGCGACCAGTCGAACTCCTCTTTCCGCCAGCGCAAGGCGAAGAGCAGGACCACCGCCACCAGAAGGATCAGTCCCGCCGTCAGCCAGCGTTTGTGCTCCTTGCGAATACCGCCGTACCTCCCATGGGCGCCGGCCGTCCCGCCGCCGGTTTCGTCCGGCAGGGACTAGAATAGAGAGCGGCAAGCCGCAGCGCCCGGTTTGCGTGAACTTCTAATGATAGAACCTCGTTACTCATACTGGAAGCCCGCCACGGCGGGCCCCCGATCTCCGGAACAGGCAAGCGGGGGTAGGGTGGCCGGGCGGACTCCGGAGAATTCATGGCGGCCTTGGCACAGATGGCCCCGGCGGGTTGGGCGGCGGGAGAAGCAGGGCGAAGGCGGACCACAGCGGGCATGCGCGAAGGTTGGGGGCTAGCGGAGAAGGCCTTGGACCCGGAGAGCAGACTGGTGGCGAGGTGCCTGGAGGGTGAAGAAGCGGCCTGGGAGGAGCTGGCCCGAGTATACACAAGGCGCGTCTACAGCATGTGCTACCGGTTTACCGGAAGCGATGCGCAGGCGCAGGATTTGACGCAGGAGGTCTTTCTGCGGGTTTTCCGGGGGCTGAAGAGTTTCCGCGCCGGGGAAGGCACATTCGCGACCTGGCTGGCGAGGTTGACCCGCAACTTGTTGATCGACCATTACCGCCGGTCGAAGTTGGAGCGGGTAACCGACTCCATCGAGGACCAGCTCCCGGTGTTGGAAGGCAGCGGCGCCACGGCCAGCCGCACCGACGGGCTGCTGAACGAGCGCGAGGCGAGTGAAATCGTACAGAAGGGTTTGCAGAAGCTGTCTCCGGAGCTGCGGGAAGCGGTGATTTTACGCGACCTGGAGGGCCTCGAATACCGTGAAATCGCCGAAGTGCTGGGGATTCCGGAAGGGACGGTAAAATCCCGGCTGAACCGCGGCCGGGCGGAGCTGGCGCGGGTGCTGCGCCAGCAAAGGGTGTTGGCATGAACTGCGTCGAGCTGGAGAGGCTGCTCAGCGAGTACGCCGAGGGGGCGCTAGACGAGGCCCGCAAGGCGGAAGTGGAGCGCCATCTGGC
>JAIMAR010000303.1 GCA_023511855.1 Bryobacteraceae bacterium
CTCCAGAGCACGGGTGGCAAGGTGAACAATCGCGTTTACATCTTCGACACGACGCTCCGGGACGGCGAACAGTCGCCCGGGTGCAGTATGACGGTTGCGGAAAAACTCCGCATGGCAAAAAAGCTGGTCGAACTCGGCGTCGATATCCTCGAAGCCGGTTTCCCCATTGCTTCCGAGGGCGACTTCGAAGCAGTGGACGCGATTAGCCGGGAGTTCCCCGAGGCGCGGGTGGCCGCACTAGCCAGAGCCTGCAAACTCGACGTGGAACGCGCCGCCCGCGCTCTGGAGAAAGCCAAGCAGCCCCGGCTGCACACCTTCATCGCAACCAGCGATATCCATTTGAAGTACAAGCTCCGCAAGTCCCGCCAGCAGGTGCTGGAGGAGGCTGTGGCCGCCGTGGAGCTGTCCCGGCGCTACGTCGATGACGTGGAGTTTTCCGCCGAAGACGCCACGCGCACCGATCCGGACTACCTGGAACAGGTCTGCCACGCCGTAGTCGCCGTCGGCGCAAAAACGGTCAACCTGCCCGACACGGTCGGCTACTCCACGCCCGATGAGCACGCCGAGCTGATCGGCCGCATGGTGCGGGCCATCGGCGACCGGGCCATCGTGAGCGTTCACTGCCACGACGACCTGGGGCTGGCGGTGGCCAACTCGCTGGCCGCGGTCCAGGCGGGCGCGCGCCAGGTGGAGTGCACCATCAACGGCATCGGCGAGCGCGCCGGCAACTGCTCTCTGGAAGAGGTCGTCATGGCCATCCGGGTCCGGCAGGACCGCCTGCCGTTCCATGTGGCGATCCACACCGAGCAGTTGTATCCGGCCAGCCAGCTTCTCACCGAGCTGATCACCTTTGGCCCGCAGCCGAACAAGGCCATCGTCGGGCGCAACGCCTTCGCCCACGAGGCCGGCATCCATCAGGACGGCATGCTCAAGGAGCGCAGCACCTACGAGATCATGGACCCGCGCACCGTCGGCGTCCCCGAAAGCCGCCTGGTGCTCGGCAAACACAGCGGCCGCCACGCGCTGCGCGACCGCTGCCAGCATTTGGGCTTCGAGCTGAACCGCGAGGAGCTGGACCAGGTCTACCAAGCGTTCATCGCGCTGGCCGACCGCAAGAAGGGCGTGCTGGACGAAGAGATCATCACCCTGGTGCAGCGCGTGTTGAACCACCGCGCCAGCGCCGCCGTCGAGTCCTGATGCGCCGCGGGCTCAGGCTCCCGCGCTACAATCGAAGTTTTCCGCGGTAAACTCTCATGAACCTCAATGTCCTCATCCTCCCAGGCGACGGCATCGGGCCGGAAGTGACGGCCGAAGCGGTCCGCGTGCTGCGCGCCGTCGCGGCAAAGTTCGGCCATACCGTGACCCTCCACGAAGGGCTGCTCGGCGGCGTCGCCATTCACCGCACCGGTTCGCCTTTGCCTGAAGAAACGCTTCAGATGGCGCTCAACGCCGACGCCACCCTGATGGGCGCGGTCGGTCTGCCCGAGTTCGACAGCGCCCCGCCGGACCAGCGCCCGGAAAAGGGCCTCCTCGGCCTGCGCAAAGCGCTGGGCGTGTTCGCCAATCTGCGCCCGGTGAAGGCCTTTGCGGCCCTGCTCGATTCTTCGCCCTTGAAGAATCACCTGGTCGAGGGCACGGACATGATCATCGTGCGCGAGCTGACCGGCGGCATCTACTACGGAACCCCGCGCGGCATCAGCGGCGTAGGGGCGGAAGAACGCGCCGTCAACACCATGGTCTACACGCGCCCCGAGATCGAGCGCATCGCGCGCATGGCCTTCCATTTGGCCCGCGGCCGCCGCCGCAAGGTGACCAGCGTGGACAAGTCCAACGTGCTGGAAAACTCGCAGCTCTGGCGCAGAGTGGTCACGGAAGCGGCCCGCGAATTCCCGGACGTCGAGCTGGACCACCTGCTGGTCGACAACTGCGCCATGCAGTTGGTCCTCAACCCGCGCCGCTTCGACGTGGTGCTCACCGAAAACATGTTCGGCGACATCCTCAGCGACGAAGGCGCGGTGCTGGCCGGCTCGATCGGCATGCTGCCCTCGGCCTCCATCGGCGACCGGCGCCCCTCGGGCGCTTGGGTGGGCCTCTACGAGCCGGTTCACGGCTCGGCCCCCGACATCGCCGGCCAGAACAAAGCAAACCCGCTCGGCGCCATCGGCAGCGTGGCCGCCATGCTCGAATACAGCTTCGGCCTCAAGGAGGAAGCCGCGGCGGTGAACCGCGCCATCGAGGCTGTGCTGGCCTCCGGCAAGGTGACGGCCGACCTGAAGCCTCCCGGCCCGCCCGCCACGACTTCGGAAGTGGGCCAGGCTGTCTGCGACGCCTTATGAGGTCCAGCCAATCAGGTGAATTCTTATGAGTAAGCCCCGCACCATTATTGAAAAGATCTGGGACGCCCACGTTGTGACCCAGCAGCCCGGCGCTCCCGCACTCCTTTATATCGATCTCCAGTTGATCCACGAAGTGACCTCCCCGCAGGCCTTCGACGGCCTGCGGGCCCGCGGCCTAAAAGTGCGCCGCCCGGACCGCACCCTGGCGGTGGCCGACCACAATGTGCCCACCACGGACCGCACGCTGCCCATCGCCGACCCGGTCTCCGCCCGCCAGCTCGAGCAGCTTGAGCGCAACTGCGCCGAGTTCGGCATCCCCTGCCACGGCCTTTCCAGCGACTGCCAGGGCATCGTGCACGTGATCGGGCCCGAGCTCGGCCTCACCCAGCCCGGCATGACCATCGTCTGCGGCGACAGCCACACCGCCACCCACGGCGCCTTTGGCGCGCTGGCCTTCGGCATCGGCACCAGCGAAGTGTTGAACGTGCTGGCCACGCAGTGCCTGCTCCAGAACAAGCCGAAGACCTATCAAGTCGTCGTCAACGGCAGTCTCCGCCGCGGAGTCACCGCCAAAGACATCATCCTGGCGCTCATCGCCAAGATCGGCACCGGCGGCGGCACCGGCTGCGTGTTCGAATACTGCGGCCCGGCCATCCGCGCCCTGTCCATGGACGAGCGCATGACCGTCTGCAACATGTCCATCGAAGCCGGGGCCCGGGCCGGACTCATCGCGCCCGACGACACCACCTATGAGTACGTCTACGGCCGTCCTTACGCCCCCAAAGGCAAGGACTGGGACGAAGCCCTGGCCCGCTGGAAGCAGCTTCCCACCGACGAGGGCGCCGTCTACGACCGGTCGGTGACGCTGGACGCCTCCGAGCTCGAACCCATGATCACCTTCGGCACGAGCCCGGGCATGGGCATCCCGATCAGCGCCCCGATTCCGGATCCGGCCGACGTGCGCGATCCGGTCGAGCGGGAATCGCTGGCCAAGGCCCTACGCTATATGGACCTCCAGCCGGGCAAGCCGCTGCTGGGCCATCCGGTGCAGGTGGTCTTCATCGGAAGCTGCACCAACGGGCGTTTGACGGACCTGCGCGAAGCCGCCAGTATATTGAAAGGCCGCAAGGTGCACCCCTCGGTCCGCGTTTTGGTGGTGCCCGGATCTCAGAACGTCAAGCGCCAGGCCGAAGCCGAGGGGCTCGACCGCATCTTCCGCGAAGCCGGCGCAGAGTGGCGCGAGTCGGGCTGCTCGATGTGCATCGCCATGAACGGCGACCAGCTCCGCCCCGGCGAGTACAGCGTCTCGACCACCAACCGGAATTTTGAGGGAAGGCAGGGCCCCGGCGGCCGAACCTTCCTGGCC
>JAIMAR010000304.1 GCA_023511855.1 Bryobacteraceae bacterium
GATCGATGGCGACCGGGTCGGCCTGTATTCGGCCGAAACCCTGGTTGAAATCCTGGGCCCGTTCGCGGGCGGCAAGGCCTTCACTTTCGCCATTCACAGCTTCATTGGCCACAACATCATCGGCATCACCGCCATTCTGGCGGCCATGGGCGCGCGGGAGGGCTATTTCTGGGTCCACGACTTCTCGAGCGTCTGCGCCCATTACGCTCTGTTGCGCAATGATGTGGCCTTTTGCGGGGCGCCGCCGCCCGACAGTCCAGCCTGCGAGGTCTGTGTCTATGGGCGCCGCCGTCGCATCCATTTGGCCGAGCATGGTCGGTTTTTCAGAACCTTCGCCCTCACCGTCTTGGCGCCGTCGCAGGCGGCTCTGGACCTTTGGCAAAGAAGCTTTCCGGTCGCGCCGGCCGCCGCCAAGGTTCACCCCCACGCCACGTTGCGTAAACGCCGTGTGGCGGCGGCCGAGCGCGAGCCAGGGCCGCTGAAGGTCGCCTTTCTGGGCATGCCCGCCGAGCACAAGGGCTGGCCCGTCTACGCCAAGCTGGTCGACCGGTTCGCCGATGACCCCCGCTACGAGTTCCACCATCTGGGCAAGCTGCGCGACAAGGCGGTTCAGGCGCGCTTCACCCCCATCGAACCCACCCCCGACGTCGCCGAGCCGATGGCGGCGGCCGTTGAGGCTCTTGGCATCGACGTGGCGATCATCTGGTCCCTATGTCCGGAGACCTTCTGCTTCACCGCCTACGAGGCGGTCGCCGGCGGCGCGGCCGTGGTCACCAATCCCGACGCCGGAAATGTGCCGCGCTTCACGCTGGAGACCGACAACGGCAAGGTGGCGCGAGACGAGCATGCCCTGGGCGAGCTGTTCGCGGGCGGCGAGGTGCTGGCTCTGGCTCGATCGGTTCGCGGCGAGCGCCTTTACAGCCTGGCCTACAGCCGGATGAGCGCCGACTTCATTCTCGAAAAGACCGCGTCATGAAGGTTCTTTGCTTTACCAGCTTCACCTTCTCATACCTGAACCGCGCCCGGGTGCTGTTCCACACGCTGCGACAGCACCATCCCGACTGGGAACTGGTGGCGCTGATGAACGATGTTCCACCGGAAGGGTTCGACTTCGACCCTGCCGCGGAGAACTTCGATCGAGTGGTCAATGTCGAGGATCTCGATCTGGGCGGCGGGTCCTGGAAGTCTTGGCTCTTCAAGCACGACGTCATCGAAGCCTCCACCGCGGTCAAGGGACCCTTCCTGCACCAAGCCTGCTCCAGCGGCGCCGATGTGGTGATCTATCTGGATCCCGACACGGCCCTGCTCAATCCGCTGGATCCGTTGCTGGAGGAGTTGCAAACCCACGACATCGTCCTGACGCCGCATCTGCTGGAGCCCGAGGACACCTTGGCTGGCGTGCTCGACAATGAGGTCTCGGCCCTGCGCACGGGGATCTACAATCTGGGCTTCGTGGCGATACGCACGACGGGGGAGGGGGCTCGCTTCGCCAAGTGGTGGAACGATCGCCTATTGGCCCTCTGCTATGACGACATCCCCCAGGGTCTGTTCGTCGACCAGCGCTGGTGCGACCACGTCCCGGCCTTCTTCGAGAAGGTCAAGATCTTGCGCGATCCCGGCTACAATATCGCCAGTTGGAACATCAGCCGCCGCAAGGTGACGATCGGCCAGGACGGCCAGATCCGGGCCAATGGCTCGCTGCTGCGCTTCTGGCACTTCACCAAACTAGGTCCGGTGGGGGACATCATGACCCGCCGCTACGCCGGGACCAACTTCGAGGTCCACGAAATCTGGAACTGGTATAAGCGCCTGATCGCCCGCTTCACGGATGGTCGCATCCCCGAGCGTTATTGGGCCTATGGGACCTATGCCGACGGCCAGGCGATCCAGAAGGCCCATCGCGAGCTCTATCGCGTTCGGGGCGACCTGCGCGAGGCCTTCAAGGACCCCTTCGCCAGCGGCGCTGGCAGCTACCAAGCGTGGCTGATAGGGGAGGGGTTGCTTCAACCCTAGATCCTGCGGCCATCGTCTGACGACGACAGACAAACGCAGGCGGTGAGCGTGAATTGATGGGGCGATAAATGGCCGGCAAGATGACAGCGAAGACAAGCGCCCCGGCGCGCCGCCAGGCGCTCGTGGTGGCGGGCATGCATCGCAGCGGCACCTCGGCCATGGCCCGGCTACTGTCGCTGGGCGGCGCGACCTTGCCCGAGCGAGTGATGGATCCAGGTCCGGACAATCCCTTAGGCTATTGGGAGCCTTGGGAGATGGTCGCCCTGGACGACGAGATCCTCGAGGCCATCGACTCGCGATGGGACAATGTTTTCGCACTCCGGGACAACGAACGCGCCTGGGCGGTGCGGGAACGGTTCCTGTATCGGGCTAAGGACTTCCTGATCCACAATTTCGGCGACCAGGACCTGCTGGTCCTGAAGGATCCGCGCTCGTCGATTCTGACACGCTTCTGGGGCCAGGCCCTCAATGAGATCGCCGTCGATCCGGTCTATGTGATCATGGTCCGTCACCCGCTGGAGGTGGCCAAGTCGCTGTCGGCCCGCAGCGGCAGTCCCCTGCAGAAGTCGCTCATGCTCTGGACCAGCTATATGCTGGCGGTCGAACGCGACACCCGCGGCGCGGCGCGCATCTTTGTGTCCTATTCGGACCTGCTCAGCGACTGGCGTGGCGTGCTAGGTCGCGTCGAGGCTGCTCTGGGCCGCGCCCTGCCGTCTCGCACGCCGGAAGTCGACGCCGAGATCGAGCAATTTCTGTCCAAGTCCCATCGCCATCACGAAGCCGACGCCTCGGCCCTGGATGCGATGCCTGACGTGTGGCCTGGAGCCCAGACGACTTATCGCTGGATGCTTGACGCCGCCCGCGGGGCGGCGCCGCCGCCGAAGACCTTGACTGCGATCGAGGCCGACCTGAACGGACTTGAGCGGACCATGGGTCCGGTTCTGGTGGAGCTGCGTCAGCAATTGCGCGAGATTCCGGTCGCCCAGGCCGAGGCGGCCCAGGCGAGGGAAGATCGGGCGCGCATGGAGTTTCAGCTGGCCGACGCACGCCAGGAAACCGCTGATCTGAAGTTCTATTTCGATAAGTTCCACGCCGAGTCCGATGCGCGCCACCAAGACGCGCTGGCCGCCATTGCTCACCATCAGCAGGCCACAGAGCAGTGGAAACGCGAGTTCGAGTCCGAGCGGGCCAAGGTCGAGATTCTGCGCGATCGGGTCGCGGCGGCGGAACGTGACACTCTGCTTATGAAGTTCGAGGCGGAAAGTCAGCAAGCCCAGCTGCAAGCCATTTTGGCCAGCACCAGCTGGCGGGTGACTGGCCCGCTGCGCTCGATCATTCGTCGTCTGCGGCGTGGGTGATCGGCGTGGCCAGGTTGTCGCGTTCGCAGACGGACCCTAAGAGCAAGGGCTGACAGGGGACGACTCAACCATGCAAAAGTTGGAGCTGCCCGGGCTGGGCCTGACCTTCACGCCGGCCGGACTGGTGCGCGCGGCGCTGATTCTGGGCCTGTTGTTTATGCTCGGATCCAGCCTTCCGGGACAGATGTCCTACGATAGCTTGGCGTCCCTGCACGAAGGCCGTTTTGCTGTACGCGAAACCTGGGGGCCAGCGATGTACAGCTGGCTGCTGGGGGTCTTCGATGAAATCGTCCCCGGCACGGGACTCTATGTCGTGTTC
>JAIMAR010000305.1 GCA_023511855.1 Bryobacteraceae bacterium
GGACGGGGGTGAGGGTGTGAGTTTCTGTTCGACGGTGGGAGTCTAGCAGCCCCGTGCAAACTGGGGGCAAAGTCAACACTTTGCGCCACCTCACCCCCTCCCTCTCCGCTTGCGGAGAGGGCTAGGGTGAGGTAGAATTTTTCCCCTAAAAAACTACGCATAAGGGAGAGCAGCTATGGGGTGAAGCTCTTTCTCTTTGGGCGGTTCTCTGTGGAGCGCGACGGGCAGCTTCTTCCCCCAGAAACGTGGAAGAACGCCAAGACTCAAGCCCTCTTAAAGATTCTGGCCAGCGAGCGCGGACGGGTCTTCTCCGCCGACGAGCTGATCGAGTACTTGTGGCCTAACGAAGGGCTAGACCTGCGCAGCGCCGCGTCGAACCTGCGCAATCGCGTCGCCGAGCTGAGAAAGATTCTTGAGCCCTCGCTGGAGCGTGGGGAGCGGTCGCGCTATATTCTCACGCGGCGCGGGGGCTATGCTCTGAGCGCTGGGAGCGACTGGTGGATAGACGCCGAGGAGTTCTCGCAGCTGGAGGAGCGGGGGCGGCGCGCCCATCGTGAGGGGAATTTCGACGAAGCCCTGCTCTGCTTCGAGAGGGCTCTTGCGCTCTATCGCGGGGAGTATCTTGCTGAAGATCGTTATGAAGAGTGGGCGGTGCAGGTGCGGGAGCGCTTTCGGGAGCGGTTTGTGGAAGTCTTGAGTCTGGTGGCGGACTCTCTGGCGCGGCGCGGGCAGTATCGTTCGGCTCTGAGCTATCTGGAGCGAGCGATAAGCGAATCGCCGTTGCACGAGACGCTCTATCGTCAGATGATGGTCTACGCGTTCTGTGCGGGGGAGCGGGCGCGAGCCCTGGGGGCCTATGAGCGGTGTCGCGCCGTGCTGGAGCGGGAGCTAGGCGAGCGGCCCTCGTCGCAGACCGAAGAGCTGTACAGACAGATTCAGTCGGAAAGAGTCTCCGACCTTGAGCGCGTCTATCCCAGGGCGGCGCCGGAGCGTGTGGCCCTCCCTGCGAAGATTCGCCGGCCGCCGTTTGTGGGGCGGACTCGCGAGTGGGATCACCTTCTGTCAGCGTTGGACAAAGCGCGCTCTGGCGCGAGGCGGCTCGTGCTCATTATGGGGGAGGCGGGGATGGGCAAGACGCGCCTCGGTGAGGAATTTCTGCACTGGGCGCACCGCCACGCCAGGGCACAAACCCTGACAGGGCGGTGCTATGAGCTGCAAAGCCCGCTGCCGTTGCATCTGTGGGTCGAAGCCCTGCGCGAGGGGATATCGCAAGTGCAGAGCGCCGATCTGCTCGAAGTGGAGCCCTTGTGGTTGGCAGAGCTCTCAGAGATATTACCGGAGCTGCGGCGCCTCTTCCCCGATCTGCCCTCCGTGGCGCTCCCGCCGGAGCATCGGCAGTATCGGCTCTTCGAAACGCTCTATAAAATTCTCAGATCGCTGGCGCTGCGCCACCCCCCGCTGCTGGTGATGCTCGACGACTTACAGTGGGCTGACGAAAGTTCGCTCGATTTCCTCTGCTATCTCATAGAAAGATTCACGGATGAATCTCTTTTGATTGTGGGGACGGCGCGATCTGAAGAGTTGAGCCCGCAGCATGGGGTGGAGCGGGTGCGGCATCAGGGGATGCGCTTGGGCCGACTCGAGGAGATCACCCTGCAGCGTTTGAGTGAGGCCGAGATCTGTGATTTGGTGAAAAGCTTGGCCGACGAGCTGGAGACGACGGCAGACTTTGGGGGACGGCTCTATCGCGAGAGCGTAGGCAACCCGCTCTTCGCTACAGCCCTTCTGCAAGGGCTCTTTGAGAACGGGGCCTTCGTTTGGGAGGGGGATCGCTGGCGGTTGACCGATCCGTCGCGGATCGCGCTTGCGCCCTCAACAGTTCGGTTACTGGAGCGCAGGGTGCGGCGGGCCAGCACGGCAGCCCAGAGGGTCTTACAGCTGGTCGCGTGTGCTGTTCAGATCGAGCTTGCGGTCTTAGAAGCTGCGTGGGATGGCTCTTCTGAAGAGCTCTTTGCCCATCTTGGGGAGCTGACGTCGCAGGGGCTACTGATTGAGCGAGGGGGGCGGTACGAGTTCGCGCACGACAAGTTCCGCGCCGTAGTGTACGACCAGCTGGAGGAGCCGCGACGGATTTGGGTGCACCGGCGGCTGGCGCAGGCGCTCGAGCAGGTCTATGCGGACCCAGTGGCGGCGGGGCTTGCGGCGGAGGTGGCGCGGCACTATGAGCAGGGTGGGCAGCCTGTGCTGGCGCTGGAATGGATCGTGCGTGCTGTGGCAGACTTTCACCGCCATGCTCGGTATGGAGAGGCGCTGCAGTGGGTGATGAAGGGGCTGGAGCTGCTCCAGACCCTCGCGTGGCGCTTGCCCACCTGCAAGTACCAAGAGCTTGAGAATCTCCTGATGGAGCATCGTATCGAGCTGTTACTGCGCCTTGGGCAGCTCGCTGAAGCTGAAGCTGCGCTCAGATTGCTGGGCGAGCGAGCCTCGCCGGGGGCGCGTGCGCACCTGCTCCGCGCGGATCTCTATGAGCGCCTTGGAAAGTACACGGAAGAATTGGCCGAAGCTCAAGCAGCCCTGGAGCTCTATCGGGCTGCCCATGACCGTGCTGGGGAGGCGCAGGCCCTGCTGGAGCGCTCGCTGGCCTTCTATTATTTGGGGGACCTTGCTGAGGCTCGCCTGGGCTTTGAGCAAGTCCTCCAGATCGCCTCTGATCCGGAGGACCGTCTTGGAGCCTTAGAGAACCTCGCTCTCATCGCTCGGAAACAGGGCGACCTCTCTGCAGCCGAGCGTCTTGTAGAAGAGGCCTTGCATCTGGCTACAAAGCACCAGCTGACTGAGCGCGAAAGCGATCTCTGGTATACCCGTGGGAGCATAGCATGGCAGCGCGGCCGCTATAGTGTCGCCTGCGAAGACTTCCAGCATGCCGCTCAGATCTGTCAAGCTCTTGGGGATCGCTATGGTATGGCCTATGCGCTGCTCAACCACGCGATTGCGCTGGGCAGCTTGGGAGCATATCCGCAAGCGCGCACCTTGGCCCAGCAGGCCGAGGCACTCTTTGCGGAGCTTGGTAACGTGCCTGCCAGAGCCACAGCGAAGAGACTCCTGGGGAGTCTCTTGTGTGCGTTGGAGGAGTTTGAACTTGCCCGCTCTACCCTTGAAGAGGCCTTACGGTTGAGTGGGGATGATCCCCGCCGCCAGGGGGAATGTTTTGTCGCCTTGGCTGAGCTCTCCCTGGCGCAGCAAGCTCGGGAAGAGGCCCGCTCGTATGCCCAGCGCGCTCTTGATCTAGCCCTGTGCTTCGCTCAGAGCCCGTTCCCCCGTGGCCGGATCGTCCTCGCTGAGGTCCTGCTCGCCTGCGGTGAGTATGAAGATGCGCTTGAGCACTGCCAACTCGCCACGAACGAGTTGCACAACTGGGGCGGGGAGCTTCTCATCCGCGCTTATTATCTCAGGTATCGCGCCTTGCACGCCCTCAACCGTCCTGAAGCTGCTGACGCCCTGCAAGCTGCCCAGACTGAATTGCTCAAGACGGCAAATCAGATCACTGATGAGTCTTTGCGCGCCAGCTTCTTGGAAATCCCCCTCCACCGCCAAATCCTCTCTGAAATCCCGCAGGGTTGACGCCTCCCTGCCCCCCTGCTATCATAAAAGACGCTATGCAGCTCCTCTTCCA
>JAIMAR010000031.1 GCA_023511855.1 Bryobacteraceae bacterium
GTGTTTCAGAAGTCCAACCCCTTCCCCAAGTCGATTTTCGACAACGTGGCTTACGGGCTGCGCGTGAATCACCGCATGAGCCGGGGGGAGCTGGCCGACGCTGTCGAGCACAGCCTGAGGCGCGCGGCGCTGTGGGATGAAGTGAAGGACCAGTTGCACGCCCCGGCGTGGGCGCTGTCGGGAGGCCAGCAGCAGCGCCTCTGCATCGCCCGGGCGCTGGCGGTCAACCCGGAGGTGCTGTTGCTGGACGAGCCCTGCTCGGCGCTGGACCCCATCGCCACCGCCAAGATTGAAGATCTGCTGTTTTCCTTGAAGGACAACTGCACCATTGTCATCGTCACGCACAATATGCAGCAGGCGGCGCGCGTGGCCCAGTATACGGGCTTCTTCCTGATGGGGAAGCTGATAGAATTCGACCAGACCGAGGTCATCTTCACCCGGCCGAAGATGAAGGAGACCGAAGACTACATTACCGGGCGGTTCGGATAGGCCAGGACGGAATCGAGCGAGGAGACCTTGCGCCACTTCATCGAAGAACTGGACGACTTGCAGAAGGAACTGCTGGCGATGGCCGGCTTAGTGGAGCTCGCCGTGCACGAGAGCGTCAAGTCGCTGGTGGAGCGGAGCCCCAGCCGCGCGCAGCAGGTGCTGGTCAACGAGGCGCGCATCAACCAGATGGAGATCCAGATCGACGAGATGGCCACCCGCCTGCTGGCCACGCAACAACCCATGGCCCGGGATCTGCGCTTCCTGACTGCGGCGATCAAGATCAACAATGACCTGGAGCGGATGGGCGATCTGGCGGTGAACATCGTCGAGCGGGCCCTGTCGCTGATCGAGCAGCCCCCCATCCACCCGGCGGTGGACATCCCGCGGATGGCAGAGCTCGTGGAGCGCATGGTGCACGAAAGCCTGGACAGTTTCGTGCGGCGGGATGCGGAGCTCGCTCGAAACGTGCTCCTGAGCGACGACGCCGTGGACGACTTGCGGGACGACACCTACCAGGAGTTGATCCGGTTTATGCAGGCCGAGCCGTCCGCCATCCCCCGGGCGATCGATTTGCTCTTCGTGGCCCGCAATCTGGAAAGGATCGCCGATCACGCCACCAACATCGCCGAGGATGTCCTGTTCGTGATTCAGGGCGTGGATGTGCGGCATCACGCCGAAGAACGGAGATGAGATGACCGTCCCGGGGCCGTTTTTCCGGAAACTGCTGCTGGGGTCGCTGCTGCTGATTCTGGGCGCCGTGGTCTTTCTGGACGCCCTGCTGACGCGCTACACGGCGCAGCGCGAGCTGCGAAGCGCGGAGGCGGATCTTGCGGCCCGGGCTCAGATCCTGGCGGGGGAAATGGAAGGCCTGGCGCCGGATCAGCTCGCCGTCTGGGCCAGCACCTCCCGGGCGCGCGCCGGGGCAAGGCTGACGGTGATCGCGCCGGATGGAAGGGTTCTGGCGGATTCGGATCAGCGGCCGGAGCTGATGGAAAACCATGCCGGCCGCCCGGAGGTGCAGGCCGCGCTGGCCGGCAGGGCCGGCTCTGCGCGCCGCTACAGCGAAACCTCGGACCGCGAGCTGCTCTACTGGGCGTTGCCCGTGAAGGTGGATCGATCGCCGGGCTATGTGTTGCGGCTGGCGATTCCGGCCGAGCACGTGGAAAGGGCCGTGGCGGAAGTGCGCTGGCGGATCCTGGAGGTCTCTCTGGCGGCGGCGCTGCTGGCGCTGGCGGCGGCGTTCATCCTGGCGCGGTCGTTGAACTCGCGGATTCAACAGCTCCAGCGCTTCGCCGAGGGATTGGTTTCGGCCCGCTTCGATCAGGAGCTGCCGGTGGGGCCCGAAGACGAGATCGGCGCGCTGGCCCGCTCATTGAACCGTATGGCGCGGCAATTAAGGGATATGTTGGAACGATTGCGGCTGGAGGCGACCCGCCGGGAGGCGATCCTCTCAAGCATGGTGGAGGGGGTTCTGGCGGTCAATCACGAGCTCTGCGTGGTGTTCTGCAACGAGACCTTCGCGCGGGCGGTGCGGGCTAGCTATCCGGTGCCCGAGCGGCTGCCGGTTCTGGAGCTGGTGCGCGACCCGGCCTTGATCGAGGCCCTAGCGAAGGTGCTGGTGGAGAACGCACCACATGAGCTGCGGGTGCAACTGGCGGCGGCGGAGGGCCGCACTTACCAGGTGCATGTTTCGCCGCTGGAGCTTGCCGGGGGCAGGGGCGCCATCGCCGTGCTCCATGACATCACGGACTTGGAGCGCCTGGAACGCGTGCGTCGGGATTTTGTGGCTAATGTCTCGCACGAACTGCGGACGCCCTTGGCGGCGATTCAAGGCTATGCCGAGACCCTGCTGAGCGGCGGACTGGAAGACGAACAGAACCGGCGGCGCTTTGTGGAGATCATCAAGGCGCACGCCGCGCGCCTGAACAACATCGCCTCCGATTTGCTGGCGCTTTCGGAGCTGGAGTCGGCCGACGCGGGACCTCCGCCGGAGCGGGTCTCGGTGCGCGACGCAGTAGAGGCCGCCGTGACCGCCGTGGAAAGCGAGGCTGCCTTGCGGCAGGTGAGAATCCACCGTTCCGTGGACACCCAACTGTTCGTCATGGCGAACAAGATCCGGCTGGAGCAGGTCCTGCTGAATCTCGTCGACAATGCGGTGAAATTCAATCGTCCGGGCGGGGAGGTATGGATCGATGCCGCCCGGTCCGAGGACGGGCGGGTGCGAATCAGCGTGACGGACAACGGCATCGGCATCCCGTCCTCTGATCTGCCGCGGGTGTTTGAGCGGTTCTACCGGGTGGACAAGGCTCGCTCCCGGGCGGCGGGGGGTACGGGCCTTGGGCTTTCGATCGTGAAGCACGCCGTGGAGCGCATGGGCGGCAGCGTGGCGGCGGAAAGCCAGTTAGGCAAAGGCTCCAAATTCACCGTCACCTTGCCCGCAGGCTGAGCGCCGTGCCCAGGCCCGCGAAGAGCTCAAGTTACAATGAGAGCAAGGCGACTGGGCGGCAGAACTCGCAACGGGGCCGCATGCCTGCCACATGAGTCATCCGGAACAAAGGCGAAAAGATTTACTGGACGCATTTCAGCAACGCATCCTGGTCCTGGACGGGGCCATGGGGACCATGCTGCAACAGGCTCGGCTGGGCCCGCAGGACTTCGGAGGCGCACGGTACGAGGGGTGCAACGAGAACCTGACACGCACGCGGCCCGACGTGGTGTTGGGCGTGCACCGGGCCTATTATGAAGCCGGCGCCGACATCGTCGAGACCAACACGTTTGGAGGCACGCGGATCGTCCTCGAGGAATACGGGCTGGCGGACCAAGCCGCGGAGCTGAACCGCGCCGCAGCCCGCTTGGCCCGGCAGGCGGCCGAGGAATTCTCCACTCCGGGCAAACCCCGCTGGGTGGCGGGCGCGATGGGTCCCACCACCAAGGCCATCAGCGTCACCGGCGGGGTGACTTTCGCCCAACTCCGGGACGCTTACTTTGAGCAGGCGCTGGCGCTGCTGGAGGGCGGCGTGGATCTACTCCTGATCGAAACCTGCCAGGATACGCGCAACGTCAAGGCCGCGCTGCTCGGTGTGGAGCGGGCCGCGCGGGAGGTCGGAAGGCGGACGCCGGTGGTGGTTTCGGGCACCATCGAACCCACAGGCACAATGCTCGCCGGCCAGACGGTGGACGCCTTCTGGGTGTCGGTCTCTCACGCGGAGTTGTTGGCGATCGGCCTCAACTGCGCCACAGGCCCGGAGTTCATGACCGATCATATCCGCACCCTGCACGAAATGGCCTGGACCAACGTCTCCTGCTACCCCAACGCAGGGCTGCCGGATGAGGAGGGCCGCTACGGTGAGACGCCGGAGACGCTGGCCGCGCAACTGGAGCGTTTCGTGCGGAACGGCTGGTTGAATCTGGTGGGAGGCTGTTGCGGCACCACCCCTGCCCACATCCGGGCCGTAGCCCAAATGTGCGAGGGGAAAGCGCCCCGCCGGCCGCCCGAGCGCCGCGCCCGGACCTTCTTCTCGGGCATTGAGCTGGTGGAGGCCGAGGAGAGCAACCGCCCGCTGCTGGTAGGCGAGCGGACCAACGTCATCGGCTCCCGCTTGTTTAAGCAGATGATCGCCGCCGAACAGTGGGAGGAGGCCAGCGAGATCGCCCGCCGGCAGGTCCGCAACGGCGCCCACATCGTGGATGTCTGCCTGCAATCGAGCGAGCGCGAGGAGATCCGCGACATCCCGCCCTTCTACGACCGGCTCATCCGCAAGATCAAAGCGCCCATCATGATCGACTCCACCGATCCGGCGGCCGTGGAGCTGGCCCTGACCTATTGCCAGGGCAAGAGCATCATCAACTCCGTCAACCTCGAAGACGGCGAGGAAAAGTTCCGGCGCATCTGCCCGCTGGCCCGCAGCTACGGCGCAGCGCTGGTGGTGGGCACGATCGACGAGGATCCGGTCCAGGCCCAGGCATTCACCCGCGAGCGCAAGCTGGCCGTGGCCGAACGCTCCTACCGCCTGCTTACCGAGAATTACGGCATTCCTCCGGAGGACATCATCATCGACCCGCTGGTCTTCCCTTGCGCCACCGGAGACGAGAACTACATCGGCGGCGCAGTGGAGACCATCGAGGCGGTGCGGCTCATCAAGGACCGGCTGCCCGGCGTAAAGACTCTGCTGGGCATCTCCAACGTGTCCTTCGGCCTGCCCGCAGCGGCTCGCGAGGTGGTGAACTCTGTCTTTCTTTATTACGCCACCAAGGCCGGCCTCGATCTGGCGATCGTGAACGCGGAGAAGCTGGAACGTTTCGCCTCGCTTCCGGAACAGGAGCGGCGTCTGGCCGAGCACGTCCTGTTCAATACGCCTCCGGCGGCGGGACCGGAGGAATTGCGCTCAGCGCCCGAAGACTGGCGGGCCCAGACGCGCGAGCAAAAGATCGCCATCAACCAGTTCCACATCGCCGCCATCACCGAGTATTTCCGGCATAAGACCGCCGAAGCCCGGCCTCCAGAGCGCAGCCAGCTCCCGCTGGACGAGCGCCTGGCGCGCTACATCATCGAGGGATCCAAAGACGGGTTGATCGAAGACCTGAACCGCAAGCTCGCCGAAGGTGCGGCTCCGCTCGACATCATCAACGGCCCACTCATGGCGGGCATGGCCGAGGTGGGGCGCTTGTTCAACAACAACGAGCTGATCGTGGCCGAGGTCCTGCAATCGGCCGAGGCGATGAAGGCCGCCGTGAGCTATCTGGAGAAGTTCATGGAGAAGGCCGAGACCGCCGCCCGCGGCAAAGTGATCCTGGCCACGGTCAAAGGGGACGTGCACGACATCGGCAAGAACCTGGTCGAAATCATCCTCAGCAACAACGGCTACGAGGTCATCAACCTGGGGATCAAGGTTCCGCCGGAGGTGATCATCGAGAACTATCACCGCCACAAGCCCGACGCCATCGGCTTGTCCGGCCTGTTGGTGAAAAGCGCGCAGCAGATGGTGGTGACCGCCGAAGACCTGCGCGAGGCGGGTGTGCGCGTGCCGCTGTTCGTCGGTGGCGCGGCGCTCTCGGACCGGTTTACCCGGCTCAAGATCGCTCCGGCTTACCAGGAGGCGGTGATCTACGCCAAGGACGCCATGACCGGGCTGCGCCTGCTGAACGAAGTCATGGATCCGGACAGGCGGGAGGAAGTGCTGCGCGCTCACCGGCCCGCGGCAGCGACGGAACGACCGCCGGCGGCCGCGACTGCGCCTCCGTCGCCCGCGCCGCCGCAGCGAAGCTCAAAAGTGCGAACCGATGCCCCGGTTCCTCAGCTCCCTTACCCGGACCGCAAGGTTCGCCTGGTCCCGCATCTGGATGAAATCTGGACCTACGTTAATCCCCAGATGCTTTACGGCAAACACCTGGGCTTCCGAGGTGCGTTCGAAAAGTTTCTGGCCGCTCGCGACTCCAAAGCGCTGGAGCTATTCCACCAAGTGGAAGAAGTGAAGGACTGGGCGCGCAGCTTCCTGAAGGTCCGCGCCGTGTGGCGTTTCTTCGAGGCGGAACGCGGCGGGGAGTCTGTGCTGTTGTATGAGTCCGGAGGGGCTGAGCCGCTGGCCTCCTTGCGTTTCCCCAGGCAGGCTCGCGAAGACGGCCTGTGCCTGGCGGACTTCGTGCTCGACCCCCAGGAGGGACGCCGGGACCAAATCGCCATCTTCGTGGTGACCGCCGGCGAGGGAGTGCGGGAACGCGCCGAGCAAGCCAAGCAGGCCGGCGAATACTTCCGTGCCCACGCGCTGCAAGCTCTGGCCCTGGAGACGGCTGAGGCGGCGGCCGAGTGGCTGCACCGCCGCATCCGCGAAGACTGGGGCTTCCCGGATCCGCCCACGATGACGATGCAGGACCGCTTCAAGGCCCGCTACCGCGGCAAGCGCTACAGCTTCGGTTACCCGGCTTGTCCGAATCTGGAGGATCAGGCCGTGATCTGGAAGCTGCTCCGGCCCGAAGAAATCGGCGTGCAGCTCACCGAAGGCTGGATGATGGATCCGGAGGCCAGCGTCAGCGCCTTGGTCTTTCATCATCCGGACTGCATCTACTTCAACGCCGCTGAGACGGCGGAAATCGCCGTACCCTGAACTCATGCGGCGCAGTAAGCAATCCCCGGCTCCAGCCCGCGCCCCAGCACGCCGGTGCGCCATTTTGGAGCAGCTTCAAACACAACCAGCGACGAAGACTCCCAAGCGCCTTCGGCCTGCCGCAGAACTGATTCGTGAGGACCGTCGGCGATGACGGCGTCGCTGGATTGAAGAGCCGCCGTTTGGCGCGTCATCAACCCCGCTAAGCTCCCATAGCTTGCCCGTTCGGAAGGGCCCCCGTGCAATCCTGCGCCATGCCGCAAAAGGGATCCTCGTTCCCCGCCCTCGACCTCGCCGGCGCGATCATATTCTTGGTGGACCTCCCTCGAAAACGCCCCGCGCAACCCTGTCGGGCAGACATTTTCATGTGGGGCAGGCCTCCAGGCCTGCGGCCGGCATTCGTGTCGGCCTGTTCATTCCCCGTTGTGAGCCAAGCTCATAAGTTCCTCTCCGTGGTCTCAGCCGCGCGGCGGTGGCTGGCGGCGCTGCTGTTCTGCGCCCTAGCGCTCGGCCCGTCCCAAGGCCAGGGTTGGGAACTCGGCGCGGGCGCGGGGTATGGCTTCTACCGCAACGGGCGGGTCTTCGCTCCTGCTGGGATCGCGGCGGCAGGCGTGCGCAGCCGCTTCACTCTGACCGCCTGGGTGGCCGAGCACCGCCGTGAGCGCCTCGCCGGCGAGCTGCGCTACACCTATCAAGACGGCGACCCTTTTCTGGAATCGCGCGGCCTCCGCACCAACGTGCAGGGGCAATCCCACGCGCTGCATTTCGCACTACGGCTCCCGCTGCGGAGACCCGAGGCCCGGCTGAACCCATACCTTACAGCCGGCCTGGGCGCCAAGCGCTACGAAGTCACCGGGCCGGAGACGCTGAACCCGCCGCTCACGGAAATCGCGCGGCTGCGGGCTGCCGGAGAATGGAAAGCCCTGGTTGTGGCCGGAATCGGAGTCGATTGGGTCTTACATCCCTCTGTCTCGCTCCGCGCGGAGTTGCTGGACTATGTGACTCCCTTCCCAAAGCAGGTCATCGAGCCGGCCCCATATGCCAGCGCGCGCGGCTTTCTCCATCAGATGACGCCGTCGCTCAGCCTCTGTTGGCGCATCCGGTAAAGCTCAGCGGCGGCGCGCTCTCCATTCCAGCCAGGCCAGGATCAGAAAGCCCGCGGCGATGATCCAGCGCAGCGCCGCGGCCCACCACGGGGCGCCCAGCAGCAGGGCGCGGAGACCCAGCAGCGCGAACCCCGCGGCGATGCAGGCGTACCAAGCGGCATACCAAAGGGTAGGGCGGCGGCGCGGCACAGATCCATTATCCTGGTTGAGACGGAACCTGTATGATCGACAACGGGCGCGCCCGTTCGCGCTGGTTTACCCGGTACGCGTACTTTGTCCTGGCTTACACGCTGCTGGTCGTGTTGTGGGGCGCCTACGTCCGCGCGACCGGCGCCGGGGCGGGCTGCGGTAGCCACTGGCCGCTGTGCAACGGCGAGGTCATCCCACGCGCTCCGGAAGCGGCCACGCGCATCGAGTTTACGCACCGGGTGACGAGCGGGCTGTCGCTGTTGTTGGTGGCGGCGCTCGCGGTGTGGACCTTCCGGACCTTTCCACGAGGAGACCGGGTGAGGAAGTTCGCCGTTCTATCGGCGGTGTTTTTGGTCATCGAAGCGCTGCTGGGCGCCGGACTGGTGCTGCTCGAATACGTAGCCTACAACGCCTCCCCGGGCCGCGCCTGGTATCTGTCGGCGCACTTGGTCAACACGCAACTGCTGCTGGCGATGTTGGCCCTCACGGCGTGGTATTCGCACCGCAAGGTGGCGGTGCGCACCGCCGCCCGGCCCCGTCTCATCGCGACCGCGCTGCCGGCGGCTCTGCTCATCAGCGTCACCGGCGCGATCGCGGCCCTGGGCGATACGCTGATCCTGGGAGCAGCGGCAGCCGGAGCGCATCCCGCGGAGGCCGCTGCGGCGGCCGGAGATCTGGTCCGGCTGCGCCTGCTGCACCCCTTCATCGCCATTCTGGCGGGCGCATTTCTCATCTGGGCGGCTCTCGGCGCCACCGCCAGGGAGCGCAACGCCGTGGCGCGCCAGGCGCGGCTTCTGGTGACCGCCCTGGTGCTGGTGCAATGGGGAGCGGGTGTCGTCAACGTGATCTTGAAGGCGCCGGTTTGGATGCAGTTGCTGCATCTTTTGCTCGCCAACGCGTTGTGGTTGGCGCTGGTCATTCTGTTTGTGGAAACCGAAGAATCTCGCGGGGTACGAACATGAAGAAGCTCTTTTGTCTGATCATGTTGTTGGCCGCGGTTGCGGCGGCGCAGCCCCGGCCCGAGTGGGACGATCTGGCGGTGATTCAGGCCGGCGCGGAGCGCCCGCATGCGACCATGATGGTCTATCCATCCGCCGCGCTGGCCCGAAGCGGGGAAATGGCCAAATCCCCCTGGTTCCGGTCCCTCAATGGAAGCTGGAAGTTCCATTGTTCGCCCAACCCCGCTGCAAGGCCCGCCGAGTTCTATCGGACGAATTTCGACGACTCCCAGTGGCGGACCATTCCCGTGCCGTCCAACTATCAGTTGCACGGCTGTGATATTCCGATCTACACCAACATCGTCTACCCGTTCCTCCAGGACGAGAATGCGCCGCCGGTGGTCCCGCATGACAAGAACTCGGTGGGCTCTTACCGCACAACATTCACGGTGCCGGAAGGGTGGAAGGGCCGCCAGGTGTTTCTCCATTTTGACGGCGTCGACTCGGCCTTCTATGTCTGGGTCAACGGCCGGAACGTGGGCTACAGCGAAGACAGCCGCACGCCCGCTGAGTTCAACATCACCAGGCATGTGAAACCGGGAACGAATCTCCTGGCCGTGGAAGTGTACCGCTACAGCGACGGCTCTTATCTCGAAGACCAGGACTTCTGGCGGCTCAGCGGCATCTACCGCAACGTCTACCTGTGGAGCACGGCTGACCAGCACATCCGGGATTTCGAGGTGCATACCGACCTGGATTCTCAGTACCGGGACGCCACCCTGCGCGTGCGCGCGGAGGTCGTCAACTACGCCGGCAAACTGCGCGCGGGAACCGTCTCGCTGGATCTGCTGGACGCTGCGGGCAAGCCGGTCTTTGCGCGTCAAACACAGAAGATCCAGCCAGGTGCGGCCGAGTCCAGCATCTCTTTTTCCATGCCCGTGTCCAACCCGCGGAGGTGGACCGCCGAAACCCCCAACCTGTACCGCCTGCTGCTCACGTTGACGGACGCGGCCGGCAATACCATCGAAGTGATCCCGGCCAACGTAGGATTCCGCAAGGTCGAGATCCGCGAGGGGAAACTCTTGGTCAACGGCAGCCCGGTCCTGCTGCGAGGCGCCAACCGGCACGAGCACGACCCAGATACGGGCCACTATGTGACCCGCGAGTCCATGATCCGGGACATCACGCTGATGAAGCAGTTCAACTTCAACGCCGTGCGGACCTCGCATTATCCCAACGCCCCCGAGTGGTACGAGCTTTGCGACCGCTACGGCCTCTACGTGATCGGTGAAGCCAACATCGAAACGCACCACTACGGACTCTCTCCGAAAAACCGGCTCGCAAACGACCTCGCCTGGCAGCCTCTCTTCTTGAACCGTTTCGAGCGGATGGTGGAGCGCGACAAGAATCATCCTTCCGTCATCGTCTGGTCGCTGGGCAATGAGTCCGGCGACGGGCCCAACATCGCCGCCGTCTTCCAGTGGTCCAAACGGCGCGACCCTTCGCGCCCGTTCCACTACGAAGGCTCCTCGCGAGCAGGCGGCTCTAACACCGAATTCAACTCCTGGATGTACCCCACGCCCGAGCAGGTGCTGGCCCATTCCCGCAAGCGGCCTCAGATGCCCGTGCTGCTGGTCGAATATACCCACGCGATGGGAAACACCAACGGCAACCTCAAAGAATACTGGGAGATCTTCCAGAGCGGCATCAACGTGATCGGCGGCTTCGTCTGGGACTGGGTGGATCAGGGGCTGCGGCAGCCGGTTCCCGAAGCGTACCGCCAGAGCTCAGGCAAGAAGACATTTCTGGCCTACGGCGGCTGGTGGGAGAACGCCGCGGGCGCCGGCAACGATGGCAACTTCTGCATGAACGGCCTGGTCGACGCGGACCGCAACCCTCACCCAGGCTTGTGGGCCATGAAATACGTGCAGCGCTACCTGCACGCCGAGCCCGTGGATCTGACATCCGGGCGCATCCGGGTGAAGAACTGGTACGACTTCCTCAACGCCGGTGACGTGGCCGAGGGCCGCTGGGAAGTGAAAGCCGACGGTAAGCCGCTGGCCTCCGGCTCGCTCCCCCCGCTCGATCTGGCCCCGCGCGAAGAGAAAGAATTCCGGATCGCCCTACCGTCGATCAAGCCGGAGCCTGGCGTGGAGTACTGGCTCAATCTGAGCTTCGTGCTGCGCGCCGATACGCCTTGGGCGAAGAAAGGCCACGAAATCGCTTGGGACCAGTTTAAGCTGCCGGTCCAGGCTGCGGCCCCGTTGGTGCAGCCCGCTGAGACAGCGCTTGAGATGTGGCGCCAGAACCGCCAGGCGTGGTTCCGGGGGCAGGACTTCACGGCGGCGTTTGACGAGCGCACCGGCACGTGGATGTCCTACGTCTACAAAGGCGTGAAGTTGCTGGAGCGCGGGCCGCTGCCGGATTTCTGGCGTCCCATGACCGACAACGATCTGGGCGCTTACCGCTCCATCATGAGCCGCCAGCAAGCCGGCCTGACGGACATCATGCTCTGGCGCGAAGCGGGCCCCTCGTGGCGTCCTAGCAAAGTCGCCTATGAACGGCTCAATCCTCAAACCGTGCAGATTACGGTGCAGGGCGAACTGGAGGCCGTGGGCGCGCACTATAGCGTCACCTATTGGATTCATTCGGCCGGGGATATCGTCGCCGAGGCTTCCTACCGCCCTGGTGATCGGCGGCTGGCCATGATGCCCCGCTTCGGCATGCAGCTTGTGGCCTCGCCCGGCCTGGAGAATCTCACCTGGTACGGGCGCGGTCCGGCCCCCACCTACGTGGACCGGGATTTCGAGCGCGTGGACATCTACCGCTCCACCGTGGACAAGCAGTGGGTCGAATTTTCGCGTCCCCAAGCCAACAGCAATAAGACCGATGTCCGCTGGGTGGCGCTGACCAACGGCCGCGGAATCGGTCTGGCGGCCGTGGGGGCTCCCGTGCTGAGCGTGGAAGCCTACCATTACACCCACGCCGATATCGAGGCCGCCGATTACTCCTTCCGCCTGAGCCGTAAACCCGAGGTCTACCTGAACCTCGACCTGAAGCAGATGGGCGTGGGCGGCATCGACAGTTGGAGCCTGAATGCCTATCCGCTGCCGCCCTACCGTATCCCGAGCGGCGAGGAATATAAATACCGCTTCCGGCTGACGCCGGTGGAAGGGGACTTCCTCCCCCGGCTGCGCGCGGCTTTCTAGAGACCCTCCCGCTAGGCCACACCTGCCGCGCGGGTATGGCTTTCCGCGGCCTGCGCCGGCGCCTTGCGTTCCTGGAACAGAAGCCGTCGCAAGGTCCGCAAGTCGTTCAAGATTCGGCGGCTCTTGGTAATGTGGCAAGAGAGCTTGTTCAGATTCAGCGCCACCAGTTGGAGCGCCTCGATGCGCCGCTCTTGATTGGCGCCGGACGACAGCCGGATCTCGGTGCTGACGTCGCGCCGGGTTTCCTCGATCGCCTCGAGGAGCAGGTCGATGTACTCCTGGGCGCTCTCGATGGTGTCAAAGGGGGTTCCGGGTTGGTCGCTCACAGGCCTCCTCTGGTATAGCCGAACGTTCGAATTATATCTTAACTCGGTGACCAGAAAAAGGATGTCATCCCCCGGACCCACGGCCCTGCCGGCCCCCTCGCCGCCCCGTCCCTGCCCTCAACGCCTTGTGGCCAGATTGTGCATCCCGGCGCTGAACAGGCTTCCTGCGGCCCCTAAATTCCCCACCCGGAAAGCCCGTTCGATCCAGGGATGCCGCTTGCCCCATTTCTTGACGACAACCACCTGCACCAGGGTCACCCCTGCAAACCAGCCCGCCTTGCGCGCCGCACTCTCCGCCGTAAAGCGGCCTCCGTCGGACAGCATCCGGTTCCGCTCCACCCGCTGCCAGCTTGTCCATGCGTCGAAGCCTGAGGCCGCCCCATGCGCCGCCATCGTCCAGGCCAGGCCCTTCCACCGACTCGCCGGTTCCTCGTACATCTGCGCCTTCAGCGCGGGCGCGCTCCAAAGCCCCGCCAAGACTACCGCCAACCAAGCTGCTTTCACCAATTCTCCTCCTCATCCGTGAATGTACCTAGAGCAGCTCAGAAGAGGAAGAAACTTGCGCAGGTGATAGTACTGAGAAACCCTTCGGCTTTGTACCTCAGACTTTAGAACACCCGTACTCGGGGCTTCGGGGGGTGCACTCTAAAAGGCGAGTTTCGTCTTAGAATAGTAGATCGCCGCATAACGTTATGAACGGGACGGGAGTGGGCATCGTCGCGGCAGTGCTATTGCTCGGAGGCGCGGGGCTGTATCTGGGCCTCGGCCCCGGGCGCGAGCGGCCTGGCTTGAGGACGATCACCCAAGAGCCGCTGCCGGGAAGCTGGGAATCCGAGAATGTCAACGCGCGGCCAGGATCGCGGCCGGATTCGAAGCTGCGCAAAGGGGCATCCAAAGCCGCAGCCGCCCTTCCGGACACTGTCCCGCCTTCCGCGGCCGTCCCTCCGCAAGCTCCCGCGGGTGCGCGCTCGTATCCGTTCCCGTTGGCCCGCGAAGTCATGGTGGGAGTGGAGCGCTCCGAGCTTGTGCGCCGCTACGGCCCGCCCGCGATGCACACCACGAGCGTCGAACAGGGCGTCCCCCTGGAGACGCTGGTGTATTTGCAGCGCGACCAAGAGCTGGCCACCTTCATACTGCTCCGCGCCGGCCGCGTAGCCTCCGCCACCACCAGCGGCTATTGATTTTTCCGGCCCTCAGGCGTTTGACCCGCGTGCGCCCGATACGCTATCCTGCACTTTAGGATCCATTCCAAGGAGTGAATATCCGCTAGATGGCGAACACCGTATCCGCGCTTAAACGGGCCCGGCAAATCAAACGCAGAACCGTTTTCAACTCGGCGCGCAAGTCGAGACTGCGCAAACAAATCCGCGCTTTCCGCCGCCTGTTGGCCGCCAAAGACGTACAGGCGGCTACTGCCGCTTTGCCCCGCACGTACTCCATCATTGACCGGGCCGTCAAATGGGGCATCATTAAGGACAACACCGCGGCGCGCTATAAGTCTCGGCTCACGGCCCGCCTGAAAGCTCTGGCCAGCGCTTGATCCCCTCCGCCGCTCCGGCATAGTCCTCGTTAAACCCTCGCGCAGGAGCGCAGGCCGCCGGCCTGCGTCGGCAGCACTCCTAGAAACGGCCGGCTGGCAGCATCTGCCTACCGCTATGACGCAGGCATTCTGATGTGAGCCAAGCTTTCTGAGCGGGGCAGGACTCCAGGGCAGGAGCCGAGTTCCCCTGTGGTCCGGGCACTCCTTCCGGGCCAAGCTGCTGTTGTGGGGCAGGCCTACTCGTGTGGAGCAGACATTCTTGTCTGCCGGCCGTCATTCCTGTCGGCCTGGGTTCCCTTTACCCGCTGCCTCTCCTTGGACCAATCGCGCCCGCTGCCCGTGGATCATCCCGCTAGGCTTGCCAAACTAGCACTTGCACCGGCGGACAAGCGCCGCTGAGTCCCGCGCGTGTTACTTCACGCCGCTCTTCTGCCGGACTGCCAGGAACTCCTCGCCTGCGTTCCAGCTCGGCAGCCGGTCCAGGTTCGCCGCTGCCTGCCCCAGCATCACCCCAAACCGCGCCACCTGCTCCATGCCGGACAAATCCCAATCGTCACGGTATTCGTCGGACGGCTGATGGTAGTGTTTCGAGTTGAACTCCTCGAAGAGCTTCTGGCCGTAACCCTCTGGCTTGCCTTCCAGGTCGACCCCAGCATGAAGCGAAAACGCCGGGATGCCTGCCTTCGCAAAGCTGAAATGATCGGAACGGTAGAAGCTGCCCTGCTCGGGCCGCTGGTCCGGTTTCAACACTAGCCCCGCCTGGCGCGCCAGGTCCTGGACCACCGGCCAGAACGTCGTGCGTTCCGCCCCCAGCGCCACTACGTCGCGTGTCCGCCCGAATGGAAGATAGCCATCGAAGTTAATGGCTACAGCCGTCTTACCCGGCGGGAGCAGCGGATGCTGCGCGTAGTAGTCGGAGCCGCGCAGTCCTCCCTCCTCGGCGGTCACCGCAAGAAACAACGCCGACCGCCGCGGCTTCGGCTCCAGCGATGCCCACATTCGCGCGATCTCGATCAGCATGCCGCAGCCAGTGGCGTTGTCCACCGCGCCGTTGTAAATGTTGTCGCCGTTCACTGCCGGCCCGATGCCTAAGTGGTCCCAATGCGCGCTGAAGATCACCGCCTCTTGTGCCAGCGCCGGGTCGCTGCCCGGAATTACGGCCGCCACGTTGTAAGTTTCGATATCCCGGATCTTGCTGTGGAAGCTTCCCCGGATCCGCAGATTCAGGGGGATCGGCTTGAAGTCCCGCGACGCGGCGCGCTTCAGAAGTTCCTCTACCTTGTAACCGGCCATGCCCAGCAGCCTGCCGCCCGCCTCCTCGGTCACCCAGCCGGCAAATGCCAGCTCAGGCTCTCCCGGCTTCAGGCGCACATAGGGATCCTCGCCGCTCCAGGAGTTGCGCACTACTTGCCAGCCGTAGCCCGCCGTCGGGGTGGTGTGGATGATGATGGCGCCCACCGCGCCCATCCGCATCGCCTGCTCGAACTTGTAGGTCCAGCGCCCGTAATAGGTCAGCGCGCGGCCTCCGAAGAACTTGGGATCCGTGGACGGCGGCTCATTGGTGAACAGCACCAGCACCTTGCCGCGCACGTCCGTACCCTTGAAGTCGTCCCACTGGAACTCGGGCGCAACGATGCCATGGCCCACAAACACCGCCTCGGCGTTGATCTCTTCAAGCTCCCGCTGGCGTCGGTTGACGCCCACGAATTCGTCCAGCCAGCGGAATTCGATCTTGCCTTTGGCGCCCTCCGCCGACAGCCGCGAGTTGGGCTGGGGCTCGACGCCCACCAGCGGCACCCGCTGGAAATATGTTCCGTTCTCCCCGGCAGGCTTTGCTCCAACCAGCGCGAACTGGGCCGCCAGGTACTCCACCGCAAGCTGTCCGCCGCGCGTGCCCGGAGCGCGGCCTTCCAGGAGATCGTGGGCCAGAAACTTCACGTGCGCGCGGATGCGCTCGGCGGAGATGTCTTGAATCTGCGCGCCGGCCCAAGCCGCAGCCATCGCCAGCAAGAGGAATATTCGCAAGAACCCCATGCATCCAGTGTACTAAGCCTCCCGGCGGCGCCGAGACCTTCCGCGCTATACTTGGCTTTTGCGAGCGGCGACTCTTATTTTGGCCTGCGCCTCCCTGGGCTGGGGACAATTCGCCAGGGTCGATACCTCCACCTCCGAAGGCCAGGCCTTCGCGCGAATGTATGAGTTTGATTTCTCGGGCGCACACGCCATCCTGGACCGCGAGGTTGTGCGGGACGCCGCCAGCCCGCTGCCCTATTCCGTCAAAGCCGCAGCCTTCTTCTTCTCTGAGCTGGACCGGCTCAAGATCCTCCAGACCGAGTTCTTCGAGGACGACGACAAAGTGGTGGACCGCCGCAAGCTCTCCCCGGATCCGGCAATCCGCCGGCAGGTCTTCCGCTTGTTCGAGTTGACGCGCCAGCACGCCGCGGCCCGTCTCGCCCAGCACCCCGGCGACCGCGAAGCTCTCTTCGCCCTGGCCATGGCCTCCGGGCTGGAGACCGACTACGCCGCCCTCGTCGAACGCCGCCGCTTGGGCAGCTTCTCCCTGGCCAAACACAGTCAGGCTCAAGCCCTTAAGCTGCTGGCCTTGGATCCGCCTTACTACGACGCCCACCTCACCACCGGCTCGGTCGAGTATGTCGTCGGCAGCCTGCCTTTCTTCCTGCGCTGGTTCGTGCGGATCGATCAGGTGGAAGGCAGCAAGGAGCGTGCGGTCGAGCATCTCCGGATCGTGGCCGAGAAGGGCCGTTATTACGGTCCCTTCGCCCGGGTGCTCCTGTCGGTCATCGCTCTCCGCGAAAAGCGCCCCTGGGAGGCGGAGAGTCTGCTCGCCGGACTTTGCTTGGAATTCCCCCTCAATCCGCTGTTCCGCCGCGAGCTGGAGCGCACCCGCGCGCTGGCCCTCGGCAAAGCCCCTGCCGGAACATCCTCTGGCGCCGCCGGGCGCTAAGGCCACCCCTCGCCGCCGCTTGCCGCGCCGTCAGTCAATCACGGCGACTTCGTGGTCCGTGATGGAGCGCACTTCAAAACTGCACCAGCCGTCGCGAACCGCGGCGGCAGCCCTGGTGTCAGACGCCAGCAGCCGCACCGAATCGCCCTTCACCCCATCGGCCAGCCGCACCGATACCCGATGCGGCCCCACCGGGATTAACTCCTCAGCCGGAGCCCGCCATGTGCCCGCGTTCGTCAGGTTCACCAGGTGCAGAATCATTCGCCCCGGCTGCCGGTACAGGTGGCAGTCGATTAACCCCGGACCCTCCACGCGCAGCGGGATCGTGTCCCCTGCCGCCCACCGCACCAGATTCGCCAGCAGGTTGCCATGGTCCGGCAAGTTCATCAGCGCATAGCGCCGGTCGACGTCCGCCGGTAGATAGGCCACGCGACCGCCCGAGGTGTGCGTGCTGAGCACCAGCGCCGCAATATCCGTCTTCGGCTCCCGCATCCAGGCCGTCTCCGGCGGAAAGACCGGAAACTCCGGAATGAACGTCAGCGGGACCATCCCTCCGCTCATCACTTCGAG
This sequence comes from Bryobacteraceae bacterium, assembly GCA_023511855.1. Lineage (GTDB taxonomy): Bacteria > Acidobacteriota > Terriglobia > Bryobacterales > Bryobacteraceae > JAIMAR01. The sequence continues at coordinate 17,434 of JAIMAR010000031.1, forward strand.
CTTCTCCAGCAACCCGCCGAACGGCAGAATGTCGGTCTCGTCGAATCCTGCCAGCACCGGGTGCCGCACCCCTTGCGCTGCCGGCTCATCACCCGCCTTCGGTCCGTACACCCGCGCCCGCAATTCCGGCGACAGGCGCAGGTAAGTATGAGCCGACGCTGAGGCCCAGCGCCGTTCGGGCGCGCCGCCCGCCGTTAGGTTGGTTCCCGCCGCCCGCACCCGGAACAGATCCGCCAGCGCGAACTCGCTCCGCCGGTCGCCCATCTCCGTGTAGAGACTAGTGACGCCCGTGGCCACCACCGATCCGCCCCGCGCCACAAAACGCCGCACCGCCGCGCAATGCTCCTCCGACATCGCCGCCAGATTCGGCAGCACCAGCGCCGCCAGCCGCGCCGAATCCCGTTCGATGTGGTCCGCATGCAGCGCCACGTAGGGAACCCTGGCCCGCACCAGCGCCTGCCTCATCCCTTGATAGGGCATCTCCACCAGCCGCTCCGGCTGCTCCCTCCCGTAAAAGTCCAGATTGCGCTGCGACCACACCAAACCCACGCTCGCCACCGGCTCCCGGTTCACCAGAAACTCTTCGTTGAGCCGGTGCCAGTTCATGACCGGCGGCGCGGTCCGATAAGCGCGGCGGTCCTCATGATAGGCGCCCACATGGTGCCACCAGGGCTGAATGCCTCCGGCGAATCCGGCCAGCATCCACATCCGCGCTTCGGCCGGCGGCTTCGCTGAGAGCCGGAACGGTTCGCCCGCCAGATGGTACATCGGCATGCTCTCGGGAATCAGCTTGTCCCAACCGAGCAGGCCGTGGATCCGCTTGCCCGCCTCGCTGTTTTCCGCGAAGGTCCCCGTGTCGCTGCGGCGCTGGTGATCCAGCAGGATGATCTCCGTCCTTTCGCAAATCGCCTTGAAGTCGCGGAAGGAGCGCGCCTGCCCGCTCATCGATCCGCCGTTCATTCCAACCCACAGGCAGTCCGGACCGCCCGCCGCCCGCGTCACCCGGTTGTTCAACTCCCAGATCTCGATCCGCCGCCCGTAGTTCCACAAGATCCACTCGCGGTAGACCGGATCGTCCCAGTCCGCTTTCCGCGGCACGGGCCGGCCCGTCCGCTCCCGGAACCGCCGCTCGCAATTCTCGCAATAACAGATGCTCCCCCGTCCCAGTCCGCTCCAACTGTTGTCCGTGAACCCGTCCGGTTTGTACCGCTCCGCGATCTCCCGCAGAAGCTCCGGGATGTACTCCTCATAGTAAGGACCGTGGATGCAGCTTACGTAGCGGTCCCCTGCGCGGTACGGGTTGCCCGAAGCGTCCCGCGCGAACCAGCCCGGATGCGCTTTATAGAACTCCTCGGTGGCTCGGTTGGAATCCATGCGCGCCAGCACCGCCAGCCCCTCTTGGCGCGCCGCCTCCCGCAACTCGCCGAACAAATCGCGCCCTCCCAGAAACGCCGCGCGGTAGTGCAGAGGATTGCGGCTCGGATAGTAGGCGACAATCCCGCCCGCGTTGATGATCACGCCCTGGATCTGGGTCTCCTTCCAATAGCCGCGCCACCAGGCGATGTCATACCGCACCGGGTCCCGCTCGGTGATGTTCGTCTGGCCCCAGCGCAGGCAGCGCCGGTACCAGGGCTGAGTTGCGCCCGCCGCCAAGCCGCCCGCTCCCGCCGCAACGGCGAGGCTCGTTCCCACAAATGCACGTCTCGTCAAATTCATGTGCTTATCTCATCACGGCGGACGCCTGCTTCGCCACGCCCGCCGCAGCGCGCCCGACAGGCATGTACACTGTTAGGTCGAACCGTGAGCCTTCAAGCTTCCGCCCCTTGCCCCAACTACGAAGAAGGCAGCGCCTGGTATGTGCTGCTTGCCTCGCTGGTGGCCGCAACCTCAGGACTGCTGTTCGGATTCGACATCGCCGTCATCAATGGCGCCATTCTGTTTCTGCGCGAGCAGTTCCAGCTCAGCGAAGTTCAGACCGAGCTGGCCGCCAGCAGCTTGCTCGCCGGATGTATCCTGGGCGCGAGCATCGGAGGCTGGTTCAGCGACCGCTTCGGGCGCCGCCGCATCCTGATGGTCTCCGCCTTGCTCTTCGCCCTGTCCTCGGCGGGGGCTGCCCTGCCGCGCGACCTGTCCGAGTTTATGGCGGCACGCTTCGCCGGCGGCGTCGCCATCGGCATGGCTTCGCTTCTGGCCCCCCTCTACATCGCGGAGATCGCCCCTGCGCGCAATCGCGGCCGCCTGGTCTCCATGAATCAAATGGCGATCGTCACCGGCATCTTGCTGGCTTACTTCATCAACTGGAGCTTGTCCTACTTGGGGCCCAGCGCCTGGCGTTGGATGTTCGCCACCGCAATCATTCCTTCCGCTGTGTTCCTGACCGCCCTGTTCTTCGTTCCGGAAAGTCCGCGCTGGCTGGCCGAAATGGGCCGCGAGCGAGAGGCGCTGGTGGTGCTCAGCCGCGTGAATGGCCATACCACAGCCCTCGGCCTACTCGACGAGATTCAGGCCGCCATCCGCGAGGAGGCCGGCTCGCTGGCCGAGCTGTTTCAACCCGGATTGCGCCGCGCCACCGCTCTGGCCGTCGCGCTGGCCATCCTCCAGCAAATCACCGGCATCAACACGGTCCTCTTCTACGGTTCGGTGATCTTCAAGGAACAGGTCGGCGGCCAGAGCGATACGGCCGCCATCGGCTACAACGTGGCCGTCGGTCTGGTGAACTTCCTGGCGACCATTGTGGCTCTGGCGGTCATCGACCGTCTGGGCCGCCGGCCGCTACTCATGATCTCCGCTTCCGTGATGGCCGCTTGCCAGGCGGCGCTCGGAGCGGCATTTCTGTTGCACCCGCCCCCCGCGCTCCTTGTGCTGGCCGTTATGCTGGTCTGCGTCGCCGCCTTCGCGGTGGGGCTGGGTCCCGGCACTTGGGTGCTTCTGGCGGAGATCTTCCCGAACCGCGTCCGCGGCCGCGCGATGTCCATTGCCACCGTCGCCCTTTGGTCCGCCTGCTTCGCCTTGACCATGACCTTCCTGACCCTAGTGCGCTGGCTGACGGCTTCCGGCGCTTTCTGGCTCTACGGCGCCATGTGCATCCTCGAGTTTCTGATCCTCTGGCGCTGGCTGCCCGAAACCCGCGGCAAAACCCTCGAACAGATCGAACGATTCTGGAAGCAGCCCGTGCCCGCGGGCAGAATCTAACCCGGCCCATCCAACCGGACATAAATCAGATGCCCGCTCCGGGCCCGCACCAGATGCGGCAGCGGTGCAATCTCTTCTTCATACGTTCGGCGGTCGGCAATGATGTGCCGGATCTCGCCCCGCCGGAGCACGTCCCTCAACTCCTCCTTCGAGCGCACCAGTTTGGGGACGCACTCGCCGTACCACTCGAGCTGGTTGGCTTCGTCCCACCTCGGCTGGCCTTCATCGTAAAGCGCCACCCAAGGCCGCTCCCCGGCGGGCATGGCCTGAACCAGCGGCAGGATCACGGCTGCATGGCGGGACGGTGGCTTGAGAGTGACGATGCCCAGCGCCGCAATCACCGCCAGCGGCGCGGCCCAGTCCAGCGCCCGGCTCAACTTCGCGCGCGGGACGTAACGCGCAATGGAGGCCACCGCCAATATCGAGAAGGCGGGATAGGCCGGGAGCATATACCGCAACACGCGGCTGCGGGTGATCGCACACAGAAAGAACACCGCGCCCGCCCAACACAGCAACACATACAGCTCCCGCCTGCGCTGCCGGATCGCCAGCGCTGCTCCCGCGGCCATCGCCGGCAGCCAAGGCCAGTACGATTTAGCCAGCATCCGGATGTACTCGGGCGCGCCCGTGTAGCGACGCCAAGCGGGCGTCAGGCCGCCGTACACCTGCTCGTCCAGCCATCGCCGCTGCTCGGCGAGAAAGCCCGGCACGCTCGTCAAAAAGTACGCGTACCAGGCCGCCAGCGGCGCGATCGCCAGCAGAAACCCCGCCAGCAAATAACTCCTCTCTCCCGCCACGGAGCTGTTCGCCGCAAGCCGCCGCCGGGCCAAAAGGTAATCTATCCCGAACGCCAGCGGCAGGGCGAATCCGATGAGTCCCCGCGTCACCAGCGCCAGCCCCGTGAACAGACCGGCGGCCAGATACCAGCTCCGGCTGCGCCTAGCCTGCACCCAGCAGCACACGGCGCAAACAAAGAAAAATGTTGTCGGCACGTCGGTCATCGCGCGGTTGGAGTACTTCAGGAAATAAGGCGTGGCCAGCATCACGAACATCGCCGCGCCGGCGGCAATCCCATCCCCCAACAGCCGCCGCGCCAGCCACCAGACCAGCAGCACCACGCCCAGTCCGCACAGCGCAGCCGGAAGCTTCGCCGCCGGGTCTGAGACGCCGAAGGCCTGAAAGCTCAGCGCCTGCATCCAGACGAACAGCGGCGGGTGCTCTCCAGCGGGAGCGCCTCGCATCATCAACGGCAACCATTGCCCGCTGCGCACGATGTTCTTGGCCTCGGCGGCGAACATTGCGTCGTCGTAGCCTGCCAGATCGCCCAAGCGGATTGCGCCCAGCATCAAAATGCCGGCAGCCAGCGCCAGCAGAGCGAAATGACGGCGGTCCGGCGAGCCGGTCCAGCGGGGGAGTTTCATTGCGCGTAGTCCCCGTACCCGTGCGATGGGGCCTGCAAAGCTGCGCCTCAGCCCGCCGGTTGGCGGCGCGGCCTCGGCAAACACACCCTCCAATCTACCATCCGCTATGGTTCGCTACAATGAAGGCAGTACGCGGGAGCTCGGGTATGGCTTTCCTTCAGAACCAGTTTGAGAAAAACGTTGTCGTCACCACGGTGGACTATATTTTCAACTGGGCGCGGGAGGGTTCCCTGTGGCCGCTGACCTTCGGCCTGGCCTGCTGCGCCATCGAGATGATCGCCTCGAGCGCCGCGCGCTTTGACATCGCCCGCTTCGGAGCCGAGGTCTTCCGCCCCAGCCCGCGCCAGTCCGATTTGATGATCGTGGCCGGAACCGTCAACCTCAAAATGGCCCCCGTGCTCAAGCGACTCTACGACCAGATGCCGGAGCCGAAGTGGGTCATCTCCATGGGCGCCTGCTCGAGCGTCGGCGGGCCGTTCAACACTTACGCCGTGCTCCAGGGCGTCGACAAGATCGTCCCCGTGGACGTCTACGTCACCGGCTGCCCGCCTCGGCCCGAGAACCTGTTCTACGCCCTGCTGAAGCTCCAGGACAAGATTGACAAGATGACCACCTTCGCCAAGCGGCCCACTCAGGTCCGCCTGGACGAGTCCATGCTCGAGGACTTTAAGCGCCGCGTCCGGATCGCCCAGATCCAGAACCCCGCGGCCTAACGCGCGTGGAGCCCCTTTTACAGCAGGACATCGGCGGCGTGCTCCGATTCACGCCGTGGCTGGAATACTCCTGGCTGGAACACGGCTTTGGTACTCGCCTATCGGAGGACTGGAACCGGCGTCCGGATTGGATCGCCTTGAACCAGATCCACTCGGACCGTTGCCTCTATGCCGATGGCGCCGCCCGCGGCCGCATCGGTCCGGGCGATGCGCTCTTCACAAACGTTCCCGGCGCGGCCCTGGCCGTCCGCACCGCCGACTGTGTGCCCCTGCTGATCGTTGACCCGCCGCGCCGTGCCGCCGCCGTCGTCCACGCCGGCTGGCGCGGAACGGCGCTGGCGATCGCCTCCAAGGCGGTCCAGGCGCTGGTCGACCGCTTTGGCAGCTCACCGGCGGATTTGGAGGCGGTCCTCGGCCCCGCCATCGGCCCCTGCTGTTATGAGGTCGGCCCGGAGGTCGCCGCCCAGTTTCAGCTTTGGTTCCCGCAGCGTTCGGATCTCAGCGGCCGGGCGCGGATCGACCTTTGGGAAGCCAACCGCCGCCAGCTCCTCCAGGCCGGACTCGCCCCAGCCCGCGTCCACGTGGCTTCTTTATGCACCTCCTGTGAACCCAACCTGTTCCACTCCTACCGCCGGGATGGCCAGAAGGCAGGCCGCATGGTCTCCGGCATCCGCATCTGCCGCTGAGCCGCCGCTGTCTGGGCAGCCCAAAAACACGAAGGGCGCGGCTGCGACGCCGCGCCCTCCAATCTCCGTACTGCGTTAGGCAGCGTTGACGAGCAGGTCCTCCAGGGTTTCTTCGCCCTGCGCCGCTTGACGGTCCGCAATCTCCTGGCAGCGGATGCAGAATGGTGCCCAGGGCACCGCCTCCAGCCGCTTGGGACTGATCTCTTCCTCGCAGTGCAGGCAGACTCCGTAGGTTCCGTCTTCAATGCGCTGCAAAGCAGCCTTCACGTTGCGGAGGAGGTGTGACTCCCGGTCCAAATTGCGAATCGCGAGTTCACGCTCGGCCGCATGCTGCACTTCGTCCAGCGCGTCCGGACTTTTCTCGATCGCGATGCCTTCCCGGTTTCGCAAGACCTTTGCTAGTTCGGCTTGCCTGGCTTCCAGGATCTTCCGGTAACGGTTCAGGTCGGCCTTCGTCATGTCATTACCCTCCTCTCTTCATCGGCTGCCTCGGCATCCCTCCTCAGATGATCTCTTCGGCCTTTTTCAAAGCCAGATCCACCTTTCGGCGCTGCCGTCAGCCCCTTGACTACTGAATCGTGCCAATTGAGACTGATCCTTCTCCGTCTTTCTCCCTCCTGTTCGAAACAACGATTCGCACTCGGCGCTTCCGAACCACGTGAGGCGAGCAGGGTACAATTCTACAGCAATTTTGGTTCCAGGTCTACTGCCCCAGTTCGGAACCGCCCTCAGCACCCAGTCTCAAAAGATCGCAAATGGTAAGACGCTCCGCCGGGCGGAAAGTTTCAAAGAAAGTGCCAAAATCCTCAAGCCTGCCCAGTTTTCAGCCCGTTTTGGCAGCTGGATTGCCGTGCCGACCCCGTTCGCCCCTCTTGAACCAATCCTTTT
>JAIMAR010000306.1 GCA_023511855.1 Bryobacteraceae bacterium
GGAGAATACGAACTTAGTGCCTCCATGGCTCCTCTGGAAATTCTGGACCATCTTGTCAAGGGGCAGGTGAAGCGCCATCTGGTCACGATTCCGGAAGGCTTCACGGCTGTCCAGATCGCCCAGCTTCTCGATGATGTAGCAGGAGCTCGCCCCTTCATAGGATCCGACTTCCAAGATCCTTTTCGGAGATTCCTTGGGAATGAAATTGTCCCAAATTCTTCTCTGACCCTCAAACCAGTTCTTAGTGAATACTTTTTCAGCCATTATCTTACTCTGTAAGAACCTTGACGGTCGTAGCGGTTTTAAGCGTTTTTATCTGGACAGATACCCGTGCGCAATGCCGGGGCCTTAGAGGCGCCGCCGTCTAGGCGCTCATCCCAGAACCTCATCGATCAGAGCCATCCATCCGGGAACGCCCACCGTCTCGCGGTCGAAGAGCTGCAAGGCGGTCGTTCTGGCGTTCTGGCGCATATGCCGGAAAGCGTCAGGCGTCTCGCAGGCTTGCGCCATTGCGTTGGCCAACGCGCCGGGGTCGAAGAAGTCGTTCAAAACGCCGTTAACGTCGGGCGTAATGGCGTCGCGCACCGGGCCTGTGTCCGATCCCAAGATCAGGCATTCGCACGCCATGGCCTCGACCAGGGACCAGGAGAGGATGAAGGGATAGGTGTAATAGACATGACCCCATGAGATCGAAAGGGCTGAGATCATATCGGCGTGGGGCAGGGGCCCCACGAAATGAACACGGCTCATGTCGAGGCGGTCGCCGACCTCGGCCATCATCTTGTCCTTCCAGGTCTGGCCGTTGGGCAGTTCGCCGCCATACCCCTTTCCAGTCTCATTACCGATCAAGACAACCTGGGCTTGGGGGCAGCGCTCCAAAAAGGCGGGCAGCGCCCGCATGAACACGTGAAAGCCCCGAAGACGCTCAAAATTGCGGTTGATGAAGGTGATAACCGGCGTTGAGCCGTCCAGAATGCGACCGTCCTTCAACTTGAGTTTGGCGGCGGACTTGCGGCGAGCCTGACCAACATCGACGCCTTCATGGAGGATCCGGATCCGCGATCTCAGCCCCTTAGGAAAGGTTCCTGCCTGAAACGGTGTCGGGCAGACGATGATGTCCGCCGCCGTATAAGACAGGGCCATTCCCATGTTCTTGGCGTGCACCCGCATGTCGAAAGCCAGGGGATGGTTTTCAAATTCGCGATCGAAGCCGACATCGGCGCCGTGCGAAAGATAGAAGAACTCGCCAAACGAGATCTGCGGTACGCCCGGGAAGACTTCGCCCATCATAATCATCTCACCCCAACCGGGGTGACCTATGATCAGATCCGGGATGAAGCCGTCGGCCTTCAGCCGCACCGCGACCTCAGCCGCCGCTGTGGCTCGCATCAAGTCAGCTTCGGCGCGCGTCGCTGGGTCGAAAATTCCTTTCGTGCTGCCGCGCGACAGCTTCCAGCGTCGAACATCGACGCCAGGAACGCCCTTGCTCGTCTGACCGGCGATCGCGGCGACCTTGTAGCCCTTGGCTAAGACCGCTGCGGCGATGTGAGGGAACTGCCCGGGGAAGTTTTGATGGATGAAAAGGACTCGTTTGGTCGCCACTTAGGAGCCGCCCCGCTGTTTGCCGCCGCGACGACATGTTCTAGATGGCTTCATTCCCTTCCCTGCCTGGTTACGTCAATCGTGTTGGGCGAGTCTAATAGTGCGACGACACATCGGGTGGGATCGTATTGATCTGGAGACTACCCTTGGATGCTCCCGCCTCGAACCTTTGGCCGCCTCTTTTGGAAGTTGAAGGCGATAGCCACGGAATCCTGGTGGATCCAGACGCCAGACTTGACGCTCGGATCATCGTCAAAGGGCAACGCAATCGCCTAATTATCGGCGGCGGCGCCATGATCGTCGCCTTTGCGCCGGCGGGATTTGCGGCCACCGTTCCAGAGGCGGGCGAGACCAGCTCCTATTCGATCACGATCGATGGCGACGATAACGTCGTGGAAATCGGAGCGGGAACCAAACTTGGCGTCAACGCGACGTTCCGGGGTGATCGCAATGTGATTTCCATCGGCGACGCCTGTCACCTTCATGGCTTCGTCAACGTGCTTTGCTCGGACGCCTATCTCAAAATTGGGCGACGAACGACGATGGTTCAAGGATCGATTCAGCTCCACGAACCAGGAAGCATCGTGTTCGGCGAAGACTGCATGATTTCGTCCCAAGTCTATGTGTCTCTTAGTGACATTCATCCGATTTATGATCGGGCTTCCGGACAAAGGCTCAATCCAGCCGCCTCGGTGACTGTCGGCGATCATGTATGGATGGGCCTGCGATGCCTGGTTATGAAGGGGACGGAGATCGGCGACGGCAGCGTCATTGCCGCCGGCGCGATCGTTTCCGGAGAGGTCCCGCCAAATACGATTGTTGCCGGCGTGCCGGCCCGAGTCGTGCGTCAAGATATTGAATGGCGGCGGGATTTTTCGCAGGGACCGCCCGAACCTATCGCCAAGATTGTCGATCGACCCGCGCGCTGGAAGACCTTCTGGCGACCGAAACTGTCCTAGGCGCGATCAGGCGCCCCCTCTAGCGCAGATCGACCGCCGGGCAGGTGCCGATAGAGGGTCGAGGCGGCGACCCCTAGGCGGCGCGCCACGTCCTCGACGGTGATGGCCGGATCCCGCAGCAGGGCTCGGGCCGCGGTCAGGTCCTGCGCATTTAGAGCGGCCGGGCGGCCGCCCACCCGACCTCGAGCCCGGGCTGCTTCTAGACCGGCCCGTGTCCGCTCGCGGGTAAGGCCGCGCTCAAACTCCGCCATCGCGCCAAACAAATGGAAAACCAGGCGGCCACCAGCAGAAGTGGTGTCGATCGATTCTGTCAGGGACCGGAAGCCCACGCCGCGCCGCTCCAGGGTTTCGACCGTTTCGATCAACTGCCCCAAGGAACGCGCCAAGCGATCCAGGCGCCAAACGACCAATATATCGCCCGCCCCATCGCGAGCGTGGTCCAGCGCCGCCTTTAGCTGAGGTCTGTCGCGCTGAGCGCCCGATGCTTGCTCAGTGAAGACCCGCTCGCAGCCAGCCGCTCGCAGGGCGTCCATCTGCAAGGCAGAGGTTTGGTCCTGCGTTGAAATCCGAGCGTAGCCGATGAGCATCTCGTTCTCCCAAAACCCTCCAACCTGTGCACCTATTCGGAGATCAGTTTCAAGAGATGGTTTTCGGAGAAAACACCACAGTGTTTTAGGTCGCCAAGCCAGGATTGGCGAAACCTCTCAAAAACGACCGTTTATGAGAGACAATCTTATGCCGACCAATGCGCGATGTTATCCGCGTTCACGTAAACCTCGCCGCGACCAGCCTGAATAGGTGATCGCGGGATTGGTTGGAACCGTCCCATAGGCGTAGGTCACCAAGCCGGAATCGCTCTCGAGATCTAAGCGGATCACCGCGCCGGGCTCGCCTGCCGAGCGCGGTATGCGAAGGTTCCAATCACGCGCCAGATTGGCCGCGTGCGGGAAATGCGCCGCCACGTCAGGCCTTTCGCCACCCAATTGGGCCTCGCCTTGCCGCTGCCCGTCGATATGCGCCGTAACCGCCTTGATCCGGCGCCCCGCCGACCGCTCCTGCACCCAGCCGGCGCAATGGAGATCGCCG
>JAIMAR010000307.1 GCA_023511855.1 Bryobacteraceae bacterium
CAGCAGAGAATCGGCGGACTCAGATCGACAAAACTTTGTCGATATGGGCGCCTCAGTGGCACAGAGGGCACGGAGAACACGGAGGAGGAAGAGAGGGGGCGGACACGCTGGGGCAGCATCTACACGGCCCGGCATTGGGTTGCGCAAAGGGCGGTGGGTAAAGGGGGCCAAACTCCAGGGGCGGCAGGAATGCCGGCCGCAGGCCTGGAGGCCTGCCTCACAAAAGCAGCATGCCTGACGGAAGGGGGGTACGCTATTGCGGCTGTTCCCAGACCAGAGCGGCGAACTCGTGTGAGACCTGGAAGCCGATGCGCTGGTAGAGGCGGACGGCGTGTTCGTTTGCGACCGTGACGGTCAGACTCGCCCGGGTATAACGGCTTTCCTGGAGCGCGAGCAGGCAACGCCGCAGGAGTTCGTAGCCGATTCCCGTTCCCTGATATTCGGGTAGGACGCAGATCTGCGTAATGTGACCTGTGCCGGGGCTCAGCGTGCTGGCCAAGCAAATGCCGCACATCCGGCCGGCAAGGGAATCCCAGGCCACCAGGGATGCTGCCGGAAAGAACGATCCGCAGCCGGGATACTGGACGATGTTGTGAAGGAAGCGGCGGGCTCCGCTGACGGAGCGGTACTGGTCATTGACCTGACTGTCGATGTGCCGGGCATAGGCGGCGGCGATGAGGCGGGCTGCCTCCTCCTGATGCTGAGGGCCCCAGGTGAGAACCAACGTCTTGCGGGCGGAGGGATGAGGCGGGAGGCGCTGAACCCGCCCCAGCTCGTAGGTCATGAACAAGCGCGGATAGATGCTGAGCCGCTCCGGAAAAGGCAGGACACAGCGGCCGGGGGCCTTCAGGAGCAACACCTGAGATTCGATCCGGAGGACTCCAAAAGCCTCGAAGAGGTCCTCGACTGCGGCGCGCAGCAAAGAAACTTCGTGGGCCGGGGCATAGGAATCCTTCCGGATATATAGGTCGCCGATCAAACCCTTGCGGTCTTCGTAAACGTAGTAGACATAGCCTGCGGTTTGGCCGGCAAGCTGCAAGACGTAACCGTAGAGGGACCCCGCGCCGGCGTAGCGGCGCACCAGCGAGGCGGAGGGGCGGAAATCCCACTGGAAGCGCGCCATCCATTCGGCGATTTCTTCTTCTAGAAGGTCATCAAGGCTGGCGGGCAGGACCTGGCGGAGGCTTACCAGTTTCGGCGCCGGTTGGTCCGTGGCGGCGGCCATAAGCGAATTATAAGGCTCAACTAGCGGGCGGCGGCGCGGCGTTTCAAGGCGGTAGCGACGACGGCGAGTTTTTCGGCGGAACTCAGGCGGGTGCGTTTGCTCAAGACGTCGTATCCGGAGCGTTCCATCCTCAGGAGGAGCCGGCGGTAAATCTCGATCAGCGCCCATAGGGCCGGACGGTTCGCGGGGGGCACCATTTCCACCAGCGGTGCCGACTCGCGGTAATAGGCCAGGGCGCGCTCGCCTTCGAAGCGGAACAGTTGGCGCACGGCCTCCGAATCGCGGCACTCCAGAATGTCTTTGCGGGAAAGGCCGAAGCGCGAGAGGTCCTCCTCTGGGAAGTAAACCCTGCCCCGGGCGGCGTCTTCCCGCACATCGCGGAGGATATTGGTGAGCTGGAAGGCGACGCCGCACTTTTCGGCGAGAGCAAGGGCTTGGACGGTGGCTGCGCCGAGAACGCGGATCACGCAGAGGCCGGCGACAGAGGCCACCTGATAGCAATAGCGGTAGAGCTCGCCGAAGGTGGCGAAGGGACGCGGCTCCAGATCGGAGGCGAGGCCCTGGATCATTTCGTGGAAGTACTCACGGGGCAGTTGATAACGCTCAACGGTCTGACGAAAAGCGGGCCACAAGGGATGGTCGGTCTCCGCGCCGTCCAAGGCCGCGTCCAGATCCGCGCGCCAGGCGTCGAGTTTTCGGCGCGTGGCGTTGAGGTCTTGCCAAGGCTCGTCGCTGACGTCGTCGCAGTAGCGCATGAAGGCGTAGATGGCGCAGAGAGCATCGTGTTCGGCAGGCCCCAGAAGCTTGAAGGCGTAGTAGAAGTTGCGCGCGCGGCGGCGGGTAAGCTGCCGGCAGTACTCAAAAGAGCGGTCCAAGGTTACGTTCATGCGGCCTTCTGAAAGACGCCTCGGGCAATGGCGGAGGCCAGCAGCAGAACGCGGTCTGTCTTGGAAATGACGGGCCGCCGCGTGAGAACGTCGTAGTTGACCTCTTCAATCTTATCCAAGATCCGCAGGCCGCCGCGGCTGAACAGTTCGATGTCGACCGACAGCCGCCGGTCCACCATGCGGGCCAGAGGCAGGCCCTCCAAGAACAGGCTGCGGGCCCACGCGACGAGGGAGGTCATGGTGCGGCGGAAAGCAGGCGTCGGGCGGCGAGCAAGCACGTCTTCGAGCGGGCAGTCGTGCCGCTCCAAATCTTCGAGGGGGATGTACACCCGGCCCTTTTCGAGGTCCACGCTGACGTCCTGCCAGAAGTTGGCGAGCTGGAGGGCGGTGCAGGTGGCGTCGGAGAGGCGCTGGCGTTCGGGGTCGCGATAGCCGCAGAGAGCGAGCACGAGTCTGCCGACGGGGTTGGCCGAATAGCGGCAGTAGGCGAGCAGCTCCGAGCGGGTCGAATAGCGGGTGACCTTCTGGTCTTGCAAAAAGGCCTGAATCAGATCGCGAAAAGGCTCGATGGGAAGGCCGTGGCGCTGGTTGGTGCGGGCAAGAGCAGCGAAGACGGGGTGTGTCGCCCGTCCCTGATAGAGGAGAGCAAGCTCGGAATCCCACCAGCGCAGCAGGCGTTCGCTTTCAGCGGGGTCGCCGATTTCGTCGCCGAGGTCGTCCGCCCAGCGGCAAAAAGCGTAGACGTTGTAGAAATCCTGGCGGAGGCGGCGTGGCAGCAGCAGGCTGACCACGTGGAAGTTTTCGTAGTGGTGAGTGGCCAGCCAGCGGGTGTAGGCCTCGCCCTCGTCCGGGGTGAAGGGGCGGGAGAGGGCCTCGGGGTTTTTCAGGAATTGAGCGGGTTGGAGGAAGTAGGTAGAGAGGGTCACCGAGCTCCCCCACGCCGCATGTCAAGGAATGATAGCGGTCTTCAGATGGCCGTTATGGCTGGTCAAGTAGCGCATGACTTCCAGCAGGTTTTGCAGAGGCTCCTGGCCTTTGACGAATTCGCGGGCGGTGACGTCGCCGTTGGCGATGACCTGGAGAGCCTGCCGGATATGGGCCGGGGTGTGGTGGAAGCTGGCCTTGCAGGTGATTTCGGAGTAGTGGAGCAGCGAGGTGTCGAGGGTGATGCGGGTGTCGCTGGGGCAACCGCCGAAGAAGTTGACGGTTCCGCCACGGCGCACCATCTGAACCGCCATTTCCCAAGTGGCGGGAGAGCCGACGGCCTCGATGGCGGCATCCGCTCCGCGCCCTCCGGTCAAGTCCCGGACCGCACGGACGGCAGCGGCGGGCTCGCCGACCTGGACCAATTCGGTTGCGCCCAGCCGGGCCGCTCTCTCGAGCTGAGCCTGGCGGCGGCCCAAGGCGATGACGCGGGCGCCGCAGACCTTGGCCATGCGGACGAACATGAGGCCGATGGGGCCCAAGCCGATGACGGCCACGGAGTCCCCCGCACGAATGGCGGTTTCCTCCAAGCCTCGCAGGACACAGG
>JAIMAR010000308.1 GCA_023511855.1 Bryobacteraceae bacterium
GTTTTCGTCAACCGGATTCTCATCGAAGCCGGCCGCCGTCTGCCACCAACCTTCAACTACGTTCGGGACGCCCCCCCGTCCGACGACATGCGGCACTGCATCAAGGCTCAGGGACCGCAAGCAGGCGTTTCTCCGATAATGGTCGTTTGGAACTGGAAAAGAAGCTACTGCACAAAGCTGGGGAGGCTATCGAGCGCTTCCGCATGATCCGGAAGGGGGACCGGGTGGCGGTGGCGCTGAGCGGGGGCAAGGATTCCCTGACGCTGCTGGAGCTGCTGTTGAAGCTGCACCGGCGCGCGCCGGTGCCTTTCACGGTCTGCGCGTTCACGATCGAACAAGGCAAATTCCTGCGGCCGATCGAGCCGCTGGCGGAGTACTTGAAAGGCAGAGGCGTTGAGTGGACCTACTTCCACGACAAGCCGTCGGTGCGCCTCATTCAGGAGCAACCCGCCCACGGCTGCGACCTGTGCAGCCGCTACCGCCGCCGCGCGGTCTATGAGGTGGCGCGGGGGTTCGGCGCCAATGTCATCGCCTTCGGCCACACGGCCGACGACTTCTGCGAGGCGCTCTTGCGCAACGCGCTCTTCACCGGGCGGATCAGCGCCCTGCCACCGGTGGCCTGGTCGCGCGATCGCGAGTTCCGTTTGATCCGTCCCCTGGTCTACATCTTTGAGTCCCAGACCGCGGAGTATGTGCGGCATCTCGGCGCGCCGTTGGTGCCTTGCGGCTGCTCGCAGAAGACGGGCACCGTACGCCGTGAGCTGCGGGATATGCTGGCGCAGCTCGAGGCCCATCACCCGCGCGTGAAGGAGACGCTGCTGGCGGCGATGGGCAATCTGGAGCTGGGCCGTTTGCTCGACCCGCGCCACGTGGAGGCGTAGGCCAAGGGCAGCAGGGGAAGACACAGATGAAGTTGTTTGGCGCGGCACGAGACCGGTGCCAGATCCCAGTGGTGCTCCTCTTTGCTTTTTGATTACGCTGTTGGCGGAGGCTGCTTTTCCCATGGAGATCTCGCGACGCCAATTCCTCGCCGCTGCGGCTGCCTTGGCCGCTCCCGCGCGGAAGCCGAACATTGTTTTGATCGTCGCCGACGATCTGGGCTACGGCGAACTGGGCTGCCAGGGGAATCCGGAAATCGCCACTCCGCACATCGATTCCATTGCGCGCAACGGAGTGCGCTTCACGCAGGGTTACGTCACCGCCCCGGTATGCTGCCCGTCCCGCGCCGGGTTCATGACCGGCCGCTATCAGACGCGCTTTGGCCACGAGTTTAACCTCATCGGCCAGGAGAACCTTAAGCCGGACGTGGGGCTCCCCTTGGACGAGGTGACGCTTGGGGACTGCCTGAAACGGGCCGGGTACGCCACGGGCTTGATCGGCAAGTGGCACCTGGGAGGCAGCAGCCGTTATCATCCGCTTCGCCGCGGGTTCGACGAGTTCTTCGGTTTTCTTCACGAAGGGCACTTCTATGCCCAGCCTCCTTACCGCGGACTGATCACCCGCCTGCGCGTCAACGAGCCGCCGTACGACGACGCGAACCCGATCCTGCGAGGGGATCAACCGGTGGAGGAAAAAGAATACTTGACGGACGCCTTCACGCGCGAGGCGGTGGAGTTCATCGACCGGCACCACGCTCGCCCGTTTTTCCTCTACTTGTCATACAACGCCGTCCACAGTCCGATGCAAGCCAAAGTCGCCGACGTGCGCCGTTTTCAGGACTCCATTCACGACGAGCAGCGGCGTGTCTTCGCCGGGATGCTGGCGCCGCTGGATGCGGGCGTCGGTGCGGTGCTGGATCGCCTGCGCAAGCACAACCTCGACCGGGACACGCTCGTCATCTTTTTCAGCGACAACGGCGGACCGACAGCGGAGTTGACCAGTTCCAACAAACCCCTGCGCGGCGGGAAAGGGCAGTTGTGGGAAGGCGGCACCCGGGTGCCGTTTCTGGCTCAGTGGCCGGGGACAATTCCGGCCGGTCGGGTGATCGAGCATCCGGTGTGCGCGATAGACGTATATCCGACGGCGGCAGCCGCCGCAGGTGCGCCACTCCCCGACAAACCTCTGGACGGCGTCGACCTGTTGCCGCTTCTCACTGGCCAAAGCGCGAAATTGCCCCGCGAGAGCCTCTACTGGCGCTACGGCATGAATGTGGCGTTGCGCAAGGGCGAATGGAAGATTGTCCGCCAGCGCGAGCCGGGCAAAGAGGATCCCCCGTTCAGCCTTTTCAACCTTGCTGAGGACGCTGGGGAAACCAAGGACTTGGCGGCAGCCAAGCCCGATCTTGTGCGGTCTCTCGAAGCCGAGCTGCGAGCCTTGAACGCGCAGATGAAGAAGCCGTTGTGGGGTCAGACCGCAGTTTGGGGATGACAGCGGCGGAGGTGCTGTCTTTTCAGACGGCCGCAGATTGCTGCCGCCTCATGGAGAGCTTGACGCGTAGAGGCGAGGAAGATATAGTCGAAGTGCTCCAGACCTTGAGGGACGGCGCGGCCGGAGCACGGATCCGGCCCCTCGGCCAAAAAGGTGTAAGGAGTGTCGCATGAGATCACTTATCCTGGGCGCTTTCTTCGTCGTTCTTTTTTTTCACGGCGCCGCTGTTGCCCAGATGGGAGGCAAGGAAGCCGCCCGGAACGACGACGTTGTTTTCCGTCAAATCGACGAGCATACCTGGGTGGGCACAGGCCACAGGATGGCCAACGAGAGCCTTTATTTGGTGGAAGGAACGAGCAGAGCTGTGTTGATTGACGCCGGGACGAGCATTGCGGACCTGGACAAGATCGTAGCGTCGATTACCAAGAAGCCCGTTCTGCTGGCCGCCACTCATGCTCACCCGGATCACACCGGATCGGCCATAAACTACTTTCCGGAGCTCTACATCAATCCGGCTGACGCTGCCTCGCCCTTTTTGGCGAATTACAAAGGCAGGATCTTGCCATTGAAAGATGGCCAGGTGATCGACTTGGGTGGCAGGTCTCTGGAGGTTGTCTTCACTCCGGGTCATACTCCTGGTTCAACCACCTTCATTGACAGGAACGCAGGCTACGGATTCAGCGGGGATTCGTTCGGTTCCGGCAATTTGCTGGTCTTCGGTTCCTTCTCCATGCTCATCGAAGCTTGCCAGAAGGCGAGCGCGTACATGGAGAAGTATGGGATCAAGTACTTCTATCCGGGGCACTATAACGGGAAGAACCTGGAGACGAAGCAAAGGCTGGATGACTTGCTGGCTCTGAGCAAAGATATCTTGTCCGGGAGGATCAAAGGAGAAGCAAGTTCGAGGGGCATGATGGGGATGAACCTAGTGGTTTCCGCCCGCGGCGTGCGAATCAACTATAGCGAGAACGCTCTGCGTTGAAGCAGCCTGGCAATAGGCGGAGCTAAGGGAGACGGCAGCTCCGGAATCAATAGGGTGCGGGCTGGAAGACATACGACACCTGTCGGAAACTGCTCCTGCCCGCCAGTGGAGTCCGTTGGCCCGAGCCCTCGCGTGCAGGGCTGATCCAGGGTTGCCTTTACAGGTTGGTTGGGTTTTCTGGGCTGTCTTTGCTGCTTTTTGACTCCTTGTTGAGCTGGTTGCTGTTAACGGTTGCCTCTTTGTTTTGTATAAGTTGGGAGGCCT
>JAIMAR010000309.1 GCA_023511855.1 Bryobacteraceae bacterium
CACCAGCCCGGAGCCAAAACACCGCCGGGGCGGAGTCCGGCAAGCGAGAGTTCCTGCACCAGGCGCGCGGCAAAGGTGGTCTTGCCGTCGCCCGGCCTGCCGGTAATCACGAACACAGAGGGCGGGGTGAGAGGCTCACCGATGAGCTGCGCGGCCGTCCCTACCAAGTGCCTTAGACAGCTTTGCGGGTGTTTCCAACGGCCCCGCATCTCGGAGATTTCTGCCGTGAGCCTAGGCAGCGCCGCGAAGGCCAAATTCAGCGCCTCCGGTAGGCCCTCCATTCCCCTGCGTTCGAACCAGGCCAAGATCCTGGGGTTGCGCAGCTCGACGCTGACCAAGCTAAAGCCCGCCATGACCATCGCGGCGCGGAAGACCATGGATGCGCCTGCCACCAGGCCGGCCCACCACCACGAGTCCGGCTGCCCGCTCGCGCTTCCCAGCAGAAGGCCTGAAAGCAGCACTACTGCGGCGAACTCGGCCCACAGCCGCGGCCGGCCAAGCCTTTTGCGCAACGGCGCATACGTCCACAAGGCGGCGCCGAAATAAACCGCCGCCCCGAAGAACTGAGCCAAGAGCGGCAACCTAGGGAAGAACGCGAGCCCCAGGGCCAGAGCCGCCAAAAAAAACGTCATTCGCGCGAGCGAGTAAGGGCGTAAAGACGGGGCACGAAGCCATTCGACGAAGCTGGACCCTTCCGGAGCGACGGCGGGCCTGGGCCGGACGCCCAGACGGCCACCTCGGGCCAGGCGCCACCCAAGCAGTCCGGCTGCGGCTCCCAAGCTCAGCTCGGCCGACACGAGCAAAGCTAGCAGGTGCTCTCCGCCGAGGTGCTGCATGCGGAAGATCTTGGCTGCCTGGCTGACTGCGGCCAGGTAGAGCTGGGCCAAGTCGGGCCCATAGGTCAGCAAAAGGGCGATCAACTTCTGAACCAGCGTCCAACAGACGGCCAGAGCGCCGCCCGCAGCCGCCGCCAAAGGATTGCTTCCTAGCAGCCGGAACGCAACCTCCATCAGCAAGCCCTCGGCCAGGATCCCGGCCATCGGGCCCAGGATGACGGAGCTCGGCGAGATGGATTTCATCATGGCGCAGACCAAGGCGCCGCGCCAGATGAGGCCTTTCTCCGGCCACAGCCTGCGTCCGGCCGCCATCAAGCACACGCCGCCTGCGGCCAGCATCATCCCGGCGAAGGGGATGCGCAAGCTGTGCAGCAGGCTGCCCCAAAGGATCTCGAACGCCGCCCACAGGCTCCCCAGGATGGCAGCCTTTCTCCAAAGGCTGGAGAGGGGCTCAGAAGCGGTAACGGAGCTTAGTGAAAACATTGCGCCCCTCCTCGGGGTAACCGTCCGCCAAATAGTAAGCCCGGTCGAGCAGGTTGGAAGCCCCCGCCTGCAACTCCAGTCCGCGGGCCAGCCGGCATGTCACGCTCACATTCAGCACCACAAAAGAACCGAGCCGCAAGACCCGCCCGGCGTCATTCTGAGCCAGACGGGCCGCTTCGTAGCGTGATTCTGCATACAGAGCCAGCCGGCCGGGAGGCGTCCAACTGGCCGAGAATAGTCCAATGTGGCGGGGCACCTCCACCAGCAGCGGGGCCGGTTCGCTGCGCCCACGGCGGTTCAGATAGGTGTAGTTAAGCCGGGCCCAGAGCTGGGAACGCAGTTGGAAACGCGAACTGAACTCCGCGCCCAAATACTCTGCGCGTCCCCAATTGCGGACCTGGTAAAGATTCGGCTGCAAGTAGTAACGCTGCGCGCTGTCATGGACGCGGTACAGGAACCCGGCCGCCTCCACCCAGAACCAGGAAGACGCGGACCGGCGATAACCGGCTTCGAACTGCCGCGCCCGCTCGGGTTTGAGATCCGGATTCGGGAGGGCTTGTCCCATCCGGTATGAATACCGCTCCTTCATGGTGGGCAAGCGCGTCCGCCGGCCGGCCGTCCAGTAAAAAGTCCCCGCCCGGCCGGCTTGAAACAGGAGCGCAGCTTGGGGGCTGACCGCCAGCAGCGTATTGGTTGGAAACGGCACGAGGGCCCCCTGGCGGAAGTCGTCTGCCCGGCGTACCCGCAGATGGGCCAGACTAAAGCCGGCCAAGGCCTGCCACCGAGGCCCCAAATTCAAGCGGTCTTCCACGCCGGCTGTAAAGACGGAATCCCGAAAATGGCGCTGCGGCTCCCCCAGGTTTCCTTCCCGGTGGAGCTCCTCCCGCCAATGGCCGCTGAATTTGAGCCTGTGCGTGCGGTCTGCATGGTTCTCCCAATCGAGAACAGCGCCCGTAATGCCGTCACGGGTGGGGCTGTTGAAGGAAGACCGTTTCAGTTGGGTGGAGTAGGAAGCGTCGTCGAAACTGCGGAGGTATGTCGACGTGGAGTCCGCGTAGAGGCGGGCTCGAACCAGGCCGCGACTGCCGAGATCCTTGGCCGCCAATAGGTAGATATCACGCTTGTCCCATTGGGGCCAGCGCCAGTAGCGCACCGCCACGGCGGGATCCAGCCCCGCATAGGGCGGGTGCCCCTTTTCGGCCGAGTGGCCGGAGTAACGAAAGGAGTAACGGCTCTTGCCCCGGCCGAGCCAAGCCGCTTGTAGTTGGCCGCCAAGTTCGGAACGGTCGCTGTTGGCTCTTCGATTGGAAGCTCCGGATTGGGATGGCAGCGGCAGCCAGTCCCGGGCCGAGTAGTCCAGACCTCCCTGGAACCAGTAGCGGCGCCCCAGCGTACCGGCATGCACGGAGGCATCTCTGCCTCGCCCGGAGCTAAAGCCGTTCCAGAGGTCCAGACGCAGCCGCGCGTCGGGCTCGCGGGTGACGAGGTTGATGGCCCCGCCCAACGTGTTGGGTCCGTAGGAAGCTGAGGTGAAACTCTTGCTGACCTCCACTTCAGCGACGGCGGCCGTCCAAAAACGCTCCAGGTCTGCCGTCCCGTCATACGGCTGGTAGACTGGGATACCATCCACATAGAGCGGGACTTGCCTGCGGTCAAAACCCCGCAAGAAAACTCCGCTTTCGTTGCGGGATCCCACTCGTTGCGCGTTCACACCAGGCAGAGCGGTCAAAGCCTCGACCAGGCTTCGCCCGCCGCCTGTAAGGCTCTGGGAAGGATCCACCGACTCCGCCGACAGTCCTCCGGGGGCGCGACCTACAACCCGCACTTCCACCCGGCCCAGATGGAAACCGGATCCGGCGCGGGTGCGCTCGTAGTCTTCCAAGAACTGCCGCAAAGAAGAGATTTGCCGCCGTAACTGCTCAGGCGTGGCGAGCTTGTCCGATGGGGGCGGCAAGGCTGGCCTGACGCCGCTTGCAGCCGCCCAGTCCCGAACCTCTGTCAGCACTGTGGCGAAGCGGGCGGTGGCGGTTTTGAGCTGCTCCCCAGCGGTGAGGTCCGCCTCAAGCTGTTGTAGCTCGGTGAGCCAGCCGATGACCAGATCCTGGGCTCCAAAAAGCAGGCCCGAAACTATGGCCCAAGTCCACAACAACCTGTTGGCGGAGCGCATGAGTCCCGTCCTGCCCATCTAGCTCTGGGTAGGTTTGCAATCTATGATCCACAGATAAAAAGATCTTAAGACCTTTTTAATTGGGCCGAGGGCATATACT
>JAIMAR010000310.1 GCA_023511855.1 Bryobacteraceae bacterium
GCTTGACGGTATTGCATTTGCTGCACGAGAGAGTTTGCCTGCTGCCGCAACTGGTTTATCCGGTCCGGTGTCGGATGGCGCGAGACGCTCTTGGGGGTGCCACACGATGCCGCGGCGGAGATCCAGAAAAGCAACGCCACTGGTGCTGCCGTCTTCACCCGCAGTATCTTCTACGATCGGTAATAGAACGTCAGGCTGGCGTTCCTAGGAGTACCTACCAAGCCGGTGGTACTCCTAGGAAGATCATACCAGAAGTGGCCGAAATTGTGGCCGCCGAATTCGTTCGGCGCAATGTGAGCAACGACGTGCGCCTGTGGCGCGCACGGAAGGTCAGCAACCAACCCTAGGATCCACAGCCCGCAATCAATCCCAAATGATGATCGGAGGCATCGGTTGCTCCTGACTGGGCGTCCTTGGAGCTACGGCCCAAGTCGCCCGATTCGAGGCTATCCGCCCCACAGTGCTTTTGTTCGACGGGTTAGGAGCAACCCTTTAGCTCTCAGGAGATTACACTCTTCTAATTCAGGTGATCCACTGATTGCACCCCCGCTTGGTGGGGTTTTTCGGCCCCTCCCACTCGTCCTCTTGTGGGAGGCCACCCACCCCAACCGAGTGGCGGGGCGCACCCTACATCGGGCGGTCAGTGGTGTATACGTGTCGGTTGATATGCCGGTCGAGATTGATAACGTACGTCTCCTTGGCTTCGATGAAAACCGGCGAGTGTGTGGCGGCAATGATGCGGAACCGTTTGTGTTCCACCAGATCTACCAGCCCCTGGAGGATTCGGCGCTGGTTGGCAACCGACAGCGCCATCTCAGGTTCATCAAGCAGGAGGAACGTGCCTTCCGGCAGGGAGGGAAAATTCTCGCTGAACATGGCCAGCATCACCTGCCCGTGGCTGGCCATTTGCAAAAACTCGAGCATCCGCGGATCGTCCTTGAAAAAATCGAGCTGCATCCGGGGGTTGTGCTGTTCGGCATCGAACAGGAACACTTTGCCGATCCGCACATCGCCCGGCTCGAGCTTATAAACGTATCCATCCACTTGTTCGCCGCGGAGGGCGTAGTAAATCGAATGAAGCAATGTGGACTTCCCGGAACCGTTCTCTCCCGTCAGCATCACGAGCGGATGGGAGAGGTCCACGATCATTGGCATGTGAAAGTTCAGGCTCGTAAACACCGGGTGAGCCAGAATCTTAAGGAACATCGTGTCCGCCCCTCGGATGCGGTCGAGCCCTGAGGCGCCCGAAACGCCAGCATAGCAGGTGCCGCCGCGCCTGGACAACCGACCGGATCCGGGCGCCCGCATTTTCACGAGCGCGCGTAAAGCCACAGGCCGGGTTTCACGGGGCCCGCATCTTGAATCCTCCGGAACACTGCCTCTTCAAGCCGCCGCAGCACTCCTCGATCCGGCGCCCCGCGGCTATCCAACAGCCACACACGGCGCACATCTTGGAGCCCCACTTTTTCCGGTGGCCGCGCCGGGATCACCGAAAGCCGCGCCGCCTGTTCAGCCGCCCGGCGCTCGACGGGTGACAGCCCTTCGAGCGATCGAACCGGAGCTGCTTCGACGCGCGCTTGGCGCCCGCTCCGGTGTCGCAACTCCCAGTACACGTGGTTGGCCAGGTCGGGATCACAAAGAACAAGGTCGCCCGGCTCCATCTGCCGCGCCATCTGCTCAACGTGCCGCCGCAGGGGAGGCGTCCTGAGGGAGTCCGCAGTGCTCCACACCGCCGAGACCGCAACCCAGGGAACTATGACACCGTAGAGCAACCACCGGCCGCGGCGCCCCGCAAACTCGGTCAACAGGATCAACAAAAGCCAGTAAGCCGGTAAAACGACCAGCAAGAAGCGTGGAGCCAGAGCCGGAGTGTAGGCCAGGGAGAACACACAGAGCAATAAAACCGGCACACCCACGAACACAACGAGGGTCCACAACCACTGCGCCTCCTGCTGACGGGCCGGAGGCCACAGACGCCGCACAGCCGGCGTAGCCGCTACCAGCAGCGCCAAGTGGACCAAAACGGCGGCACCCACGGCCACATAGCGGCCCCTTCCCTCTACGGGGAATGAGCCCAAAAACTCGTATGCCATCATCGCCAACCCTTTGTACGGCTGGGCAAGCAGCATCTCCACCCACCACAAGTTTGTCTCCAGGCCGCGGGCGGCATAGACCGGGAAGACGTAAACGACCCACGGCAGAAACGCCAGCGCGGGAACGGCGCTCGCCAGCGTAAAGGCCCCTCGGCGCACGCCGAAAAACCAGTTGACGGTGAAGAAACCTGCGAGAACCAGCAGCCCGGAATAGTGCGTATGAACCAGCACCGTCATGATGGCCGCCCAGGCGGCCAGTCGCCCCGTAGAAGGCTCCCGCCGCCATCGTTCCCATAGCACCAGCCCTGCCAGCGTCAGCAGTACCGCAAGACCATACATGCGCACCAGGTTGACGGAACTGCCGGCCGCCAGATAATGTCCGGCATACAGCACAGCCGCCTCCCGCCACCGCGCCGTGACCCGCCGCGCCAGCCAGACGAACAGGACGAGCGCCGGCACATTGAGCATGACGGCAAGCCACTTCACAGTCCGGTCACCGGCGCCAAATGCTGCAATCCAGGCCCGCTGGAGCAGGTAAATCAGCGGTGGATGAACCAGATCCTGCCGAACGGCCTCCATGTGGACCGCCAAAGGCTGCTGCGCGTAATACAGCGCCCAGATCTCAGTGCCGATCAACATCCGGTGCGCCGCTGTCAGGGACACCGCCAGGTAAAGAAGACACAAGGCGCTCGCCCAAATACGCCAGTCTTCCGTGCGAGCCGGCTTGCTCATCCGGTGAGCCGCCCGGCCGGTGCTTCCCCACGGGCCGGGCCAGGCTCATTATATTAGGGCAACATATTAGGGCAACGTCCTCGGATTTGCGAGCACCGCGTCTCGGGGCAACGGCTAGTCTAGGAGCGCACGCCGAGTTTCTTCAGAAACGTCATCATCGGGCACCAGTTGGTGAAGGCCGATTGGAACAGGTTCAGGCCCACGAAGGCCGTGAACCAGTACCACTTCGGGCTCACCCACGTGCCCAGCGCGAGGCTGAGGAGCACGAAGGCCCCGG
Source organism: Bryobacteraceae bacterium (assembly GCA_023511855.1). GTDB lineage: Bacteria > Acidobacteriota > Terriglobia > Bryobacterales > Bryobacteraceae > JAIMAR01. The sequence goes on from JAIMAR010000310.1 coordinate 3,103, forward strand.
CAATCAGCCGCAACCAGCGTTCCAGTGTCATCGCGTAACCCTCCTTCGGTTGGCAAGGAAGTAGACAATGGGGACGGTCATTCGCGACAGCGCGAGCGAAGCCACTTCGCCCGCCATCAGCGAGATGGCCAGTCCCTGGAAAATCGGATCAAACAGGATCACCGCCGCGCCCACCACCACAGCCGAAGCCGTCAGCAGCATCGGCCGGAACCGGACCGCCCCCGCGTCCACCACGGCCTCCTTGAGCGGCATCCCTTCCCGCAAGCGCAACTCAATGAAGTCCACCAGAATGATCGAGTTGCGCACCACGATACCAGCCCCCGCGATGAACCCGATCATCGAAGTGGCCGTGAAAAACGCATTCAACAGGCCGTGCGCCGGCAGGATGCCGACCAGCGAGAATGGGATGGCGGCCATGATCACCAGCGGCGTGACGAAGCTCTGAAACCAACCCACGACCAGCACATAGA
>JAIMAR010000311.1 GCA_023511855.1 Bryobacteraceae bacterium
GAGCTATACATTGACACGATCCCCAAGGTGTTCGAGTTTTTGCGCGCGAAGCTGGGGTTCGAGCCGAAGCTGTGCCACGACGTGCATTCGCACCTGAGCGGGATCAATGCGGTGGAGTTCAGCCGGCGCATGCAGCCCTATCAAATGTTGTTCATCGAGGACGTGCTGGCTCCGGAGCAGGTGCAGTGGTACAAGAAGATCCGCCAGGTGTGCACGACGCCGCAGGCGGTGGGCGAGGTTTTCGCGCATCCGTATGAGTACATGCCGCTGATCATCGACCGGGACATCGATTTCATCCGCTGCCGGATTGCGGCGAGCGGGGGGATCACGCCGATCAAGAAGGTAATGGCCTTCTGCGAGTACTTCGGGGTGAAGTCCGCGTTCCAGGAGGGAGGCGAGAACGATCCGGTGAATCAGATGGCGAGCTATCATCTGGACATCTCTTCGCCGGCTTTTGGCATTCAAGAGGAGAACCAGTTTCCGCCGGTGGTGCACGAGATGATGCCGGGCACGGGCGTGATCCGCAAGGGATACCTATACGGAAGCGATCGGCCTGGTCTTGGGGTGGACATTAACGAGGAGCTGGCGGCGAAGTATCCGCTGGAAATACCGAAGGGCGGCGGAGCTTACGGCACGGACCGGGCGCTGGACGGCTCAGTGGTGAGGCCCTGAGGCGATTGCGGGCGAAGGGCCCAACACGGAGTAGCACACCAGCAGGCTGCACGACGAGACAGGAAAGAGGGCGGCGGGTGAAGGGCGCCCAGGCCGGCAGGAATGCCGGCCGACAGACATGAATGTCTGCCCCACAGGAGCAGGCTGCCCTACGAGAAGAGCCTGTCCCACAATAGGAGATCTACGGAACTACCTCCGGCGGCGCTGGAAGGCGGGACGGTCGGGCACCTGGACCAGGCGCTCCAGGATCCGGCTGACAAGTTGCAGCACGCGGGCGGCGCCGGCGGCATTGATGCGGTCCCAGGTGTCGCGCGGGGTATGGTAGTCCGGATGGAGCCCGGAGAAGAAGAACAAGAAAGGGATCTCGGCGGTGGCCAGAGCGAAGTGGTCGCTGGAGCCGTAGTCTCCGGTGTCGTCATCTTCGATCTCAAATGGGCCGTCCCCGTTTTGGTTCATCTCGGCGACGAGTTGCTTGAAGCCGGGGCTGGATTCGGTCCCGCCGACGTAGAGCTTGTCATCTCGGACGCGGCCGATCATGTCGAGGTTGACCATGGCGACGGCGTTGGACAGCGGCAGAACCGGGTTGCGCAGGTAGTAATTGGATCCGAGCAGGCCGAACTCCTCCCCGCCGAATGCGGCAAAGAGGATGCCGCGGCGCGGCGTGGGCTGGGCGGCGAGCCAGCGAGCCAGAGCTAGAACGCCGGCCGTGCCGGAGGCGTTGTCATCGGCCCCGGGATGAATTTCGCCGCGCCGGGATGGGTCCATGGAGTACTGCTGTCCCAGTCCGATGTGGTCGTAGTGGGCGCCGACGATGATGTGCTCATCGGTTGCGCCGGGCAACCAGGCCAGGACGTTGTAGACGGGGTGGGTCTCGCGGTGGAGATCCACCGTCAGGTCCACGGTGAGCCCGGCGGGGAAAGCGAAGGAGCGCGGACGCAGGTCTTTATCGATGCCTTCGATGATCTTCTCGAAGGACTGCCCGGCGGCTTCCAGCCATTTCTCGAAGATCGCGGGCTTGATCTCAACCACCGGAATGCCAGGAGTATCGGGCCCGATGCCGTTGCCGAGCTTCTCGAGGTCCGCCGAGCCGCGGTGCGAGGGCGCGTCGTCCACCAGGATCACCGCTGCGGCCCCGTGGCGCAGAGCGTTCACGGCCTTGCTTTCGATCTGTGCGTGGTTGGTGTAAACGCGCCCGCCGAAGACGCTGCGGTCATCATATTCCTGCGGTTCGTGACGCAGTACGGCCACCACTCTGCCGCGGACGTCTAGACCGGCGTAATCGTCGTAGCCGTACTCCGGGGCGGTAATCCCGTAACCGGCAAAGACCAGCGGGCCGGAGGCGGCGCCATTGGAGGAGAGGCCCAGCGGCGTGTATTCTTCGTTCAGTTTCAGCACAGTGGTCTTGCCGCCGAGGGTGTAAGACAGCCGCGTAGAGCGGCCGGCCTGCGCGCCGGTGGTGACGTGGAACCGCTGCAAGTAGCCGCCGCCGGGTGGGGGGCGCAATCCGATCTGCTGAAATCGCTTGGCCAGCCATTCGGCGGCCTCCTCCAGCTCGCGCGTGCCGCTCAAGCGGCCTTTGAACTGTGCCGAAGAGAGGACCTTGACGTCCTCCAGATACTGAGCCGCGTCGATGCCGGCGCCGAGGATCGGAAGCGCCGCCAACAGGAGGCCAGCCAGAAGGGATGCGGATGGCAGTCTTCTCATTCGGCAGGGGCTCCGTGGGAGGAGGAGCCGGAATCAAGGCCGGCCCGGTTGCGCCTCCTTGCGGCTCTGGTAGCGCAGCTCGTTGTCGATGAGCCCTTTCAATTGCTGCCACGTCACCTGTTGGGAGATGCGGCGGCCATTCACAAACAGGGTGGGAGTGGCATCGACATTCAAGGACCGGGCCTCCTGGATGGAGCGGTCGATCTCCGCCTCGGTGGCTCGGGTCTGGAGGCAGCGGCTTAGTTGAAGGCCGTCGACGGCGCGGCCGCGAGCGAAACTCATCACCTTGTCAAGCAGGTTCTGCGGCGTGATTTCAGGCTGCCGGGCGAAGATCCAGTCGTGGTATTCCCAGAAAGCCTCGGGGTTCTGCTGGAAGATGCACCGCCCGGCGATGGCCGCCTGTCGGGCCCAAGGGTGGATCTGTTCCAAAGGGAAATCTCGGAACACAAGGCGGACCTGCTTGGGATAGGACGCGGTGAGATTGTTGCGGATGACTTGAGCCTGACTGCGGCAGTACGGGCACTGGAAGTCGGAGAACAGCACGAGCACGACCGGAGCGTTCTCGGGACCCAGGCTCGGATGGCCGCGAAGAGAAATCTTTGAAGCCGTCTCCTGAAACGGGTTGCCGCCGAGGTCGAAAACCTCGCAGCGGATGATCCGGCGGCCGTCGGCGCTCAGCAGCAGCTTCTGTTCGAAGGAGGCGCCGGAGGAAGCGGAGGCTTTGACGGTGAACTCCCGAAGGCCTTGGATCGCGGAAGGCTTGGGATCGCCGATCTCGATCTTGATGTCTGGAGGCCAGAAGTAGAGGTATCGGATGTAGTCCTCCATAGCCTGTTTGTCGAGAGGGGCCGCGGCTTGCGTGCGGCCTTCGGGGCGGCTCTGAGCGGAGGACGGCGTAGTTGCCAGCACGGCGGCCGTCAGGGACAGCGCGAAAGAGAGATGCTTTGTAAAAGGCATGTTATCTGAGCAACACGGATTCGGTGAGCAGCTCGCCCAAATGGACGTGCAGTTTATTTCCGTGGGGATGGACCCACAGGCCCCCGCCCCGGTCCGGGACTGGGATTTCGGCGGGGCTGCTGACCTCGATGAAATTCGGCGTTTCCACGCCCTCGATGAGCTTGCCGATGTGCAGATGCGGCTGGCACTGGGTGCGGACCTCATCGCCGTTGTAGGC
>JAIMAR010000312.1 GCA_023511855.1 Bryobacteraceae bacterium
GGCTACCACCGGCTCAGCGGTGGACTGCAGCATCGCCTGCTGAAGGATCTGTACCGGGTCTGGAGCCTGTGGCGCAACTACTTTCAGCCGGTGATGCGCCTGGAGTCGAAGACCCGGAGGGGGAGCAAAGTGCACCGCCGCTACGACGTGCCGGCCACCCCCTATCAGCGCCTGCTGGCTTCCGGCCAGCTCAGCCACGCGGCCCGGGAGCGCCTGGAACAACGCTACGCGAGCCTGAACCCGATCCAGCTCCGCCAGCAGATCGAGCAACGTCAGAATGAGTTGCCGAGGACCATCCGCGGCAGGGAGACCAGCCCGGATTTGGCTCGCAAACTGACCCCTCGTTCGGTTACCTCCTTCGTGACCCAACGGGTGGGCGTTCGGTTACCGGAGCAGATGACTTGACACGCGTCAGCCCGTCCGGCCGCGTCGGGGAATTCCGGGGAATTCTGAGCGCTGCGGAAGTTGGCGCTGCTCTCGGGGGGCCGGTGTAGCGGCTCCGGCTACACCGCGCGCTGTCCGTGGCATGACAGCCCGTGGATAAAACCAGGAGACGGTCCGCCGCTTGCCGGGCCGTGCCCACCCCCAGCAGTCGTCGCAGGATCAGGCTCAAATTGAAGGCGGCGGCGTGAAGCAGCAGGCGTTTGGCGATGTTGTCCTGGCTGCGCAAGTGTACCCGCTGCAAGCCGCCCGTCCCGTACAAATGGGCGAAGCTTCTCTCGATCTGAGTCCCGCGCCGTCTCATCAGCGCCTTGCCCCTTCGCGTCCTCAGCCGCCGCCGGTTGGCATAGACCGCCGCCTGCCCCGCCCTCTGTCCTGCCCAGCGTCGCCGCTGGCGTTGCGGCTCGGCAATCACCGTGCGCACGCCCACCGCCGCCAGTTCCTCCAACACCGGTTGGCTGTGATAGCCCTTGTCGGCCACCACCCGTTCCACCCCCACTGGGCTCACCGCCTCCACCGGCCCGACCGCGCCGGCTTCGGCCGCCTGCCCCGCCATCTCCGCCACCACGCTGCCGGCTTCCGCCAACGTCACCCGCAGACTCTCCGGATCGCCGCGGTCGGCCGGCTGCACCGTCAGCGCCACCACCGCCCCCGTGTCCAGATCGACGGCGTGCTCGGCCTTGTAGGCCAGCTGCGTCCGCCCGTCCTTCAGCTTGGTGATCCGCGCTTCCGGATCGTGCGGATTCACCCACTCCCGGTTCGACAGCGACTTCTTGCGCCTCCGATCAAAGCGCTGCCGCTCGGCCGGCGTCGGCTCCTCGATGCCCTCGTTCGCCATCAGTTGCGCCACGTACTCGTCATAGCTGGCGCCGTTGTCGCGCCGCACGATCGATTTCAGGGCCGCGTTGGCTTCCAGCGTAGTCGCGGCAACACCCAGCGGAACACGGCCCGGTGCGTGCCCAGGCTCAGCAGCCGTCGCGTCTTGGACAGCGTCGAGTGATCCGGCGTGGGCTCCTCCAGGCTCAGCCCCAAGAACTCCCGCAGGCTGAGCGAGTCCGACACCCGATAAGCGATGCCGCGCTCGGAGTCGATCCCCTCGAAGTAGCCCGCCAGGAAGCAGCGGAAGTAGACCCCCGGGGCGATGGAGGGACGACCCAAGGTCGGGGCGTAGTACTTGCGGCAGATCCGCTCCACGTAGCGATCGAATTTGGCCCGGTCCAAGATCTCATGGAGCCGGCGATAGAAGGGGTGGGCGGCGTGAGCTTGCAAATGGCTGGTGCCGACCCACAGCGAGGTCTGCTTCGGTTTCCGCTTGCCGAGCGGCATAGCTCCATTATGAGATCAAAACATTATTGTGTCAAGATGTTTTGGAGGAGGACTTTCCCCAGAATTTCTCAACCCTCCCAGGCCAGCGCGAGCTCCAGTTGGAGGCTACGGGGTGGCGGTTCGGGCTGGCTGAAGCCGCCCGGGGCGAGAACCCTGCGGATTCCCTCCGCCAGGGCGTAGAACCGAAACGGTGGGACGCCGAAGAAACGCTGGGAGATGATCAGCAGCTTCTCACAGAGAATGCGCAGCTTCATCTGCTGTCCCAGAAACGCTGCGGCGAAGTAGGCCACGGCGGTCACCAGGATGACTAAGTTCTTCAAGCGCTGATAGTTCAGGACGCGAACATCCTCCAGGTTGTAGCTCTGTTTGACGAAGCGGAAAGTTTCCTCAATTTTCCAGCGTGTCAGGTAGATTTGCACGATCCACCAGACCGATTGCGAGTCCCGGGCTCTGGCCGGAACGTTGGTGAGCAGCATGAGCCGCTCCTCACCCAAGCCAGCGATCACCACCAGCCAGAGCTTCTCCGGCCGCCCCGGCAGGCGAATGGGTTCGGCGCCGTAGCGCAGCTGATGGGTCTTTTCCTGTCCCTCCTGGATCTTGACGATGCGCGCCTGGTGAGGGAGCCGGCACCGCCCGGCCACCTCGGTCACGCTGCCCAGGAGCCCGTGCCGATCGATCACCGTCCGCTTGCCGGTGGAGCGGATGACAAAGCGCGCGCCCCGATCCAGCAGGGGTTCCAGCAAATTCTTCCGATCGCCGCCGCGGTCCATGGCCCAGATCCCACGCCCCCGGGTGTGGGCGCCGATCAAATCGACGGCGGCCAGCACCTCGGCGTTCTCGCTGGTGAAGTCCTTGGCCTCCACTGAGAACAGCTTCTGATACAAAGGGAGGATCTGGCTGCCGTTCACCTCGGCCGCGGTCACGTCGCACAGCCAGTAGCCCTGATGCATTTCGCCCGTGCTGCCATCCCGCACGGTCGCCAGGTTCTCCATTTTCTGGGCATACTCCTTGCGGATGTCACCCAAGTCCAAGGCCAGCACGGTATGGGATTGCACTCGCGCGCTGGCCATCCTCACTAACTGGGGGGTCAATTGGCTTTCTAACTCGGGCCTCTTCAGATTGCGCGACAGGCGCTTCTCGGTTTGGATCAGAGCGATGTGCTCCCCCAGAGAACGCCCGATGTTACTGAGCTTCACATCCTGGCTGGACTGGATGCCGAACAGCATCTGGGACACGAACCGGCTGAGCGGCTTGGACAGGCCCTGGCACAGTTGCGCGGAGAACTTGGTCAACTGCGCTTTCAGGCGGGAGCGGATTTTGCTATCTTGCATGGGGGACGGCTCCTTGGTGAGCTGGATTTTCTCGCAAAAACCCTTTTACCATGGATTCCGTCCCCTCCCACTTTCCGCACCCCGCAACTGGCTGAATCCGCAGGCCTTATCTCACTCAGCCCTGAAATCTTGGGTAAAGTCCTGATGAAGTGTGACATGCCCAGGTAGATCCTGACCCAGGATCTGCCTGGGTGTGGGCAGATCTTGGGCTGAGAGAGACGACAATAACACAGGCGGCAGGGCATAGACCTTGGGATCAACCCAAGGGGCGCGCTCGGCGCGGAGCTGGACGACGAGGCGATCGCCGTCGCGAACGACTCCTACCTTGGGCTCCAGTCGGCCGTCTACACCCGCAGCCTGCGGCGCGCCTTTCGCTACGTCGACGCGCTCCGCACCGGCAACGTGGTCGTGAACGACTCGACCGACTACTGGGAGGCGCACGAGCCGTTC
>JAIMAR010000313.1 GCA_023511855.1 Bryobacteraceae bacterium
GTGCTGGTCTCAGCGGCAAAAGGCAAACCACAGAGGTCACGGAGAACACGGAGAAACACGGAGAAGAGACACAACAGAGGGCACAGAGAACACGGAGAGGGTCAAGCGGTTGCAGAGTGGGTGCTGGGTGAGGGTTGGCGGTGTGCGCCGAAAGGGCGGTGGGGTAAAGGGCGCCCAGGCCGGCAGGAATGCCGGCCGCAGGCTAGAATGCCCGCCCCACAAGGGCACCGGGCTATTCGCGGGAGGCGGCGGTGAGGATGGCGTCGGCTACGGAGGCGGCGGCGCGCATGAAGCGCACGTCGTGGACCCGCACGATGTGGGCGCCGGCCAGGATGGACGCGGCGACGGCGGCGGCTGTAGCGTAAGCCGTTTCCTCCGGGCTTTGCTGCGCCAGGAAAGACTTGCGCGAAGGGCCGACGAGGATAGGGAGGTCCAGGCGGGCTAGTTCACGCAGGCGAGCCAGGATTTCCGCGTTCTGCTCCTTGCGCTTGCCGAAGCCCAGGCCGGGGTCGACAACCACGCGCGAACGGTCGAGGCCGGCGCGCAGGGCGCGGTGGACGGTGGCGCCGAGGTCGTGCAAAATGGTTCCCATGACGTCCGGCAGTGGCGGCAGCTTGGCCCAGGTTTCGGGGGTGCCCCGCATGTGGTTAAGGACGAGGCCGGCATCGTGCTGCGCGGCGACCTTGGCAAGCTGGGGATCGAAGGTGAGGGAGCTGGGATCGTTGATGATCTCGGCCCCGAGGGCCAGCGCGCGCTCGGCGACGGCAGCCTTATAAGTGTCGACCGAGATGGGGACGGCGAGCTTGCCCCGGAGGCGCTTGAGCACGGGCACCAGACGGCGCAGTTCCTCGTTTTCAGAGATGCGGGCGGAGCCGGGGCGCGTGGATTCAGCGCCGATGTCGATGATGTCGGCGCCCTCTTCCTCCATCTCCACGGCGCGGGCGAAGGCGCGGTCGGGGTCGAGGAACTTTCCGCCGTCGGAGAACGAGTCCGGGGTGACGTTGAGGATGCCCATGATGAGGGTGCGGTCGCCGAGCTGGAGTTCCCGGTCTTTGAGTTTCCACACGTAGCGTTTCCGGCTCATGAGGTCACCGTTCCGGCTTAGAATACAACACGCCGCCAGTTTCTGCCCACCTGGATCACCCATTCTTGAGAAGGCGCGGGCAGAACGAGCTCGAAGACCTTTTCGCCGTTGATGGAAACGGCCCCGGCCTTGAGTTTGCGCACGGCGTCGCTGACGGATTCGGCCAGGCCGATTTTGGCGAGCAGCTTATCGATGCGGACGCCGGAGGCGTTGCGCACGCCGTCGGGGACGGGGACGGGGGGGAGGTCGGAAGGCGTTTCGCCGCGGCGGACGACGCGGTTGAACTCCTCGGCGGCGCGGTCGGCATCGGCGGCGGAATGGAAATCTTTCACGATGGTGTGGGCCAGACGGATCTTGGCGTCCATGGGATGAAGCTCGCCGGATTCGATCTGGCGGCGCATGCGGGCGATGTCGGCCAGGCTGAGGTCGGTGAGCAGCTCGTAGTAGCGGAACATGAGCTCGTCGCTGATGGACATCACCTTGGCGAACATGACCTCGGGCGGCTCGGTGATGCCGATGTAGTTGCCGAGGGACTTGGACATCTTGTTGACGCCGTCGGTGCCTTCGAGCAGCGGCGTGGTGGCGATGATCTGGGGGAGCTGACCGTAGTCGCGCTGGATTTCGCGGCCGACCAGGAGGTTGAACTTCTGGTCGCTGCCGCCGAGTTCGACGTCGCAGTTGAGGGCCACGGAGTCGTAGGCCTGGGCCAAGGGATACAGCAGCTCGTGGACGGAGATGGGGGAGCCTTCTTTGAAGCGCTTGGCGAAATCGTCGCGTTCGAGCAGGCGGGCCACGGTGTATTTGGCGCAGAGGCGGATCATGTCCTCGAAGCGGAGCTTATCGAGCCATTCGCTGTTGAAGCGGATTTCGGTCTTGTCCGGGTCGAGGATCTTGAAGACCTGGGCCTTGTAAGTGGCGGCGTTGGCGAGGATTTCCTCTTGCGAGAGCGGGGGGCGGGTGGTGTTGCGGCCGGTGGGATCGCCGATGCGGGCGGTGCCGTCGCCCATGACGAAGATGACTTTGTGGCCGAGGTCCTCGAAATGCTTCATCTTACGGAGGAGAACGGTGTGGCCGAGGTGGAGGTCGGGGGCGGTGGGGTCGAAGCCGACCTTGACGATGAGCGGGCGGCCCAGTTGCAGGCGCTCGCGCAGTTCTTCCTCGCGGATGATTTCGACAAAGCCCTTTTTGAGATAGGTAATCTGCTCTTCGAGAGAAAGCACGTTCACTTCATCATTGTAACGGGCGGCGGGGTTGCCTCCGCGGCGGCTCCGGCGTGGGCCTCGGCGGCGTGGTAGGAACTGCGAACCAGGGGGCCGCTTTCGACGTGTGCGAAGCCCATTTGGCGGCCCCGCCGGGCCAACTCCGCAAACTCGTCCGGATGCACATAGCGGATCACGGGCAGGTGCTTGGGGGAGGGGCGCAGATACTGGCCGATGGTGAGGATATCCACGTGGTGGGCGTGCAGATCGCGCATGACCTGGTGGACTTCTTCCAGAGTCTCGCCCAGACCGAGCATGATGCCGGACTTGGTGGGGATATCGGGGCGGAGCTGTTTGGCGTAGGCGAGGATATCGAGGGAACGTTCGTAACGCGCGCCGAGGCGCACCTGGCGATAAAGCCGGGGGACGGTCTCAATGTTGTGGTTGAGGACGTCGGGAGCGGCTTCCATGACGATGTCCATGGCGGCGTGGGAGCCCTGGAAGTCGGGGATGAGGACCTCCACTTTGCAGCCGGGGATGCGATCGCGGATGGCGCGGATGGTGAGGGCGAACAGTTCGGCGCCGCCGTCCTTGCGGTCATCGCGGTTGACGCTGGTGATGACGGCGTACTTCAAACCGAGCGCGGCGGCGGCTTCGGCGACGCGGCGGGGTTCGTCGTAATCGACGGGCAGGGGCGCGCCCTTGCTGACGGCGCAGAAGCCGCAGCGGCGGGTGCAGACGTTGCCCAGGATCATGAAGGTGGCGGTGCGGTGGTTCCAGCATTCGCCGGCGTTGGGGCAGGCGGCGCTTTCGCACACGGTGTGGAGGCGCAGCCCTTCGATGAGGGCGCGGACCTGCTGGTAGTTTTCGCCGGTGCGCGCCGGCGCGCGAATCCATTCCGGACGGGGAAGCCTGGGGCTGATGCTGACGAGCACTACTTCGATTGTAGCGCCGCCAGGCGGTTTTCCAAGATCACATCGGGGCGGAAGTTTACAGCGCGCTGGTAGAAGCGGGGCGAGCGGTCAAAGGCGCGGCGGGGGACAAGCCCGACGATTTCGGTTTCGACCACGTGGACGCCGCGTTCCGCGGCCAGTTGCTCAATGGCAGCCATGAGTTCATCGGGATAGATTCGTTCAATATCCGTCAGGTTCATGGTGAGCTGGGAGAGTCCGCGGGAAGCGAGCGGGACGCCCAAAGCTTTGACGGCGGGGAATCCGCCCGAAGACTCGCGGATGCGGCGGG
>JAIMAR010000314.1 GCA_023511855.1 Bryobacteraceae bacterium
GCGATATCCTGTTTGGTGAAGCGGGCGCGGACACGATCAGCGGCGGCGACGGCGATGACACCATCACCGGCGGCGCGAACGCGGATGACATCGCTGGCGACGCTGGCAATGACAGCATCCTCGGCGGCGCGAGCACCGACGTTCTGAACGGCGGCACTGGCAATGACGTCCTGGTCGGCGAAGCTGGTGCTGACACGATCCTCGGCGGTGACGGCGACGACACCGTCAACGGCGGTACGGGCACCGACATCCTGACGGGTGGCGCTGGCGCGGACGTGTTCGTGTTCGCTTCGGGCGACTCGGATCCGACCTCGGCGGCGACCGTTGACTCGATCACCGACTTCACGACGGCTGATAAGATCGACACCGCCATCGCTAGCCCGCTGACCGGCGCTCAATACGCCGAAATCTCGTCGGCGGCGGATTACGCCTCTGCTCTGGCCTCGGCCGAAGGCGGCGCCCTGAACGGCACCGTTCTGGTTATTTCGGTCCAGGTTGGCGCCGACGTCTACGTCTTCGTGGACAACGACGCTGACGGCACCGCCGATGACGCGATCAAGCTGGCGAACACCACGCTTGCCAACGTCGACTACACGAACTTCGTCTAAGTCTAGAAGTTCACAAGATTGGGGGTCGCTCGAAAGAGCGGCCCCCTTTTTTTTGGAATCTGAAGACGCTGCCGCCATTACCAACGGCTAGCTAGCGGGCTTCATCCCTTACCCAAGAAGGTGAGCCGTAACGGCTCGAAGTAGATGTCGAACGTCGCGCTCTATTTGAATCCCGAGGCTTTTGACACCAAGCAGCCCGCTCTCATGGGCCGGCAAGCCGCCGGCGAGGGGTTTCTCAGAGGCTATCTCCGCTATAGCCAAGCGCAGGCTTACGAGTTCTGGAACGTCGCTAATCGTTCAATCGAAACACTCGAGGACTTTGTCCGAGGCATCGCGCCAATTACCAAAGACGTAACCTGGATTTCTCGCCAGGATCGCTCTGCGCTGGCCAGGGCAGGCAATCTCTATCTGCCATCCCCCGGCTTGGCGAAGGAGGCTTGGGCCCGCGCCACGATCAAGGGTCAGAACAGTTACGGTATCAGCGCGGTGACCCACACGACGGCGTCAGCGAACGTCACAGACATGCTCGCCGACATCATCACGGCGCCGGTAGAACCCTGGGATAGTTTGATCTGCACATCGACCGCAGTGCGGGCGAGCATCGAGTTGCAATTGGAGGCGGTTCGCGCTGATCTCGAGGCGCGCTTGGGCGCCACCCGATTTCCAAATCCTCAACTGGTGACAATCCCTTTAGGGGTCAATGTCGACGACTTCGCCACGACTGCGGAGCTGCGCTCAAGCTGGCGCGCCACGCTGAATATTCCAGCCGACGCTGTCGTCGTGCTTTATGTGGGCCGCTTCAACTTCCACGCCAAGATGAACCCTATCCCGATGGCGATGGCGCTTGAGAACGCCGCGAAGGCGTCGGGCAAAACCATCGCTTGGGTTCAGGCGGGATGGGCGGGGAACGCGGCCGAAGAAAGGGCCTATCACGAGGAAACAAAGCGGTTTTGTCCGAGCATCCTCTACAGGGTCGTGGATGGCCGCAAGCCGGACACGCGCTTTTCGATCTGGTCTGTTGGCGACATATTCCTGTCCCTGTCGGACAATATCCAAGAAACGTTTGGCTTAACGCCCGTTGAAGCGATGGCGGCTGGCATTCCATGCGTGGTGTCCGACTGGGATGGCTATCGCGACACTGTGCGGCATGGCGTGGATGGCTTTCGCGCCGCGACCTATGCTCCGCGCTCGGGGGCAGGGAACGATCTAGCGTACCGTCACGCCTGTGGCTGGCTGAGCTATGATGCTTATGTCGGCGCCGCCAGCCAGCTGACCGCCGTTGATGTCGGCGAAGCGTCTGAGGCGCTGATTAGATTGGTCGACAATCCAGATCTGAGACGCAAGATGGGCGCCGCCGCTCAGGAGCGGGCCCGTGGCGTTTTCGACTGGAGCGTCATTATCCCACAGTACGAAGCGCTGTGGGCAGAGATGAGCGCCAAGCGCAAAGCGGCATCGCCGGCTTCGCCGCCACGGCGGGACCTGGCCGCCAATCCCCGCAGGTTGGATCCGTTCTCACTGTTTGGCGGCTACGCCACGGAGTGGCTGACGGGATCCACCGTATTGGTCCTGACGCCCGGCCAATCGTGGAATTCGATCGAGGAGCTTCTGAACGCGCAGTTGGCTACCTATGGCGGTTTTGCCTTGCCGAACAAGAACGAGCTCAAGGAAGTTTTTGATCTGCTGTCGCAGCTTCGACAGGCGACGGCGGCCGACCTGGTGGCGTCGATATCTGCTGCCCGTCGCCCATTTGTTGAGCGAGGCTTACTCTGGCTCGCCAAGTATCAGGTGGTGACGATTTTACCCCGGTCGACCCATATCGTAGTCACGACAGGCACCCGTTAGGGCCAATGGGTTTGAGCCCCGGTTAAAGGGCGAAATTGCGCTGATTTTTGCAGAAATTTTCTATCCAGCTTGCCCGCCTAAGGAGGCGAGCGGTCGGACCGCGAAAAATAGATGCGCGCTTCGCGATCCGACCGGAGTGACACAGCCCGCTGGAGAACAAGGCTGACGCCGCATAATGGCATAACCCCAAGCAAGACAAAAGGCCTATCCCGCGTCTTCCTGCCCTTTGCACGCATCAAGCATTCAAAGGGTCACCTCCACCGAACGCTCAAGGACGACCTGGCCGCCATGCTTCACGGTGTAGGTCGCCCGATAGCGGCCGTTGGCCCAGCCGCTAGCAGGTCGGGGCTTGCCGATAAATAGCAGCCGCTGGGCCTGATCCCGGGGCAGGGGGTCATTGGCGCTGGCCGCCAGAACTCGCCCTGCTGGGTCTAGCAAGGTCAGCGACTGCACATCTTGCGCCTGCAAACCCAGGGAGCGGACATACACCACCAAGGCCGGCGCCGCCGAGCTGGCGCGAGTCAAACCGCCGGCTTCCAACTGCGCCATGGTTATAGCGCCCGTCGTAAAGCCGGCATTGAGCACGACCCGGTCGTTATAGGTGAGAGCCGCCCGCGCGTCCGGCCGCCAGAGGCCTTCTCCGGCCCCGCATTGGTTAGGCCGGGCGCCGGCTTCAGGCGCAAAGGGGTCGATCACGACATTGTCCCTTCGCACAGTCATGTGCAGGTGGGGATATTCGGTATTACCCGACAGACCGACCCGGCCGAGGATCGTTCCGGTCTTGACCACGTCGCCGGGACGAACCTTGAGACTGCCCTTGGCCATATGGCAATATTGAGTGCTAAGGCCGCCGGTGTGCTCGAGCACCAGGCCATTCCCGCATTCTTGATCCTTGATCGCGCCGGCGCTGACATCCCTGACCGAAATATCGGCTACGCCGTCACGCACTCGCAAGACCTTGCCGTCGGCCGCGGCCAGAACATCGACGCCCGCTTTCTGAGCCGCCATGTCGGGCAGGCGGATGTCGAGGCCTGAGTGGGCCTGATAGGTCCTGGAGCCGCACCGATAGTC
>JAIMAR010000315.1 GCA_023511855.1 Bryobacteraceae bacterium
TCCCTGCCCATGCCCACATACTGGGCTCCCTGTCCGGGAAACAAAAAGGCTATTCTGCTCACTCGCCCACCACCAGTGCCCAGTTATTTTTCAACACCTGCTCGGCTCCCGTGACCACTTCCTGAATAATTTCGGCCACGGGCTGCACCCGGCTGACCATGGCGCAGATCTGCCCGGCCATCACCGAGCCCATTTCCACATCACCGTCCTGCATAGCCGCCCGCAGCCTCCCCACACCCAGTTTTTCCAGCTCGGCCGGAGGCACACAGCGGCTCTCCATTTCTTCAAACAGGCAGCTCAACTTGTTCTGCAACACCCGTACCGGATGTCCCGTGCTGCGCCCCGTGACCACGGTATCCCTGTCCCGGGCTTTGATGAGCATTTGCAGCTCCCAGTCGCGGGCGCGGTGCTGATAGTAGCGGCGCGCGGCGTCCACGGAAACGGCGACTTCCCCAAGGCGCCCCTCCGGCCGCAGCCGCAGGTCCACGCGGTAGCAGCGCCCTTCGACGGTGTAGGCGGACAAGATTTCCGAGCAGCGGTTGGCGAGTTTCTGAAAAAACAGCTTATTCGGAATCCGCACCGGCCCCCCGGTTTCTCCTTCCGCTTCGTAAACGAACATCAGGTCGATGTCCGAACTGTAATTGAGCTCGCGTCCCCCCAGCTTGCCCAAGGAGATGACTGCGAAGCCGGCCTCCCGCGTCGCGCCATCCTCTAGCTCGGCCAGCGGCGACCCGTGGCGCTGGGCCAGCTCTGCGCGGACCCGGCGTAGGGTGACCTCGAGAATCGCATCGGCCAGGTTGGACAACTCCTCGGTGGTCTCCGCGAGCGTGCAGAACCCCTGAACGTCGCGTATGAGAATCCGGAGCAGCTGCTTGCGCCGGAACTGGGCTAGCGTCTGAGAATGCGGCGCGCCGGCCGAGCTGGGGTCCAAGAAAGCCTCGGCATCCAGGTTCTCTTCCAACAGGCGCTGGTAGTCCTCCGTTGTCAGGATCCGGTCCATGTCCCGCGAGTGAATCAGCTCCTCCATCCACTCTGGATTCTTCAAGACAGCTTCGGAAAGAAACCGGCTGTAGGAAAAGACCGTGATCAAAAATGACAGCCCGGCGACCGAGGAGGTAAGGCGCTCGAAAGCCTCGCTCTTCTCCTCCTGCAAGCGGGTCAGCATGTGCAGCGCTTGGTCCGGATCCGGCGAGGCGCAGAGCAGGGCCCGGATTCCGGCCTGCACCTCAGGCGCGAGCTTGGGCGCCAGGCGGGCGATTCGTTCAGCGGCGCGGGACGAGTCTTGGAACCGGACGATTTCGAGGAGGCGCTTCATGTCAAGGGGGGCTATTCTCCGAGTGCGATTATACCGTGGCTGGTCCTTGCGGCTGGCCGCGCCTTACGGACCTAGATCACACTCCACCGCCGCGCGGCGCCGCGTGCTTTCACGCGCCAGCTCTAAAAGCCGGATGGCGCGGTAGCCGTCGCGCCCCGTGACCGCGAGTCTTGCTGAGCCGTTTAGGGAGTCTCGCACGTTCTCATAGTAGTGGCGGTAGTCACCGGGTTGGGTGCGTAGGGCTCGCTTTTCAACCACTCCGCCCGGACCGCTCACCGCCAGCGTGCCCCAAGCCGATTCCGGCTCCTCGCCCCAACCCCCCGCTCCCGGCCGCAAGCCCGCGCGCAAGGCGGCTTCCTGCGGATCCAGGCCATACTTCACGAAGCTACCCTGGGCGCCGTGCACGAGAAACCGTGGGCCGGGCGAACAGGCGAGCATGGAAGCTCCGAGCAAGATCCGCAGGCGGGGATAGTGCAGCACCAGGTCGAAAGCGTCGTCGGTCACCGCGCCGTCCCGCTCGATGCGGATATCGGCCGCCACCGCCTCGGGTTCTCCGAACAGCAGCAGCGCTTGGTCGGCCAAATGCGGACCGAGGTCCATCAGGAGTCCGCCGCCCGGCCCTCCCGCCTCACGCCAGGCGTTCGGCCGCCTTTGGGGACGGTAGCGGTCGAAGCGGGACTCGAACCTCACCACCCGGCCGAGTTCGCCGCGCTCGATGAGGCCGCGCACGGTTAGAAAGTCGCCATCCCAACGGCGGTTGTGGAATACGGAAAGCAAACGTCCTTTCTCCTCCGCCAGGCGTTCCAGCTCGAGCGCCTCCCCAGAGGTAAGCGTGAACGGCTTGTCCACCACCACGTCATGCCCCGTGGCCAGCGCCGCGCGGGCCAGTTCATAGTGCGTGGCGTTGGGGGTGGCGATGACCACCAGCCGCACGCAGCCGGAGGCGAGCAACGACTCCGCATCCCGATAGACACGGATCCCAGGGTACATCTGCACCGCCGTTTCGCCGCGTCGTTCGACAACCGCCGCCAGCTTCAGCCCCTCCACCGCTTCGATCACCGGCGCATGAAACACGCGAGCGGCCACACCGAATCCGATCAGCCCAACCGGGGTCTCCGCCATAAAGCTTATGATGACACCGCTGATGACACCGCACGGGGCTGCTACGATCAAAAGCAAGGAGGACAACAATGACGGGCAACCGGGTCGCCGTCTTCGATACTACTTTGAGGGACGGCGAGCAATCCGCTGGCACGCGCCTGGGCCGCCGCGAGAAGCTGACCATCGCGCGGCAACTGGCCCGCTTGAAGGTCGATGTCATTGAGGCCGGCTACCCGGCTTCCTCGCCGGAGGACTTCGAGTCCGTCCGGCTGATCTCCCAGGAGGTGCACGGGCCGGTGATCTGCGCGCTGTCCCGCGCGGTAGCCAGTGACATCGAGGCTTGCGGCAAGGCGCTGGCCAAGGCGCGGCGCCCGCGGATTCATACCGGGATCGGGGTGTCGGACATCCACATCCTGGGCAAGTTCCGCGATGACAAATACGGCAAGACGCTGGCGGAAAAGAAGTTCAAACTCATCAAGATGGCCGTCTCCGCCGTGAAGCTGGCCCGGAATTACACCGACGACGTCGAGTTTTACGCCGAGGACTCCGGGCGTGCCGATCCAGCCTACCTGTTCGAGATGCTCGAGGCCGCCATCGACGCCGGCGCCACTGTGGTGAACATTCCTGACACTACCGGCTATACGGTGCCGGAGCAGTTCGGCGCTCTGATCCGGTCGATCCGGGAGAATGTTCCCAACATCGGCAAGGCCACGATCAGCGTGCATTGCCACGACGACCTCGGCATGGCCGTGGCCAACAGTCTGGCGGGCGTCATCAATGGCGCGCGCCAGGTGGAGGGCACCATCAACGGCATCGGAGAACGCGCCGGCAATGCGGCTCTCGAAGAAATCGTCATGGCGCTGCACACGCGCGCGGACTACTTCAAGCTGAAGACCGGCATCGACACGCGGGAGTTTTACCGCACCAGCCGCATGGTGGCCGACATGCTCGGCATGAGCGTGCCTCCCAACAAGGCGGTCGTAGGCGGCAACGCGTTCTCCCACAGCTCCGGCATCCACGTCGACGGCTTCCTCAAAGAGCGCACCACTTACGAGATCATGAAG
>JAIMAR010000032.1 GCA_023511855.1 Bryobacteraceae bacterium
GCCTTGAGCGGTTTCGTGCGGCGGAGCTGCGGATGCCGATCGTGACTGTGGACGAGGCGGCCAGAGTTGCCACGCTGACGGGAGACCCCCGCCCTTCCAACCGCGAAACCGATGCGCGCTACTGGATCGAGAATGCGCCCGGCTCGCTGGATCAAGCCGGGGAATGGTTTTTGGACCGGGAAGCGGGGCGGGTGTTGTACTGGCCGCTGGGGGTCGAGTCGATGGAAAGCGCGGAGATCATTGCCCCCGTCCTGACGCAGCTCGTGCGGCTGGAGGGGTCGCCGGAGCAGGAGCGGTTTGTGCGCCGGGTCGTATTCCGGAGCCTGGACTTCCGGCACACGGACTGGAGCATGGGTCCGCAGGGCTTTGCGGATTCCCAGGCGGCGATTGCGGCTTCGAGCGCGTTTGAGGCGATCGGCGCCGAGGAGTGCGTCATCGAGAAGTGCGTTTTTACCCAGCACGGCGGCTACGCCGTTTGGTTCGGGCGCGGCTGCAAGCGGAACCGAATTGCCGCCAACGAGATCTACGAGATGGGCGCCGGCGGCATTAAGATGGGCGAGACGGTGCAGCGGCCCAGGGAAGCGGACCGGAACTTCGAGAACGAGATCGCGGACAATCACATCCACAAGCTGGGCGAGGTGTATCCTTCGGCGGTGGGCATTTGGGTGGGGCAGAGCGCGCGGAACTACATCGCGCACAATCACATTCACGATCTCTACTACACGGCGATCTCGGTGGGCTGGACGTGGGGCTACGGGCCGAATCAATCCAAAGACAACGTGATCGAGTACAACCACCTGCATCACATCGGCAAGCAGATGCTCAGCGACATGGGGGGCATCTACACGCTGGGCGTGCGGTCGGCGTCTTCCATCCGGAACAACTTGATTCACGACATCGAGTCGTTCACTTACGGCGGCTGGGGGATCTATCCCGATGAAGGCTCAAGCGAGATCCTGATTGAGAACAACGTGGTCTACCGCTGCAAGAGCGCCGGCTTTCACCAGCACTACGGGAGGGACAACGTGGTGCGGAACAATATTTTCGCCTTTAACCGCGAGTCGCAATGGATGCGCACACGCGCCGAGCCGCATCTTTCCTTCACCCTGGAGCGAAACATCGTCTACTTCGACTCGGGAGTGCTGTTGGGCAGCAACTGGACCGGCGACCGGTTCCAGCTCAACCGGAATCTCTACTACGATGCGCGCGGCGGGGAGATGCGCTTTGCGGGCAAGAGCTTCCAGGAGTGGCGGCAACAGGGGCAGGATCGGGATTCGGTGATCGCCGATCCGGCTTTCGTGAACGCAGGGAGTTTTCAGTTTGGCTTGCGCGCCGATTCTCCCGCCCGGAAGATCGGCTTTCAGCCGGTGGACGTGAGCAACGTCGGACCGCGAAGCAGGCCGGAGTGGTGACGGTTTCCGCTCGCCGCCGCATTACCCTTTAGCTGTGGCCTGATGTGGAGAGGTCCAGGCGATAAGCTCGGGCCGCAGCTCGCCCGAAGATCCAGGCCTGTTCGCCGGGCGAGAGCCTGGTCACGGCCTGGCGCGCGGCGCGGAACCAGCGTTCATAGCTCGCTGCCTGCAAACAAACCGGCCAATCGGAGCCGAACATCAAGCGCCGCGGACCGAACGTATCCAGCGCGGTCTCAATATAGGGCCGCAGGTCTTCGGGCGTCCAAGTTTTCGGGTCGGCGGCGTTCACCAACCCGGAGAGTTTGCAATAGAGATTGGGCCGCCGCGCGGCCTCGCGCATGTTCTCACGCCAGGGCGAGAGGATCCGTTCGCGGATGCGGGGCTTGACCAGGTGGTTCAGCACCAGCGTGACCTGCGGCAGGCGGCCGGCCAGCGCCGCCACGCCGGGAAGCTGATCCTCGCTGATGTGGATGTCATAGGCCAGGCCGGCGCGCCCGAGGGCTCGCAGCGCATCGAGGAAGCGCCTGCCCCGCTCCGACCCCGCATTCAACTCCACTCCGGCGCGGACGCCCCGCAGCTTTCGCCGGGAGGCGTACTTCTCCAGCAAGGGGGCCAGCTTCGCTTCGTCCGTCGGAAGCCAGCCGACCACGGCGGCCAGGAATTCGTGGCGCTCGGCCAGATCCAAAAGCCACTCCGTTTCCTCCAGGCTGGAGCGCGCCTGAACGGGAATGGCCCAGCCGACGCCCGTCCGGTCCATCTCGGTCTTGAGCTCCGCCGGGCCGAAATCGGCCTTCATGATGGGGTTGCCGATCCAGGGATACTGTTGCGGATCGTAGTTCCAGAGGTGGACGTGGGCGTCGACGAGCGGCTCAGAGGCGGCCCCGCCCGCTCCGACAGCCGCGATTCCGATAAAGCTGCGGCGGGACAACGAAGTCACGGTTTGCGTTCCATGCCCATCAGATGCAGATAGCCCCACGCTCTGCGCTCCGCCGGAACAGCTCCGGGCGCAAACCACTGCTCGTGATGAAAGAGATAACGGTTTGTTGCGCCGTCCTCGGGACGGTCCATATCCCCGAGCACCAGCTTGATGCGGACCACGGCCGGCCCCTTAGCCGGCGAGTAGAAGACGGCCGGTTCCGACTCCAGGCAAGGGTTGAAGCGGATGGCCCATTCGAGGATGTAGCCGCTGCCGTCCGGCTTGACCTTGGCCGCGCAGCGCTGGGCGCCGTCTTCAATCCACTTTTGGTAGGTCTCCCAGGCGGAGGCATTAGAGCGCGGCTCGCCTTCCAAGATTCCTCCCACGCCCACCCCGCCGGTGCGCGACTTGGTGAGATTGCACACCATCTGCCAGGAGGCGCCGGTCCCGTCCGCTTCCAGGCGCGGCGGCGAAGGCCCGGCAAACAACAGGATCTCCATTTCATCGCCCAGCCAGGGGTAGCCTTCGCGTGTAAGCTCGTGGGCCTTGGGGTTGGAGGGCGGCAGATAGCGCGGCGTGGCGATGCCGTAGAGTAGATCGTCGGTTACGTTCGCGGCGAAGTAAAGGTAGTTGGAGTCATGCTTGACGTAGCCCTTAAGAGAAAGATCGCGGTCGTCGGTGACAGGGCGGAAGGCGGGCCACCAGTCTTTGACCCCGACAAACTGGGTTGCGTCGTCCCATTCTCCGGCACTAATTATCCCGTCCAGCACAGGCGTGGTTCCGTAGTAAGACGTCAGCGGAGGGTTGTTCTGTTGAGCTTCCAGCGCCTGGGTGCTGGAAACTAAGATGTAGAGTGCGGCACAGAGCCGTGTTATGCGCGGGCGGGGATTCATTCTCGGCACGGGTGTTTACTCACGGGGCCGGCGGCAGGTCGGGGTTGGGCCGGTCATAACGCCCTTCGATGTAGGGAAACTTCTTGGCGATTCCCGGAATCAATTCCACGCCGAAGCCGGGCCGGTCAAACAGTTCCATGTAGCCTTTTTTGACCACCAGCGGGTCCTTGAAGATCTCCTCTTTGAAGGGGTTGTAAGTTTGGTTAAGCTCCAGCATCATCCGGTTGGGGATAGCCGCCACCAGCGCGGCGTTGGCCATGGTGGTCAACCCGCCGTGCCAGTTGTGATGACAGCAAGGCTTGCCGCTCAGCGCCGCGATCCGGGCGATGTGCCACGCCTCGGTGACGCCGGTGACGTTGCTATCGGGCTGGACGATGTCGTACGCGCCGCGGTCGATCCACTCTTTGAACTCAAAACGGTTCGTCCGGCTTTCGCCGCCCGCGACCAGCACGGTGGGCAATGCCTCGTTGATCTTGACGTAAGCCTCCAGGGCGCCCTCGCCCGAAGTGCTGACGGGCTCTTCGAACCACAGGAACTTGAGCTCTTCGAGCACGGGGCAGAGCTCCAGGCATTGTTCGAGGGTCAAGCGCATGTTGCTTTCCTGGATCAGGTCGAAGTCCGGCCCGACGGCTTGGCGCAGCTTGCGCAGGTAGGGGATGTACTTCTGGATGGTCATGCCGCTATTGCGCCATTCAGTTCCGATACGGAACTTGAAGGCGGTGTAGCCGGCTTCCTTATGGCGGACCGCTTCGTCGATGAGGTCTTCGGGCCGCTTGTACCAGGCGTAGGAGACGCCGCCGGACGCGTACATGCGGATGCGGCGCTGGGGCGGCGCGTCGGTGGCCAGCAGCCGGTAAACCGGGGTGTTCGTAGCCTTGCCGATGATGTCCCACAGCGCCATGTCGATGCCGGCCCAGGTGGCGGCCCCCGGGCGGCCGCGCTGCGCGGACCAGCCCGGCGTGAGCTGCTCGACGTCGAATGGATTCTTGCCCAGCAGATTGGGCCGGATCCATTCTTCGATCATCTTTTTCATTTGCGGCGGACCGCCGTAAGGGCTGGACTCGCCGATGCCCACGATGCCTTTGTCGGTGAAGACCTCCACCAGCACCGCGTCGGTCTTCCAGGTGACGGCTCGCGCCACCATCCACTGCTTGTCCGGCGGAAGCTCGTACGACATGAGCGTCACCCGGACGTCGGTGATCTTGAGATTCTGCCGGGCAACGCCTTCGAGCGGATGAACCCGGCGGCGGAAACCGGTTGTCCCGGCGGGCTGCGCTCCGACAGCCTGCACCTGGCCGGAGGCGAGGACGGGGGCGAACGCGGCGGCTGCTGCAAACTGCCTTCGTGTCATCATGGCGGCCTCTCCCTTCAGGAGGTCGATGTACATGCCCTCCGGCGCCTGGGGGAGCGCAGGAGCGGCACTGAGCAGTATACATCCGGAGCTTGACTCCGGCGGCGCGTGGCGCTATATCTTGCATGGCCCGGCCTTTTGAATGCGAGGCCGGCGCCCTGAAGGGAGAACGTCATGAACTCACCGGTTTTTTCCCGCCGGAGCTGGTTACAGACGCTCGCCGCGGCCCCTGCGGCGGCTTCCGCTCTATCGGCAGCGCCGCTGCCCGGCGACGCGGATCGCGAGCGCCGCATGAAGTGGTGGCATGAAGCTAGGTTCGGAATGTTCATCCACTGGGGCTTGTACAGCCTGCTCGGCCGCCATGAATGGGTGATGGAAAACGAGGCCATTCCCGTGGAAGAGTACGAGCAGCTCGCCAAGCGATTCAATCCCCGCCCCAACGCCGCGCGCGAATGGGCGAAACTGGCGCGCCGCGCCGGGCAGAGATACATGGTGATGACCACCAAGCACCACGAGGGATTCTGCCTGTTTAACTCCAAGTTGACAAGTTACTGCGCGCCCAAGCAAGCGGCGGGGCGGGATCTGGTGGCCGAATACGTGGAGGCCGCCCGCGCCGAGGGCCTGCGGGTGGGGTTCTACTATTCGCTGATGGACTGGCATCATCCCGACGGAGCGCGCTGCGCCACCGACGAGGCGGCGCGCAAGCGCTTCGTCGAGTACATCCACGGCCAGATCCGCGAGCTAATGACCAACTACGGCAAGATCGACATTCTGTGGTATGACGTCGCCTGGCCGTTGAACGCGGAGGGGTGGGAGTCGGAACGGATGAACCAGATGGTCTTCCAGCTTCAGCCTGACATTATTGTGAACAACCGCAACCTTCTGCCCGGCGACTTCTCAACCCCCGAGCAGCGCATCCAAGCCGACGCCTCAGGGCGCGCCTGGGAAGCCTGCATGACCATGAACGACTCTTGGGGCTACCACGCCTCCGATGACAACTGGAAACGGCCGCGGACTTGCATTCTCAACTTGGTGACCTGCGCGCGCGACGGGGGCAACTATCTTCTCAATATTGGACCGCGGGGCGACGGCTCGGTCCCTGAAGAGTCCGTGCGCATCCTGGAGGCCGTGGGACACTGGCTTGAGCGCAACGGGCAGGCGATCTACGGCGCGGACCGTTGCCGCGTGAACCGCTCCAACTACGCCAACTTCAGCCGCAAGGGCAACACGCTGTACATGCATGTCTCCTACTGGCCCGGCGAGACCGTGGTGCTGGCCGGCTTGCAGGCGAAGGTGAAGTCGGCGCGGCTGCTGGCCTCAGGCCGGCCGGTGCGTTTCGAACAAGACGAATTCCGAGTGCGGTTCTTAGGCCTGCCGCCCAAGCCGCCGGACGATCCGGTGACGGTCATCGCCGCCGAGTGCGACTCCGAGCCGGTGCAGAACATGGACCGCGTCCGCCGGGAACGGCCCCGCCGCGGGGTTTGAGCGGGCCGGCGGCGCGCGGCGGCGGGTTTCGCCTAAGGAGAAGGGCGTGACCGCGGGCCGCGTCGGTCCCGCACGCCCGCGCTTGGCGATACAATGGGCGCACTATGCGTAGGCGAGATTTCTTGCGAACAGCACTAGCCCTGCCGGCGGCGGGGCTCTTCACGCGCTTCGAGACCTTGACCGCAGCGGACCGCGGCAAAGTTCGAATCACCGACATCAAGATGAAGGGACTTTCCGGCGTCGGCCACACCCTGATCCGCATCGACACCGACGCGGGCATCTCCGGCTACGGCGAATCGGGCGTGACCCAGGCGATGATGCAGGCCTGGCTGGAGAGGTACCGTCCCCTGTTGTTGAAGCAAGACCCCCTGGCCATTCAATATCACTGGCACCGGATGTCCACCTTGATGCACACGTATATGGCTTCCATCCCCGCGCTCAGCGGCATTGACATGGCGTTGTGGGATCTGGCCGGCAAGCTGACGGGGCATCCGGTGTATTCGCTTTTGGGGGGCCCCTTCCGCGATGAGGTGTCTGTATTCATCAACACCGAACCCCGCAACATGCTGGACCGCGCGGTGGTGAAGGACTGGGCGGCGCAGTTGCGCCAGAACCCACAGGGGTTCAAGGCGGTAAAGATCAACACGACCAGCCCGATTCAGCGCCCGGCGGGGCGCTTCACGACGACCTTATCGAATCAGGACCTGCACAAGATCCGCACCGGCTTTGAGAACGTGCGAGCCGAGCTGGGCCCGGACTACGACATCATGGTCCATTGCCACAACGAGTACGATCTGCCGAGCGCCAAAGCGATTGCGCGGGCGGTGGAGGGCATCGAACCGAAGTGGCTGGAGGATCCGCTGCCGGTGGCTTTCTCCGATAGTTGGGTTTCGCTCAAGCGCGAATGCCGGGTGCCGCTGCTCACCGGCGAGAAGCTGGAGATGCCGCAGGGTTACTATCCGTTCCTGAAAGAGCAGGCCGTAGACTTCATTTATCCTGACATAGCCTTCTGTGGCGGCCTCACGGCCATCATGAAGATCGCCGCACTGGCGGCGCTATTCCGAATTCCCGTGGCGACCCACAACGTGGGCGGGATCCTGCTGACGATGTCGTCGATCCATTTCGGGCTCTCGATCCACGACTTTTTGACGAGCGAAGCCCGGATGGGAGGCAAGATCGACATCTTGGTGATGGCGAAGAACCCGCCGGTGATCAAGGGCGGCATGGCCCCGCGCCCGGAGCTGCCGGGATTAGGCGTGGAGCTGGACGAAGCGGGCGTGAAGCAGTGGCAGCGCAGCGGCGACACGCCGGAGTGGGTGTAAGGGGCGGACTCCTGTTACGCTACTGGAGCCGGAGACGCCGCACCCGTGCGCTGACAGACTCTCAGTAACTTCGAGATGGCAGGGCTTAATCCGCCGCGCATCACCCGGCGCAGACTTGGCGGTAATACTCCTCGTACATCGGGATCACTAGCGACGTGCAGAAGCGCGATAGGGCCGTATAGCGCGCGGCGGCGGCGATGCGGCTGTGCAGCTCCTCGTCGGTGAGCAATTCCAGCACCCGCGCCGCCTGGGCCTCAATATCGCCCACCGGCTCCAGGAAGCCATCCACGCCGTGGGTCACCAGCTCCGTCAAGCCCCCCACCCGCGTCGCCACCGGAGGAACGCCGCACGCCATGCCTTCCAATACCGCCAGTCCGAAACTCTCCAATCTGCTGGGCAGCAGCATTACGTCGGCCAGCGGAATGAGGCGGTGGACTTGGTTTTGCTTGCCCAGGAACGCAACGTGTTGATCCACGCCCAGCTCGCGAGCCAACTGCTCGGCCGGGCCGCGCTCCGGCCCGTCGCCCACCATCAGCAAAAACGCGGGGGTCCGCCGCAGCACCTCGGCCAGGATCCGGATGCAGTCCTGGACGCGTTTCACCGGGCGGAAGTTCGACAAATGCATCAGGACTTTCACCCCGGGAGGCGCATAGGGGTTCTGGCGGGCATCCTTGCGGGCGGGCCGGTAGATTTCGCAGTTCACGAAGTTGCGGATCACCCGGATCTCGCGCTCGATGCCGAAGACCCGCACGGTCTCATTCCGCAGGTATTCGCTGACCGCCGTGAGGCCGTCGGACTTCTCCATGCCAAGCTTGGTGATCGGGAAGTACGACGGCTCAGCGCCAACGAAAGTGATATCGGTGCCGTGCAGCGTGGTGATGAACGGGACCCGGCAGCGCACCGCCAGGATCTCCCGGGCCAAGAAGGCCGAGATCGAGTGCGGAATGGCGTAATGCACGTGCAGCAGATCCAGCGAGTAGCGCTCAGCCACTTCGGCCATGCGGCTGGCCAGGGCCAGCGTGTAAGGCGGGAAGTGGAACAGCGGGTAAGTGGGAACTTCCACCTCGTGATAGAGAATGTGCGGATGAGAGGGGTCCAGCCGGATGGGGTTGTCGTAGGTGATGAAGTGGACCTCGTGTCCGCGGCTGGCCAGCTCCAGGCCCAACTCGGTGGCCACGATGCCGCTGCCGCCGTAGGTCGGGTAGCAGGTGATCCCGATCTTCACACCGACAGGGTACCACCGGCAGATTCCAGCGTGGCATACCCGATTTGGCCGTTGAGGCGCTCGTCGGGAGAGGGCCGGTCGCCGCCGCCGAACCAGACGCGGACGCGGCCGTTCTCCACCAGGACCGACGGGTCGCAGACGACGGCGGCATTCCAGGCGTGAGCGCCCGCAAAGACCGTGTCGGCGGGCAACCGTTGCCAGCGGATGCCATCCTCGGACCACGCCAAACCGATGCGGCGGTTTTCGCGGCGGTCGCGGCCGGTGTAGGCCATCCAGTAGCGTCCCTGCCAGGGCCAAACCGCCGGTTCACCCAGTCCGGTTTCGTCGAAAGCGCCCGGTTCACCCAGCTCGAAGATAGGGTTCGATTTCAGCTTCTCCCAGCGCACGCCGTCCCGAGAGCGGGCCACGCCGAGCCGCTGCCGCCGGGCGCGGTCCTGGCCGAGAAAATACAGGTAGAACCACTCGCCGAGGCGCAATACGTACGGGTCGGCGACGCCGCGCTCGTCCCAACTGCCGCGGGGACCGGGCGTAAGCACCGGAGCGCCGTGCTTGCTCCAACGGAGCGCGTCCTTGGAGCGGGCCAGACCAATGGCGGGCAGGCGGCCGCCTTGGTACCAGTACAGAAATTCGCCGTGAACGAAAAGCGCCGAACCATTGGCTGCGATGTACTCACCGTCCCAGGCGCCGGGCGAGGGCGAAAGGACACGGCCCCGCCGGGTCCAGTTGAGCCCATCGGAGGAGGTCGCCAGGCCCGTGTGCCAGCTTGCGCCGTCGAATCCGGAATAGAGGTTGTAATAGACGCCTTCGCGGGCAACCACGGAAGGATTGAGCACGTCGCTGCCGTCCCAATCGCCCGGCTTTCCCAGAGGGAGCACGGGCGAATCCAGAACATTCCAGCGGAGCCGGGGAAGCGGAGGCCGGGGTTCCTCGAGAGGGGGGAGCGTGAATTCTGTGTAGGAGCGGCAGGAGGCCAGGCTGCCGAGCGCGCAGGCCGAGGCCAAAAAGTCCCGCCGGGAAATTCGATGGAAGGTCATACCGGAATTCGCATGCGGATTCGAGACCCCAGGCGCGGTTGAGACTCCAGGACCATCTCGCCTTTCAGTTCCCGCACGCGGCGCTGAATGCTTGCCGGGCCAATGCCCAGACGCTGCATCTCCTCCAGGTCGAACGAGCCGCTGAAGGGAAAGCCTTGGCCGTTGTCTTCGACGTACAGCTCGATCGCGTTTTGGGTGGGTTTGAGGGTCACGGCCGCGCGCGTGGCGCGGCTGTGCTTTTGAATATTGTTGAGCGCTTCCCGGACGATCTGCGCCAACTCCGTGGCGACCTCGACGGAAGGGGATTCAACCTCCTCGGCGTTTTCGAAGCTGGTGTGGATGCCGCTATTCTTGTGGAACTCGGCCACCAGCTCGCGCAGCGAAGCGGCCAACCCGCCCGGCCGGACCTGGACGGCGCGCATGCTGCGCAGAAAGGCGCGCATCTGGGCGACCTGCGATTTATGCAGGTTTAGGATTTCCTGGAGTTCCTGCAAGGCAGCATTCACATTCCGCTTCATCAGGCGACCCAGCACCTCCAGGCGAAGCTGAAGGGCGATGTAGGCCTGAAGCGGGCCGTCATGAAAATCGGCGGCGATCTTCTGCCGCTCTGCGTCCCGGACTTCCCGCAGTTGCTGTTCGCTCTCTTGAAGCCGCTGCCGCAACCCGGCCACGGACTGCTCGCAACGGCGCTTGTAAAGCGCGGCCGGCCAAGTCAAAAGGAGGGACCAGACAGCAAGCCGGACCAAGGGTCCTTTGCCGGTGAGTTGCAGTAACAGAAGGATGAGCGCGGCTGCCGCCGTGACCAGCCAAGTGTTCCACCAAGGGTAAAGCAGCAGGGACGACAGCAGGAGGTGCGCATACAATACGGAGCTGACCCAGGCGGCCGGATCGGGACCGTAGGCCACGACCAGCGCGAAGAACAATGCGTCCATGAAGAGGGGGCAGAGTTGAAATCCCGGCCGCGTGGTCCATCCGTAGACCAGCACGATCGCGCCGTAGGCGAGGAACACAAGGCAGGCGGTCAGCGAGATCCAATGGAGGGACTGCGAGGGGGAAAAATGGGCCGCGAACCAAAGCAACCCGCCCGCCAGGCGGGAAATAGCCACCACCCGGCGCGTATCCCAATGGTTCACCTGCATGCGGCCTCCATCACGGGGAGGCGCAGTCAGCGCCGGTAAAGGTAAAGCGTGTGGCTGCGTCCTTCGCCGTCGTCCTCAATGTCTTCGGTCTTTTCCGGCTCCCAGCCGGTGATGGGAAAATCGTGGGCCACCACCCGGGCGCCCTTTTTCAACTGCTTTTCCAAAAGCGGGCGAAGCTTGTCGATGGCCGAAGGAAGCAAGTAGATCGTGATCAAGTCCGCCGAACTGTAGTCCTGGCGGAGCAGATCGCCCTTGATAATTCTCGCGGTCTTCTGCAAACCGAGGGCCTTGATGCGCTCCGAGCTTTGCTTCCACAAGCTCTCGTCCAGCTCCACGCCGGTGGCGTCCGCGTGGAACCTCTGGGCGGCCATGATGACGATGCGGCCGTCCCCGCTGCCCAGGTCGAACATTTTCTCTCCGGCTTTGAGCCCGCCGAGCTGGAGCATCTTCTCCACGATCGTCTCCGGCGTCGGGTAGTAGGGGGCAAGCCGCTCGCCTTCCTCCTGCTGATTCTCCTGCGCCAGCAGCACAGTACAGCAAAGGGCCGCGAGCGCTGCCGTCCAAAGTTTTGCTTTCATAGCTCGGTGTCTACCTTAAGTTTCCTCATTTAGAGCCACGGGCTGAGCGTTAGGGCTCCACCAAGAGCCGCACCCGGTTACTGGAGCGGCCCATTGCTTCCAAGAATAACTCGGACGGACCGGCATCCAACAGGGGAGGCAGGACCACCTCCACCAAATAGAAGCCGACGTATCCCGGGGCCAGCGTGGCGCGGGTCACCTCGATGGGGGCGCCGTTCAAATAAGCGCGGACGGGCGCCGCGACGCGAGGAGGTTGCTGTAGCGGGGCTGCTACGCCGGTGCGCCAGGCGGGAATCACCTTTCCAAGGCCCGTGGCGAGCAACTGCACGCGCATGCCGGGCCGCGC
Organism: Bryobacteraceae bacterium; assembly: GCA_023511855.1. GTDB lineage: Bacteria > Acidobacteriota > Terriglobia > Bryobacterales > Bryobacteraceae > JAIMAR01. The sequence continues at coordinate 11,702 of JAIMAR010000032.1, forward strand.
CGGGTGGGAGGCGTCCAGCAGCACCCCCGTGTCGGCGTCCATCAGCATCGCACCGCCTTCCCGGTCCACGAATATCGCAGGCGAGGTCTCCGCCAGTGGGAGCTTGAAGACGAAGCGGCCCTGCGCCAGTTCCAGGGCCAGCTCGGTCGAAGAGCCGCTGATTTCGAAAGGCACCTGGAGCTGGGATTGGGACTCGGAGGCGAACAAGACCGGGGCGGGAAGCAGGCCGGCCTGCGCGCGGACCAATCGCCCGCCCAGAACCGTGAGCAGCGAGCCGGGGGCGGCGGGGCGAGTGCTCAGGTCGGCCGCGTTGGCCACTTCCACGCGCCAAAAGCGGTGCGGGGCGGGGGCCGCGTAGACGCCATAGCCCTCCAAAGCGGCGAACACCTGGTGGCCCGGCTCGTCGAGTTTCACGTCTTTGACTGGAGCGGGCGGCAGATTCCCCGAGAGCAGCACCCACCGGCCGCCCAGCCCGCCTGAGCCGTTTCCGGCTACGCTGAGATACAGGCCACGCTCGGTGGCGGCGTACACGGCGGCGCCTTCGCGGTCGCTGGTGATTCCATAAACCGGCCCGGCGGTGAGATCCCCGGTGATGTCGGACCAGTTGACGCCCCCGTCGAACGTATAAAGGACCGCAGGGTGGCGATCGCCGCCGCCCGGTGTGCCAAAGGCGGCGAAGGCTCTTGCCGGGTTGTCTGGAACGGCCTGCACGGCGAGCACCGGGGCCCCGGCTCCGCGCCGGGCCCAGTGCCAGCTCTCTCCGCCATCCCGGGACACCCACAAAGTGCCGTCCGCGCCGCCCGCATACCCGTATTCGCCGGCTAGGGCGATCGCCGTCACCACTTGGCCGATTTGCTCGGCGGCCCGCCGCTGAGCGGCCTCCCTTAGCCGAGCCGCCTCGTCATCGGCAGGCAGCCAACTGTGCCGCTCACCGGGGAGCCATTCCAAGATTGCGCCCCCGGCCAGTTGGATCTTGAGGCCGCGCGCCCCAGCCGGGGCCGCAATCAATCGCCATACCGGCAGGTTCGGAAGCCCGTCGTTCAGGCCGCACCAGGACAGGCCCCCGTCAGCCGACCGCCACACGCCGAATTCGTTGACCGCCACAACGACGTCGGGGTCGAACGGATGGACGGCCAAATCCTGCACCGGTCCTCCCAAGATGGAAGATCCGCGCCATGAAGTTCGATCGGCCCAGGTCCAGCCCCCATCGTCCGAGCGGTAAACCTGTTGGCCGAAGGCGTAAAGGCGGGCGCCAAAACTGTCCGCCGGCCGGGCGACAGTCCCGGGTTCAGGAAGCCTGGCCGGGAAGCTGGAGGGCGGCAAAGGCGGCAGGGACTCGGTATCAGAGGCGGGCTGCCAGGATTCCAAATCTTGGGTGCGGAAGATGCGGCCCGCCGAGAGGCGGACGTAAATCACGGAGCCGTCCAGAGAAAACCAGACCTGCTGGACCGGGCCGGTGGCGGGCGAGGGCAGTTCCCTCTCGTAGGTGAAAGTCCCGATTGGACGCCAGTCCGGCAGAAGGCGGCTGGGCATCGCGGTTTGAGGTTGGGCACCCGCCGGGGCGGCGGCCAGCGTTCCGAGCAAGGCGAGGGCGGCCGCTGACCACGCCCCTGGTACTGTGGCAGGCCGACACATAGAACGAGTCCATTTTAACCTTATCCAGCGGGTTGGCTGGCCCCCCACATATTGAAAAGACGTTGCTGCTCAAAAATTTGTCAAAAAAAGGCCACGGAGGTCTTTTTGCAAGACTAATTTGGTGTTAGACTGAGGTGTTCTGGTGTCCCTCTAAAGGACGGCCAGAGAGGTGAGGAGATGTCTGGCGCACGGGCGACATGTCGGCTGATGGTGGGGCTGTTAGTCCTCCCCTTATTGGCCTGGGCTCAGTTCCCATTCGGCAGCTCCAGTCCGGACAGCGCCGCCAAGGCTATCTCCGTAACCGGGCAGGTGACGGTGTTGCGGGACTCCCAACCCTGGGCCGTCAATGCCGGCGACTTGGTGCGGATGGGCCAGGTCATTATCACCGGAGAGGACGGCTACGCCGTGTTTCAACTCTCCGATGGGAGCACCTTTGAGGTCTTCCCGAACTCCAGGGTGCTATTCCGGCAGACCCCCGGCAACCTGCGAGACCTCTTGGATTTGGTGCTGGGGCGCATCCGGGTGCACATCGAGAAGTGGGGCGGGCAGCCCAACTTCAACCGCGTGCGCACGCCCACCGCTGTGATCTCGGTGAGGGGAACCACCTTCGAGGTCGAAGTGGAGGACGACGAAGAGACCACGCTGGTGGTGGTGGAAGAGGGCCTGGTGGAGGTGCAACATGCGCGCCACCCCGGTCCGCCGAAGATCCTCACCACCGGGCAGTGGCTCCGGGTCTACAAGAACCAGCCGCTGGCCGCTTCGCGCATCGGGAAGGACACCTTGGTGCGCGGATCGCTGCGGGTGCTGGCCGATGCGTTGCAAACCCTGGTGTACCGCGGCCAGCCTGCGGTGATCGGAACCGGAAAGTCTCCCGGCGGCATTCCGCTGCCCGGGGGAGGCGGTGCGCCTCCGACGACGCCGCCCCTGCCCGGGGACAGCGGCAGTCCTGGCGGCGGAACCACGACACCGGCGCCCGCGCCAGCCCCGCCTCCGCCACCCCCACCGGGCAACTAGCTCGTGCGAAACTGAGGCTTTGGGGGATTCACGATGGCGAATCTTCGCCGCAGCATCTTGGTTGTGTGTTTGGCGGCTACCGTTTGTCCCGGCGCTTCCTCTTTGGTCGCCCAATCGCCTCAGCGCGGCGTGCCCTCGGAATGGGAGATCCGCGAGGACCTGAAGCTCTTGGTGCGGCACATCGACGAGCTTGGCGGCGCGCTGCTCGAAGTGCACCCGGAGTTATGGGTGGGCGATGGCCCCAAGGAGGCTTACCAGCAGCAGCTTCAATCGATCCGGGACGAGGCCGGCTATGCCCGCCGTGCCGCCGAGGCCTTGGCGGCGCGGCCTGAAAGGTTGAGCCTGGCCCTGGAAACGCACCTGAGGCTGGACGCCGTGGGCGAGATGCTGATCTCGCTGTGCGAAGGGGTGCGGCGATACCAGAGTGAGCCGGCCGCTACGCGCATTCAGAACCAGTGGAGCGCGGGGGCTCGGGCGCGAGATAAGCTGAGGGAGTATATGGTCAGCCTGGCCGAGGAGATGGAGGGCCAGTCGCGGGTGATGGCCGAGGAGGCGCAGCGCTGCCGCGAGCAGTTGAGCCGCCAGCCGGCGCCGCCGCCCACCGCCAACAAGAAGGAGTCCCAGTGAGCGCGACCGGCACGTTCGTTTGCAGCATTTGCGGCGAAGCGTCGCAGCGCATTTGCCTGTATTGCACCAAGGACGCCTGCGACAATCATATCTGCGAGAAGTGCCGGCGGTGCAGCGACTGCTGCGAGTGTGAATCGGCTTACGCCGAGCGCAGCTCCGCATCGTCCGAAACGCCGGCCTAATCGTTCCGCGGCGGCCTCGGTCAGCGCGAAGCGCCGAGGGATTTCTCGATGGCGGCCAACTGCTGCGCGCGCTGGCCGGAGGCCCAGCTCTGCTGAATCTGTTCCTCGCTCAAGCCGGCCAGACGGCCAAGCAGAATGTAAGAGGGGAGAGCGTATTGCAGGCTTTGCCAGCGGGCCATTTCGAATAACTGCGGAAGGGCTCGTTCGCGGAGGAGCCCGAGCACGGCAGCATTGCGGTTTTCCGACAAAGCCACCAGCAGCTCGGCCGCGCCGGTGCGGTCCGCCCAAACGAGCGAGTTCAGCATCTCCACGGGCCAGGTGGGGGAGATCTTGATTCCGTCTTCCGGATGGGCGGCGGCGTGGGCGGCGAGTTCCTTCAGTGTCCGCAGGGCGTTCTGCCGCACGCCTTCGTCCGGATCCCGCAAGGCGTATTGAAGATCATCGGCTGCGGCGGCTTTGTCTTTCACGAACACCAGCAGGTGCGCCGCCATCGCCCGGTGATCCGCATCGACGGAGTTCCTCACTACTTCGCGGACGGTGCGGAGATGCTTGTTGGCCAATGCGGCCAGCCGGCTCTGGGTGGTTGGGGGCAGGCCTGGAGCGCCGGGCCGCAGGGCGGAGTCGCGATAAGTTTCGAGAAACGACTGGTAAGCCTCGGCCAGTTCCAGGGGCAGCAGCACATTGGTCTTGGGAGGATCCCGGACCTCGAACAGGCGCGCGCCCTTCTCCAAGATTCCGACAAAAAGGATGGCGCCGCCGGCCTCGCAGCAAACCGCTTCCAAGCGGGCTGCCACGACGCCGTCCACCGCCTCCAGCCGCGCCTCGGCATCCCCTTTAGAGGCCGGCAGCGGCGCGCCAGGCTTCACCCCCAAGGCTTCTTCAATGCGGCTGAGCGGGACCTTGCTGAGGCCGTAATACTCGATTAGGCTGACGGCGGGGGGCGGCGGCGCGGCAACTTGGGCCGCCAGCCACAATGCAAGGGCGAAGATCACGAGATTCGAGCTCATTGTTGGGACGTTGGCCGGGGCCCGGCGGCTACGCGAATTTCTGCGCGGCTTCGCCGAGGACCGGCAAGATGGTCTTGCGATTCTGGTACGTTTGCCACATCAGGTATAGAGCCAGTAGCACGAGAGCCAGATGGACGAGGCGGCTCAAAGTCCACCAAAGACCCCAGCCGCCAATGGGCGCAAGCACGCCGAGCACGATTTGTATGACCACCCAGGCGATTTGCAGAAACAAGGATTGAAAGGCGTGGAAGCGGATCTCCTTGTCGCGGCTGTAAGGTTCCAGCAGCAAGAACAGAATGGCCGGAACGAAGACGGGGATGTAACAAAGAGCGCCGGCGACGTTGGGGGCGATTTGGGATCCCGGCGGGGCAGGCGGTGGAGCTGCGGGCGGCTGGCCGGCAGCCACGGGCGTTCCGCACTTGGGGCAAAACCTTCCATCGACGGGTGAACCGCAATTTGCGCAGTAGGGCATATGGCTCTCCGGTACGGGTTTCAATGTACTCCGCTTGTCCGGTGCGGCGCAAGAAGGCGTGGGGCGCGCAGGAGGACCGGCAAGGGCGGAGCCAGACGGCGTGTTAGCATGGATGATTGCCAGGCTCTGGGCCCCGTGCAACGTGCGGCCGCGAACCCCGCCAGGTCCGGAAGGAAGCAACGGTAGCGGTTGAGCAGGTGTGCCGCGGGTCTCCCAGGGCCTGGCAAGAACTTTCGGAATTGGGACGATGTATCAGGTTATCGCCAGGAAGTACCGCCCGCAGACGTTTGCCGAACTGGTCGGCCAGGAGCATGTGCGGGCGACCCTGGAGAACGCGATTGCGCAGGGGCGGATCGCGCATGGTTACATCTTCTCGGGGCAGCGCGGCACGGGCAAAACTACGGTGGCGCGGATTCTGGCCCGCTGCCTGAACTGCGTGCAAGGCCCCACCATTGCGCCCTGCGGCGTCTGCGCCAGTTGCAAGGAGATCGCCGCCGGCAGTTCGGTGGACGTCATCGAGATCGACGCCGCCAGCAACCGCGGCATCAACGAAATGCGCGAGCTGCGGGAGAACGTGCGCTACCGGCCGGCGCGGGACCGCTATAAGGTCTTCATCATCGACGAGGCGCACCAGATCACCAGCGAGGCGTTCAACGCGCTGTTGAAGACGCTGGAGGAGCCTCCCGAGTGGGTGATCTTCGTGTTGTGCACGACCGAGGCGCACAAGATTCCGGCGACGATTTCGTCCCGCTGCCAGCACTTCAGCTTCCGCTCGGTGGAGTTCGACGACGTGGTGCAGCGCATGGAGTGGATCTGCCAGCAGGAAGGGGTGAGGGCGGACGCCGAGTCGCTGGCGGTGCTGGCGCAAGCCGGGGACGGCAGCGTGCGGGATTCGCTCTCGGCGCTGGACCAGGCGATCGCCTGCTGCGGGCAGGAGCTGAAGGCGGAGGAGGTGCGGGCGCTGTTGGGATTGTTCTCCCTGGAGAGTCTGCATCAGGTGACCGAAGCGCTGGCGGCGTCCGACTCGCGCAAGATGCTGGAGATTGTGGCGGCGCTGGAGCGCGAAGGCTACAACTTGCAGCACTTCTGCCGGGAGCTGGCGCGCTATTTCCGGAACCTGCTGGTGGCCAAGATCGCCGGCGCCGAAAGTCGTTTGATTGCGGCCTCCGGCCAAGAGCGCAAGCGCCTGGCGGAGATCTCTGCGGTCTTCAGCGAGCAGGACCTGGCGCGGTATCTCCAGCTCGCGCTGGACCTGTACGGGGATTTGCAGCGTTCGACGCAAATCCGGCTGCACACGGAGCTGGGGCTGCTGCGAATGGTGGAGGCCGGGCGGCTGATGCCGATCGAGGAGGCGCTGGCTCAGCTTGGCGGCGGAGCTCCGCCTGCGCCGGAACGGCCGAAAACGAAGGCCGCGCCGAAGACGGGTGTTCCTGCGGCTGCGCCCCGCGCATCCGGACCCGGCGCGGCACAAGGCACAGCGCTGGCCGGCGGATGGCAGCAAAAATTGCAAGCGGCTCTGCTGGAGCTGGGGATGAAGTTCACCGCCGATGCGGTGGCGCACTCCCAGGTGACGGAGACGCCGAACGGACTTCGCTTTGAGACGCCCAAAGACTTCCGTCTGACCATGCGCGAGGTGGATCTGCGCAAGGCCCTGGAGAAGCTGGGGGCGCCGCAGTTGCGGATTGCCGTTGAGTTCCGGGAGGCGGAACCGGAGAGCGACGGGGAAACAGCCTCCTCGGCCGCGGCTCCGTCTGGGACCGATGCGGCCCTGATGGAGCGCGTGCTGGCGGATCCTGAGGTGCAGCGCTTCCGGGAGGTATTCGGCGGGGAATTACGGGGCGTGCGGGACCTGCGGGATCTGGAATAATGAAGTGCGCCCGGTCTTGAGCGGGCCGGCCAGCGGGCGGGCAGGCCTTCAGAGGAAGAGCCTGGCCGCGGAGGAGGAGAAGGGAGAGGATATGCGATTCCCGGGCAACATGCAATCGATGCTCAAGCAGGCCCAGCAGATGCAGCAACGGCTGCGCGAAGAGATCGCGCAGATCAGCGTGGAAGCATCGGCGGGCGGGGGCATGGTCACGGTGCGGATGAACGGCGAGAAGAACGTCCTCGGGGTGAAGATCGACCCCGAGGTGGCAGGCGACGTGGAGATGCTGCAAGACCTGGTTCTGGCGGCGTGCAACGAGGCCTGCAAGAAGGTGGATGAAGCCATCCAGGAAAAGACCAGCGGTTTGCTCGGGGGACTGGGCCTGCCGCCCGGGTTGTTCTGACCGATGCCGGATTTTGCGGAGCCGCTGGCGCGGCTGATCCAGGAATTCAAGCGGCTGCCGGGGATCGGCCAGAAATCGGCGCAGAGGATCGCCTTTCACATCCTGCGCGGTCCGAGGGCGGATGCCGAGCGGCTGGCCGCCGCGTTGCTGGAAGTGAAAACGCGGCTGGGGCTGTGCCGCCTGTGCAACAACATCAGTGAGAGCGAGCTGTGCCCGTTCTGCGCGGACGTGCACCGGGACCGGTCGGTGATCTGCGTGGTGGAGGAGCCGCACAACATCCTGCCGATCGAGACCACGCGCCAGTACCAGGGCGTGTACCATGTACTGCACGGCTCAATTGCGCCACTGAGGGGCGTGGGACCGGATCAGCTCCGGATCAAGAACTTGCTGGAGCGGCTAGAGAGCGGCGAGGTCCGGGAAATCATCCTGGCGACGAACCCGACCGTGGAAGGCGAAGCCACGGCGGCGTATCTGGCTCGGCTGTTGAAGCCGCTGGGGCTGAAGGTGACCCGCATCGCGATGGGGATTCCGGTGGGAAGCGACCTGGAGTTCGCCGATGAAGTGACGCTGGCGAAGTCGCTCGAGAACCGGCGGGAGATGTAGGGGCGGCCGTGCGGCGAGTAGATTGCCTTGGGGTAGCGGGCTGGCGGACAGCAGGCCAATATGGTATGGTTGGAACTGTCGAAGGAAGATGGTTCTGGCACCCCAACTCGATCCAACCTCCGAGGTGCCGCTCTACAAGCAGCTATACGAGCAGCTTCGGGCTTGGATTGAGAGTGGAAGACTGGCTGAAGGCGAGCGGCTGCCGTCCACTCGAACCTTGGCTGGCCTGCTTGGCCTGAACCGGGCCACCGTGGCCGCCTGCTATTCACTACTCGAATCTGAGGGCCTGATCCACGGCCACGTCGGGCGGGGCAGCTATGTGACGGCGCAAAGCCGGGCGCCAAAGCGGACGCTGGATTGGGAAGCGGTCTTAGGATCAACGGCCCCGATGGCCCCGGGACCGGCATTTCCGGCGGCGCACGGCTCGGTGAAGATCAGTTTTGCAACAGCGCGCCCTTCGGAGGAGTTGTTTCCGGTCGAACAGGTGCGGGAAGCCTGCCAGGCCGTACTGTCGGGCCCGCAAGCCGCGTCGATCCTTCAGTTGGGGTCCCCGCACGGATACGGCCCCCTGAGGGAGTACCTACTCGGTGAGGCGCGGCGCGAGGGTCTGGCGCGGGCTGGCGACGACCTGTTGATCACAAGCGGCTGCCAGCAGGCGCTGGATCTGGTGCAACGGGCGATGGTCCGTGCGGGCGATACGGTCTTGGTGGAAGACCCGGTCTATCCTGGGGTCCGAAATCTGTTGCTCCGGGCAGGAGCGCGGCTGGTGGGGCTACCGGTTGGGCCGCAGGGGGTGGAACTGGAGGCGTTCGAGTCGGCCCTGGAGCGGGAGCAGCCGCGGCTGGTCGTGCTGACGCCGAATTTTCAGAATCCGACCGGGGCGACGCTGCCGACAGAGGCGCGCCGGGAGATTCTGGCCCGAGCAGGCAGGGCCGGGGCCGTCGTGGTGGAGAATGACATTTACGGGGAGCTGCGTTACGAAGGAATCGCGGCGCCGCCACTGAAGCAGATAGACGAGTCGGGCGGAGTGGTGCTGTTGCGGAGCTTTTCCAAGGTGACCTTTCCCGGGCTGCGTGTGGGCTGGGTGTTGGGTCCGCGGCCGCTGATCAACCGGGTGGCGGAGTACAAGCAACTGACAGACTTGCACACGGATCATCTCTCGCAGGCGGTGCTGCTGCGGTTTGTGGAGAGCGGCGATTTTGCCGCGCACCGGAAAAGGGTTCTGGCGGCGGGCGCCGAGCGGCTGGCGGCGGTGCTGGAGGCTTGCGGGCGATTCTTGCCGCCGGGCGCGGTGTTCACGCGCCCGCAGGGCGGGATGAATCTGTGGGTGCGGCTGCCGGCGCCGCTCGACGCGGCTGAGCTGCTGGCGCGGGCTGAGCGCGAAGGCGTCAGCTACACGCCGGGCAGGTACTTCGAGGTTTCCCGGCGCCAGCCCGGGGGACTGCGCCTGAGTTTTGGAGGACTGGATCCGGCGCAGATCCGCGAAGGGGTGGAGGCGTTGGGACGTGTATTTGGGAGCGAACTGGAGCGGGTCCGGGCCGTGGGAGCGATGGGCCCGGCTCCCGCGATGGTTTAGAGCAGCGCGCAAGGCAAGGAGGCAAGAATGTATTTGGACGATGCGTTCCGGGTCAAAGTGGGCCTGGCGGAGATGTTGAAGGGCGGCGTGATCATGGACGTGACCAACGCCGAGCAGGCGCTCATCGCCGAGCGTGCGGGCGCGGTGGCGGTGATGGCGCTGGAGCGGGTTCCGGCCGATATTCGCAAAGAGGGCGGAGTGGCGCGGGCAGCGCCGGTGGCCAAGATCCGGGAAATCATGAAGGCGGTCAGCATTCCGGTGATGGCGAAGGCGCGGATCGGCCACTTCATGGAGGCGCGCATTCTGGAAGCGCTGGAGGTGGACTACATCGACGAGAGCGAGGTGCTGACGCCTGCCGACGAGGAACATCACATCGACAAGCGGACCTTCAAGGTGCCGTTCGTATGCGGGGCCCGGAATCTGGGCGAGGCGCTGCGGCGGATCGCCGAGGGGGCGGCCATGATCCGGACCAAAGGCGAGGCCGGCAGCGGCAACATCGTGGAGGCGGTGCGGCACATGCGCACGATCCAGCGGGAGATCAAACAGCTTACGGTGCTGAGTAAGGATGAGCTGCCGGCGGAGGCCAAGCGGCTGCAAGCGCCGCTGGAGCTGGTGGAGTACGTGGCCGAGCACGGCAAGCTGCCGGTGCCGAACTTCTCGGCGGGAGGCATCGCAACGCCCGCCGATGCGGCGCTGGTGATGCAGCTGGGGGCGGAGGCGGTGTTTGTCGGCTCGGGTATTTTCAAGAGCGCCGATCCGGAGGCCCGGGCGCGGGCCATCGTCAAGGCCACGACCTACTACAACGATCCGGTGAAGCTGCTGGAAGCCAGCGAGGAGCTGGGCATGGGGATGCCGGGCATCGACGTCTCCAAGCTCCAGGAATCTGAGCTGTTGCAGACCCGCGGATGGTGATGGTGACTCCACGGATCGGCATTCTGGCGCTACAGGGGGATTTTGAGGCGCACCGCAAGGCGCTGGCGCGCGCGGGCACGGAGGGGTTCGAGGTGCGCAAGGCGGAGGAGCTGGAGCAGGCTGAGGGTTTGATTCTCCCGGGCGGCGAAAGCACGACGATGCTTAAGCTGCTTCGGGAGGAGGGCCTTTGGGAAAAGCTGCTCCGTTTCGGGCGCAGCCGGCCAGTTTTCGGCACCTGCGCAGGCGCGATCCTGCTGGCCTCGAAGGTGACCAACCCGGAGCAGGAAGCTTTGGGCTTGATGGACCTGGAGGTGGAGCGCAACGCGTACGGCCGCCAACTACACAGCCATGTGGCGTTAGTGGAGACCGAGGAGGGGCCGCTTGAGGCGGTGTTTATCCGGGCGCCGGTGATCCGGCGGACGGGTCCCGGAGTCCGAGTGCTGGCGCGTTACAAGGGGGATCCCGTGTGGGTGGAGGAAGGCATGCACATGGCGGCGACGTTTCATCCGGAGCTGACCTCCGAAGAGCGCGTGCACCGGCGCTTCGTCGAGAAGGTCACGGCGGCGGCTTTGGGAGGAGTTCGTTGAGGCGTGTGCTATTTGTGTGCCTGGGGAACGCCTGCCGCAGTCAGATGGCGGAAGGGTTCGCGCGGGCCTATGGGGAAGGCGTGTGGGAGGTGGAGAGCGCGGGTCTGATGCCGGCGGTGACGATTCCGCCCCTGACGAGGGAGGTCATGGAGCTGAAGGGGATCTCCCTCGACGGGCAATATCCAAAACCGCTCGAATGGGTGGAGCCGCAGAGCTTTGACCTGGTGGTGAACATGAGCGGGTGCGAGCTGCCGCCGGAGCTGGCCAGCCGGGAACTCCGGTGGGAAGTGGAGGATCCGATCGGGCAGCCGGAGAGCACCTACCGCAAGGTCCGGGACCAGATCGAGGCGCTGGTCAAAGGGCTGCTGGAGCAAGTGCGGCGGGAGCGTGGAATTGACACTTGAATCCGCGTTGGCGAGAATAAAATTGACAGTGCGTGCGGATGTGGCGGAACTGGCAGACGCGCTAGATTCAGGTTCTAGTGGGGGCAACCCCGTGGAGGTTCAAGTCCTCTCATCCGCACCACCCGCCGAGGGTTTTGCAAAAGCTCCGCCGAGCCGGCGGAGCTTTCTTGCTTTCTGTGCGGGCGCACTGGCCGCCTGCCGTTCCCAACCGGTGCATTCGCGGGTGGATGCCGCGATTGCGCCCCTGCTGCCTGGCCGAAGTCTTGCGCTGGCCGGTCTGCGGATCGACCGGCTGAAAAAGACGGCGTGGTTCCGGCCGTTTGTGGAAGGGCGCCGTCCGGCGGCCTTGCGGCGCTTCGAGGAGCGCACGGGCATGGACCTCGTGCGGGACGTCTGGGAGGTGGTCTGGAGCCTTCGGCCGGAAGGCTCGGTCGCGTTCCTGCGTGGCAAGTTCGGCGGGGCGTTCGGGCAGGAGCCGCGGTTCCAGCAGCCGGGCGTCGTCAAGCGAAGCTACAAGACGTACTACCTTCTGGAGCGGGACGGTACCGGCGTGCTGTTTCTGGGGCCGGGCGTGGCGATCCTGGGCCGCACGGCAGACTGCGAGCGGATCGTGGATGCGCGCGACCGGGCCGACGAGCAGCCGCCGCTTGCGCTGATCCGGATGGTGGAGGAGTTGCCGATCTGCGAGCTGTGGGCGGTGGCGCGGGGCGGCGACGGGCTGCGCGCGGTCTCGGGCGGCCTGCCGCTGAAGGCGGGCCCGTTGTTTGACTCCCTCGACGAGCTACGGCTGACGGCCCGCGCCGGCCAGACCCTGATTGTGAGCGCCCGGGGCCTGTTCCGCACGCCGACCGACGCGCGCGCCGTGCGGGACGGCCTGGAAGCGCTGCGCCAGATGGCTTCCCTGGCGCGGCAGGACGGGTCCGCGGTGGACGCGATCCGGGGGGCGAGGCTGGAGGCCGCGGAG
>JAIMAR010000316.1 GCA_023511855.1 Bryobacteraceae bacterium
GTCCTGGGCACCAAGCCCCTGTTCGAGTTCATCGACGACAACCCCATCTTCGAATTCCACCCCACCTCGTACGTCAACGACCCCTTCGTCATCGCCCAGAACGACCGCATGGTCGCCATCAACTCCGCCATCGAGGTCGATCTCACCGGCCAAGTCTGCGCCGATTCCATCGGCCACCTCATCTACAGCGGCGTCGGCGGCCAGGTCGATTTCATCCGCGGCGCATCCCGCTCTAAAGGCGGCCTGCCCATCATCGCCTTGCTGTCCACCGCGCAAGGCGGCGTCGTCTCCCGCATCACCCCGCAGTTGAAGGCCGGCGCCGGCGTGGTCACCACCCGCGCCGACGTGCACTACGTGGCCACCGAGTACGGCATCGCCTCCCTTCACGGCAAGAGCCTACGCCAGCGCGCCGAAGCCCTCATCCAGATCGCCCACCCGGACTTCCGCGAGGATCTCACCAATCAAGCCATCCAGATGGGCCTGCTCCGCGCCCGCCCCATGCTCCGCGGCCTATAGCACCCCACCCTCGCACCCACGCCGGCAGCGTAGCCTCCCATTGTGGAGCAGGCCTCCAGGCCTGCGGCCGACTACTGTCTTGGTCCAGGCTCTCCTTGTGGGGAAGGCTGCTTTTGTGGGGCGGACATTCTTGTCTGCCGCCGACACTCCTGTCGGCCTTGGCCCCCTTTACCCACCGCACTCTTCAGATCCCGAGCGCATCTCTGCCATTGCAGCCCCCGTGTCCGCCCCAGTAGCCTCGGCCTCCGGCTATGACTGCCTGGCTCGTTCAACCCACCAGTTTCTTTTCGGCCGCCGAGATCTTGGCGTAAGCGGCCTCGATCGCGCCGGCAAACAGACGCTCCGCCTCCGGCTCCGGCAGCGTCCGCGTGGAGATCATCTCCTTCAGCTCGCCAGGCGTTTTCCCCGTCTCCAGCACCAGCCACGCTGCGCCAAGCACCGTTTGCGCCGCCGCACGGAGCGCTACGGGTTCCGGCAAGCCAAGTCCGGCGGCCGCTGCTGCCATGGCCTGGATGACCGGGAAAACGTAAGTCGGTCCCACCGCTGTGAGAGCCGTCGCCGCGTTCATCAGACCTTCCTCCAGCCGCACCGTTTCGCCGAACACCGCCAGCAGTTGGCCCACAAAAGGCAAATCCGCCTCGCTCACATGCCGTCCCAAACAGTAAGGGTTCATCCCCCGTCCGATCCACGAAGGCGTGTTCGGAATCACCCGGACCACGGGCACGGGCCGGCCCACGGCCTCTTCGATCGCCGCTGTAGGCACAGCAGCCGCCAGCGACACCAGCAGCGCCCCGGGCCGCAACTGCCCTCGGACTTCCGCCAGCACCGGCTTGACCGCGTTCGGCGGAACCGCCAGAAACATCACCTCTCCAAAGGCCGCACCCTCGCCATTCGCCGCGCTCGTCCGGATGCCATACTGCTTCGCCAACTGCTCCAACCGCTCGGGCCGGATGTCGGTGGCCAGGATGTTGCCGGGCGGCACGCCCGCCCCCTGGATGAGCCGCTCAATGAACACGCCGGCTATGATGCCGCCGCCCAAGGACGCATATCGTTTCCCGCTCAGACCCATGGTCTTGCTCCTGCCGTTCCGCAAAAGCGGCACGGCCTCAAAACACTTCAAAAATGTGCGTCAACGACAGGTAAACCCCCACCACGATGAATACTGCCCCGGTGATCGGCCGCGCCCACCTCTCGGCCTGCGTCACCCGCTCAAACGCCCGGCTCACCGAGCGGGCGCCGCCGGCGATCAGCGCCGCAAACGCCACCACGGGCAGCCCCGTCCCAATCCCGTACATCCCGGGCAGAATCACCGCCGACTCGTGCTGAAGCGCCAGCGGAATAAGGCTTCCAAAGAACACCGCCGCCGACACCGGACAGAACGACAGCGCAAACAACATCCCCAGTAACCCCGCCCCCCACAGGCCCCACCCGCTGAATTTCTTCTGAAGGCCGCCGCCTTCCACAGAGACCGAGAATCCCAGATTCAGCAACCCCGTTAAAGCCATGCCCACAAGAATCAAAACCGGCCCCAGCAACTTGTTCATGTACGTTTGCAGGTAGTACGAAGCCTGGGGAATCGAAAGCACACTGGCCACGACCAGTCCCGCCAGCGCCAGGTACGTCAGCGTGCGTCCCGCCGTATAGAGCGCTCCAGCGGCGAACACCCGCCATGCCGATTCCAGGCCCTTGCCGATGTAAGAAACGGCCGCGATGTTCGTGGCCAGCGGACATGGGCTCACCGAGGTGAGTACGCCAAGCCACAGCGAGACCCCGCCGGCAAATAAGATCTCCGGCATCAGCTTCTCCCCAGCTACGCGCGTACCTCGCCCCGAATGTAGTTCTGGAACGCCTCGCGGTTTCCGGCCAGTTCCCAAACCCTTTCGAGATTCTTCCACTCCACCTGCCGGCCCTCTTTGACCCGCGAGATCACCACGGACTTGGTGAAAAGCTGGTAGTCCTGGATGAAATGCCGGTTTTGCGGCAATTGCACGTTCACCGGGTGCCACTCCAGGGTGCCGTCCGAAAGCACATCGGCGAAACTCTGCCGCAGCGTATCGGCGGTGTACGTTTCGATCGCCCGGCAGGTCGGACAGCGCACGGTGGTGTAGAAGTAGTACACTCGAACCCTCTGGCGGCTTGCTGCTGGCTGCGCAGCCGGAGCCGCATCCGTCACCGGCTGGCCGGGAGGCGAAGGCGGAACGCCGGCCTCGGACCCAGAGTGCGTTGTCGCCGCCGCAACCGGTCCGGCGGCCAAGGACGCATCCGGCGCCGCGCCCCCGCTACGGCTCCGCTGCAACATCAAATAAGCCACACACACGGCAACAAAGGCCAGCAGGCAATACTTTAGGACCGCGCGGTAATTCATCGCGGCCTCCTCATGCCATCTGCTGCGCCAGCATCGACATCAGCTCATCGACGCTGGGGACGCGGCCCTGCACCACAATCTTGCCGTCCACAATCAGCGCGGGCGTCCGCTGAATGCCGAAACCCGTGATCGCGGCCATGTTGGACACCTTGTACAGCTCGTAGGAGATCCCCAACTCCTTGGCCGCCGCCTCGGTGTGGTCCGCAAGCCTCTTGCAATTCATACAACCAGGTCCTAAAATCTGAAATGTCATCGTCCTTCCTTCTCCTCTTCCGGATTCACCATCCTTACGATTCCCCCGGAACGGCGTGCGCGTAAGTCCTCGCCAGCTCCCGGCCAATGGCCCCCGCAGCCAACTCGGTAGCCCGGATCAGATCGCCCGCTTCAGGGCACTTCAAGCGGTAAAAGACCTTCAGTCCCCGCTTCTCATCCGCCACCAGCCCTGCTGAGCGAAGTACCGCCAGATGCCGGGACACCGTCGAAATCTCGGCGCCCACCGCCTGCGTGATCTCGCACACGCACCTCTCCCCATTCCGCAACAATTCATCCAGGATCAGAAGCCGGGATGGGTGGGCTAGGGCTCGGATCATCCT
>JAIMAR010000317.1 GCA_023511855.1 Bryobacteraceae bacterium
GTCCACTGTCCGACCCACAGATAGGGCCAGAACTGAGGCCAGCGGGCAGCTTCGTACTCCACCCAGCCCAACATCCCGCCCATCTGCATCGTGGTCTTCTGACGCCCCGAATAGCGGGTCCATTCTTTCCAGCCAAGTTCGGCATCGCTCCACCGGACCTCGCGGCTGGCGGCGACCAAACCGGCGAAATCCACCTGAAGGCGCCGTCCAGCGTGATAGGACATCAGCAGGGAAACCCGCCGAAGTAAGTTGCTGAACAGGTCAACAAAGTGGAACACCTCCTGGGTGACCAAATCCTCCCGCCGTCTTAACCGGAGCGGAGTCAACAACGAAATCCGCACGCGCGCCGGCGGCGGCGGCCAGCCCGGCGCGGCCGCCGGCATCGGTTGAATCTTCCCCGGAGGCTGATAGATCCGCTTCCAGCCGCCGCGCCCGTCGCCCTGCTCCTGCTCCAGGTCCGCCAGCTCCAGCGGTTGTCCGTGGCTGCGCAGGCCTTGGGCGCCTGCGTTTTTCAGCGCCTGCACGAGGTACGGAAGGTACTGGTTCGCCCGTCCAAACAACGTCATCCCGATTCGCTCCACCCGGGGATCGATGACCACCGGCCGCAGCTCGGCATCCAGCACGAACGGATGCGGAGCGTATCGGGTCCGTCCTAAAACCGCCTCCGAATCCTCCACTGGCGTCTCAAATACATAGGGATACACGCAGCTCCGGTACAGCATACAGTCGGGACACTCCTTGTCCCTGGCGATGCACACCAACTGCCGCAGCGCACGCCCAAACACCCCCCGCCATGCGGATCCCAGATAGTTGTCTCTGGAGAGCGGCTTCTCTGCCCGGAACGTGAACCGGTAGCGAGCAGCCGGCAAGACCGGCTCCATGACCTTCATTAGTTCCAAGCCGCCCATGGATGTTCTTTCTCTGATATCACAATCCGGAAGCGAGAACAATACCCCAACTGGGGTATTCTTCACATCCGGCACCCGCCACCCTCTGGCTTACTCCTCCCCGCTTTTCCGCTCGCGGAGGGTCGTTTCCCGGAAACCCTCCTGGCTCAGCGTCCGCAGCAGCCCCAGTCCCTGGCCGTAAATCCGCGTGGCGCTGTAATGCAGCGCAGCGCCCACCCCTGTCGCAAAGCCCCTTTCCGGCAGCGGGTAGACCCGAATGTCATCTTCGGTCGTCTTGATGTAGCGCAGCGAAGCCGCCACCGCGCGTTCGATGGAAGCTCTCCGCCCCACCGCCAGGAACACCGAATACTGCACCGCAATTGCTTCCCGCTTCCAAAACCGGTGCACCCGCCCCAGCCTGCGTGGATCCGCCACGTCGTAGCACACCAGCCAGCCCCGAGCGTCCCCGAAAGACATCTCTCACCTCGCATCCTCACACGCCCAGTGGGCTGCCCACTTCCGGCACCGCTCTTCCACCTCGTCGCGGATCTCATTCCAGATCCGCGCCGCCTCCTCCAGTCCGGTTGCCTTCGCCTGTCCGGCAGGCCGGCACAGCTTCCAGGATTCAACATCCGTGATCAGCCGCTGCGCGGTCCAGGGCCCGCAAGCCCTCTGGTCTCCACGGACTCCCAGCCGGCACAATTCCCGGTTCACCGCCGCAACCAGCATCCCCCGAAGCCGGTGGTAAATCTGCCGCGCCTCCTCCGCCCGCCCTTGACTCCAGTGCGCCAGCAGCCGGTCCAGACTCTCCGAAACTCTTTCCTGCAAGCGCGGCAGGCCCGCTTCCTCCAACGCCTCGCGCCGCGCCTCCTGCGCCAGCCGCATCCAGTGCATCCAACAATGCCGTTCGGTCCAGCGCACGCCCGCAAGGCGCCGGCTCGCCTTGCCGCGCCACGGAATCAGGACCCCAAAAGGCGCTCCCGACCGGCTCAGGATCGCCACTGGAATTCCCTGCGCAGCGCACAGCCGAAGTACCTCGAAGGGAATCTCCGGCGTTCCCTCCACCGCCATCCCCTCCAGCCGCGCCAGCGGAAACCGCCGCTCCGCCTGTTGCGGGGCCCGCACGGTGAGCGAAGGGCCATCGGCCCGGACCTCAACCTCCTGCTTGCCCGATAAGTACAGTATCTTGCGCAACCGGTATTTGCCGTTTGTCATCGGTTGGCCTCCCGCGGGGCTCTGCTGCCCTCTTTCGTTCGATTCTTTGTTGCTCAGTTGCTCTGTTTCTGGCATTCGCTGAACTCCTTCACTCCTCGCCGTCCTCCATCCCGGCTTCGCCCCCCTCGTCCTCGATCGACCGCACCAGCGTGCGCACAGCGCGGCGCAGGGTCCGTCCGGCGCTTTCCATCACCGGCTCAAGCCGGTCGTAAAACTCTCGCCGGGCGAGCTTGCCCATCAGACACCGCCCCTGGTCGGAGGTGAAATCTTCTTTGCGCAGCACCCGCTGCCGGAACAGGTCCCAGACCAGCCGGTCAATGCGGGTCCGCAGCGGCTCCATCAAATCGCAGGCCAGCGAGGGCCGGCCGTGAGCCGGATCGTGCAGAAAGCCGATGTACGGGTCCAGGCTGTGCTCTTGCACCGCCCGCATCGCTCGCCCGAACAACACCGTGTAGCCCAGCGATAAGGCCGCGTTCACCGGATCGCGCGGAGGACGGCGGTTCCTTTCTTGGAATCCGAGCGAAGACGGAAAGAGCTCCGTCAGGCACTGAAAGTATGCCGCCGCCGCGGCGCCTTCCAGTCCCCGGATTTGGTCCATGGTCAGCCCGCTTCCGCTTCGGAGCTGTTCGAGAATCTGCCCGAGGGTGCCCAAGGCCGCCCTCGCCGGCGCCCGCGCCGAGAGCCTTTCCTCAGCGGCGAATTCCAATAGCCGCATCTCGCTTCTGACCTTTGCTTCCACCGTGCGGCTTGCCCATCTCCTTTTCGTAGGCTCGTCGCAGGCCGAGCGGTATTGCGCCAGCCGGCGGCGTCCGGTCCGCCCATTTTGTCCCGTCACGAAAGCCGCCGCCTCACTTCTCGAGGCCAGCAACACCGTGATCACCCCACGGTGCGCCAGTTGCGCCAGCAGCGAGCTGGACAACCGCACCTCGGCGTTGATCACCACCTGCTCCAGCATGTGCAAGGGAACCCTCCCCGACAACTGCCCGTTTTCGCGCAGCGTCAACGTTCCGGCCTCCAGCTCCAACTCCAGCCCTTTGCGGTCAATATATAGACAGCTCATCTTCCCTCCCATCGCGCCGCCGCGGCAGCGGATCAGCCGCTCGCCGTGTGCGCCAGTACCCAACTGCGCCCTCAGATCCCCGGTTGTCTCTGTACTGGCCCACACATTCTTCTCTCCGCGCGGAGATTTTCATGCCGCCGCGGGAGCGAGTTGCCGGCCAGACCACAACGGCCGTCCCCGTCTTGTTGCGGCTCACCCGCGTTTTGTTTTCTCCGTGTCCTCTGTGCCCTCTGTGGTTTTCCTTCACCGTGTCCTCCGTGGTTTGCCTTCTCTGGACGACTAACCCCTGAAATCTTCC
>JAIMAR010000318.1 GCA_023511855.1 Bryobacteraceae bacterium
GCACCCGTTGCAGACCGCCGCCGGGGTGAGCGTTTAGACGGTGCATCGCATCAATGCGTTTTCCTAGGTTGTCGGCGAGATAGGTGGGTGTGTCCATTTCCGTCTCCTGCTGCGTGGCGGCGATCTGTGCGGACGTGTTCTCGTCCGCGCCGAGCACCACGAAGCTGAACTCACCCATGTTTCACTGTTTCACGCCCATTTCCCGCAGCACGGCTCCCAGCCCCTTGGCAAAGGAAGCATAGTGCGGCTGCCAGCCGAGTTCGCGTATGGCTCGGTCATTGCGCAGGCGCTGTGAGGCGGTGATGGCCTCCACCAGGGGAAAGCCCAGTAGCAGGCCAATCAGCCAGCTTGGCACGTGACCGGCGGGGGGCAACCCGAGGGCATCGGTAACGCAGTCGATTACCTCGCGGCGCCGCATCGGTTGATCATCCGCTAGGAAATAGTTCGCGCCGGGCCGGCCACGTTCCAGAGCCAGGGTATAGGCCTCGCTTACATCATCGACATGAACCAGGCTCCAGTAGTTTTGGCCGGTGCCGATGACCCGATATCGCCGCTGCTGGAGCATCTCCACGGTCATTTTCAGGAAGCCGCCGGGGCCATAGACAAACCCCGGGCTCAGGATGATTACGCGCAGACCCTGGTTGCGCTCTAGCTCCTTCAATTCCGTCACCATCTCGGCATGACCGCGGGCCAGCAGACAGGGCCGCGCCGGTTTTGTCTCGTCGATCCACTCATCAGCAGGATAGGAATGTGTCAAAGCACCGCTGGAATAGAGGAAAGGTTTGCCCTGCTCCACGCAGGCGCGGGCCAGCGTGCGGGTCATCAAAGCATCCGATTGGTGCATGGCGGTGATCCGGCGGTGCGTCCAGCGGCCCTCGACTTTCTGCTGGGCGGCATGGATGACTGCATCGACCTGGGCCACCAGCGGTGCATAGCTGGCTGGTTGCCACATGTCCCCAGCGCCACCAGAACGCCAGCTTGCTGCAAGGAGCCGGCCTTTGCTGGATCACGGACCAAGCCGAGGACAGCGTGCCCGTGCCGCTTCAAGGCTCGCACCACCGCCGCGCCAATAAACCCTGTCGCTCCAGTAACGAGAACACGCATTTTACGTTTCTAGGTCTGGGCGGATCGGACTTTATCGCCTGAGCCGAGCAACAAAATAACGACCCCCCTCGAGAACCACAAGGCGTTGACCTCGATGGATAGGCGTCGTACTAGCACAACCTCCCATTTTAAGAGACCAGGAGGGAACGGCCAGCACAACGCTGCGGACCTTTGTCGGCCACCGGGGGAAGGTTCCGCCTGCCACAAAGTAGATGGCTACCCCAATTCCTAGGCCTTCGCCCTCGGCCGGAGCCGCTTCCAGCTCGACCGAGGCGGCAAGAAGGTTCAGCGTCGGGTTCTCAGGCGGCTTGCTCTTCGAGTTCGGCTTCTTCATCAAGCGTTTCCTTTTCGTCGTCGGGCTTGTCCTCGTCAGCGGGTGACGGTTGGATCGCCGTGGCGGTGGTCAGCCCCAGCTCCTGCATGAGCGCGATCTCCTTGGCCCGCTGGTGCAGGGCCTCTTCCCAGTCCCGGCCCTGCCGTGCGTACTCGTGCGCCAGCGTGGTTGTGTGGTTAGCCAAGCGGGTGGCTTGAGCGCTTGCTTCCTTGGCGGGATCGACGTGTTCCTGCCCGTCCCAGAACCACTGGCGGAACCAATCGGCGAACAGATCGAGACCCGCGGGCAGAAGGCCCGGAATGAGCACGGCCTCATCCAGCCACGCGGCGAGAATCCGGTCGAGAACAACGCATTCGAGGTGCGACTGCTCGACGCGGATCGCCTTGAAATAGGTCTGGTGGTCCAGCCGGCCCGAGGCGTAGTTGTAGCCCGAGCTGTTTCCCGCCGCGACGTTGAACGGCATGTTAAGGCAGCGGGCGATCTCGTTGAGGATCTCCTTCTTGAACTCGGTATTAGTCGTCGAAGGCTGCTCGGCTTGAAGCTGGCTCATCTTCCAGCCGCCGGGCATCGTGACCAGCGCCCGCTGCTCCAGCTCGATCGGCTCGAACGGCTCGGCCGCTTCCGCCTCGCCGCCCGCCGGAGCGTCGGTGTAAAGGATGCCGGCGAAGTCGGCAGCCGTTTCCGCCGCCGCGATCACCGCCAGCGTGAAGCGCCGCAGCTGGGCGAACAGCGGCAGGGCTGGGAGGATGTCGGGCACGCCGCGGGCCTGCGCCGGCAGGTCGCAGCGGAACCAGTGGATCACCGACTCGGCGGGCAGACGCTCATAGTCGCTCGGCAGCATGGCCAGGGCGAAGCGCTGGTCGCCCGGATGTTGTTTCAGGAGGTGGTACTCAGCGGGATTTCCGGCCTCGTCGAACACGATGCCGTCGATGTTCCGCTCAGGCGGATTCAAATCCGGCGTGGTGATCTGATCCGCCTCGACCAGTTTCAGTTCAAGCTTCACGGGGGTCGTTAGCTGCGGGTTATTGGTCAAGATGGCAAACGCCTCGCCATCCTGGGCTCTGGCCATCCGCATGGTGCGGAGCTTCTCCGCTAAACCGACCGCCTTGGCCGAGCGGGTGAACTCGTCTTCCATCCGGCGGTTGGCGGTGGCATCAGCGGTGAGCAGTTGCAGCCGCGGGCCGGTGCCCACCACGTCGTGGGCCAGCGTCAGCACGATCCCGCGGGCGTAGCTGTTGTTGGCGACCTCGTAGCGGGCCCGATTGCGCAGCACGCGCCGCACCTCGGGGCTGTTCGCCGCATTGGCCGAGAGTCCGTCCGCGTTCGCCCAATGCCGGCGGTTTTCGTCGCTGGTCGACGCTGCATCGTAGCGGGCGCGAACGAGCCGCAACGTCCGGCCGGCGGCTGGACGCGACGGGTTCGCGGCGAACAGATTGGCAAGCCAGGTGAACACGCTTCAGTCAGCTCCCGGTGGGACGAGCTTGTTAAACCGCAAGCCGCGCGACTTCGACTTCGCCGCCTCTTTGGAAGCGAGGTACTTGTCGGCCGCGATCTGCTCCGTGAGCTTGTGCTGCTCGACACTGCCGGCGTCACCCGCGGCCTTGGGCGGTCCCTGGGCGTTCTGGCGGATCCTGCTTTCCAGGTCCTCGGCCATGACAAACGCTCCCATCTGGAGGCGAACTGCAAGCCTCTACCAATAGACCTTTGCAATTCGGGCGCGAGATGACGCAGTGAGTCCACAAAAAGGAGATGATCCTGCTACCTGTAGCAATTCCACCCTTGTCGATCGGTCGGTGAAGCCTCGAATGTGACGATCTTCTTGCCGCAGTAGCGGCATTCCTTCCGCCGCCGGATGCGCCCGTCGCGGAGTGGCTCGGTGTGCGTAGTGTGGAAGTGGCAGCAGCCGCACCGGAGGCATTGGCTGCGCAAGTCTTCCCGCCTGGCCCGCGCCGCCTTCATCGCCGGCTCCTCCGCTGCATCGCTGCGAAGCTGACGCGCTCGCGCCTGGCGAGAAT
>JAIMAR010000319.1 GCA_023511855.1 Bryobacteraceae bacterium
GGCCGGAAGGGCAGTGGTGATGACTTTGATGTCCTCAATGCTGTTGGCGATGGTCTCGTTGATGAAGCCGGCGCCCCGCGCGCCCATCGTTCCAATGGCGCCGTCCTCGAAAACTCCCAGCGTGCCGTGGCCGAGACCGTTCACCTGGAGGCCACTCATGCTTCCGGTAAATGCGTTGCTAGCGAAAGTCACTCCTGGCGTAAAGAACAGAACCGCCTGGGGATGTTTCTGGTAGTTGGGCAAGCTGTAGAAGTAGTCGCCCCTCAAGGTCGCCCCAGTCGCCGAGGTTTCCGATTCGAGGAGCTGGGCTTGCGCGCGCACCTCAATGGATTCGGTCAGAGTGCCGACCTCGAGGACCAAGTTAACGGCGAGCGTCTGTCCGATGCGCAAGTCGATGCCGTCGCGGACGAGCTTCTTGAAGCCCGGAGCGGTAATGGTAATCCGGTAAGGCCCGGGGCGCAAGTTCAGCGCGCGGTATAGGCCCTCCTCGTTGGTTACCGTGACCGTCTCAAAGTTCATGGCGGTCTGCGTGACGGTCACTTGGGCGCCCACGACGACAGCGCCCGTTGGATCCGTTACGCGGCCCGTAATATTGCCGTTCTCGATCTGCGCCCAAAGCGCGAGCGAAAGACCGAGCGTGAGCAGAATCAAGATCGTTCTTCGCATTACTATCTCCTTTAACCTCCCACGCTTCACACCCAGAGCCTCGGGCGCGTCGAACGCACTTGAGAGCCCTCGCTGCAAGCGCTTTCGTTCTCGGACAACTATGTCCGCACCGCAGCGGAGTGTCAAGGGGTGTACTGGAGTCAGGGTAACCGTTGACGATGCGGCCCCCTTCCCGAGGCGGGGGAGGCTCGCAGCCTGTGAGCGCTCACGCAAGGGCGGCTTCGGAAGTGGTTTCAGCCTGTGCAATTGCCGCGCCGCCTACGTCCAGGGCGCGGCGGGAACCAGCAGGGATGGTTGCCCACAGGGTTGCGGTCCCGGGCGGCCCGCCACACTGAGGGCTGGGGAAGACTCAGAGTTTGCGGGCCGCGTCAAAGGCTGTGGAAACGGAGGAGTCGAGCGCGTGTTCCGGCGCTCCGTTCCTGGCGGGGGCAGGGCCCGTCGAATCCCTCAGGACCAGTTCTGGGTCAAGCACAAACTCCCGTTCGAGGAGCTTGTTCTGCTCGTTGATCAGGCAATCGCAGATGATCCGGCCGATTTCATCGCGGGGGATGTGAACTGAGGTCAGGGGTGGGGAACAGTACTGCGCCAGCTTGATATTGTCGAATCCGGTGACGGAAACATCCTCTGGCACGCGGAGTCCGCAATCGCGCAACTCCCGGAGCACGCCCACCGCCATGACGTCATTGACGCAAACGATTGCCGTCAGATCCGGGCAAGCCGAAAGCGCGGCTCGCGCGGCGCGGCGTCCTCCATCCAAAGTGTCGTTGTCGGCGGCGGTTTCCACCCGGAGGCCTGGGAACCGCTGAACGGCCTCGAGCAGGACACGCAAGCGCTCGTTAATCGGCCCGAGGGACGCGTGGTGTCCCACAAAAACCATCCGGCGGTGTCCGAGCGTGTAAAGGTAGGAGACCAGCTTCTCCATGCCGCTGCGGTAATTGACGCGGATGTTGGTAATGTTTCGGCGGGGCGTGCCGACGTCGTAGAAAACCACCGGGATGCGGTAGCCGGAAAGCTCCTCAATCAAGTTGGAGTCCATCTCGGAGACGATCGCCGCCAGGCCGGCCACGCGGCGGCCGATCATCAGACGGATGCTCGCCGTCAGGCGGTCCGCCCGGTAGTCGGTGTTCGCCATGATGAGCTCATAGCCGGCGCTGTGGGCTTGCTCTTCGACCGCCTTGTAAATATCGAGGAAAAAGGGGTTCTCGATATTGGAAACGATGACGCCGATGCTGCGGTTCTTGCCGCCCGCCAGGCTCCGGGCGTGCAAGTTGGGGCTGTACTTCAGCTCCTCGATGACCTTCAGCACGCGCGCGCGCGTCGTGCTTCTCACGGGGCCAACATTGTTGAGGACGCGGGAGACGGTGGCCGTGGAAACGCCTGCACGCCGCGCCACTTGTTCCAATGTCATAGCTAGTCTATAGTATGCCCCTCCGCGGCTGCGGAATCCAGCCGCCCCAGGGCGGGTTCGGGGCCAACCTGGCTTTGTGAACGGAAACGGCCAGGGACAACGGTAAAGCTGAGCGTCACGCGGGCTTTCGGCCGCGCTGTGGTCCAGCCGGGATGGGGCTCCGGGAGCCGCAAGCGTTGCCGGAGACCCGGTGGTTCGCCGTTTGGTTGCGTGTCTTTCTGCAAAGCTTTGCAGCCGTCCTCTACGCGATCCGCACGATCACCGACGCCACAGAAATCGGCGGCAGTTCCAACGTCAGGCGGGAGTCTTTTACGGTAACCGCGTGCGGCTTGGGCACGATTTCGTTGGGCCGTTCGAAGGTGTTGCAGGCATTGTAGTCGGAGTGCCAGAGCAACTGGCCGGTGGCGGACAAAGCTTTGACGCCGGTAAGGCCGCAGTCGACCTGCATGTGCGCGTCTTCGCGCGGATTGACAAGGGTCAGCACTAGTTCGTTGTTCTGGCGGGAGGCCGAGACGGAAAGCGCCAGCGGCGAGGTATCCGAAGTGGCGACCCGGACGGCGGTCTTGCCACGGTGGGGTTTCTGCAACAGGAAGGCGTAATAGCTGGTGGTGCGGATGCAGTGCTGCTCGTAGGTCAGCAAAACGCTATGCAGGACGTTGACGGTCTGGGCGATGTTGCACATCGCGAGCTTGTCGGCCTGGCGGTGGAACACATTAAGGCCCAAGGCCGCGGCCACGGCGCTGCGCATGGTGCTCTGCTGCCACAGGCGGCCGTACTTCTTCTCCTCCTCTGGCACCATGCGGTCCCATACGCCCCATTCGCCGATCATCAGGCGGACCTGGCGCTTCGGGTCGTACTTATCGAGCAGTTCCCTCTGCTGGATGATGGCCTGTTCGAGGCGGGCGAAGCTGGAGAGCTGCTCCCGCATGGTCTCCGGGGTGAACTTCTGGGCGGTGCTCCGTCCGTTGGAGTAGAAGTGCATGTCGTAGCCGTCGGGATACCTCCGGCCGCGGAAGCCCGGGGGACCGAGGGTCTCCATCAGGCGGCGGGTCCAATCGAGATCGTTGCCGCTCGGCCCGCAGGCGATCAGGAACGGGCGGGTTCCGCCAAAGGTGCGGAGATAGGTGCTGAAGCGGCGGTACAAGGCGCCGTACTCTTCCGGCGTCATATTGCCGCCGCAACCCCAGTTCTCATTGCCGACGCCCCAGTAGCGGACCCGGAATGGCTCGGGGGATCCGTTGGCGGCGCGTTCGTCCGCGAGCTTGCTGCCCGAGGGATAGTTGCAGTATTCGACCCAATCCCGCATCTCTTGCGGCGTGCCGGAGCCCACGTTGCCGGCCAGGTAGGGCTCGGCGCCGATGAGCCGGCACAGGC
>JAIMAR010000320.1 GCA_023511855.1 Bryobacteraceae bacterium
CCTTCGCCGCCGGCGACCCCAACCTCGCCCGCTACGTCTTCAACAGCCCGGCCAATTACACGGATCCAACCGGTCTCGCGGCGGCGCCCGCTCCCGCGAGCGGCTGGAGCAGGTTCCTCGACGGCCTGCAGTTGGTCCTAGACGTCATTGGCCTATTCCCGGTTTATGGTGAACTAGCGGACGGGATCAACGCCCTGATCTCGCTTTTCAGAGCCAAGTGGCTCGATGCAGGGTTGTCCGCATTGGCCCTCATTCCCGGCTTTGGGATTTTGGCCACATTGGGCAAATGGGGCAAGAAGGGGGCCAAAGTCGCCGACAATTTCGTTACCACCGGCGCGAAGATCGCGGACGAAGCAGCCGAACTTCGCAAGGTCGAGAACGTCGTCACGCCGGCAGCCAAGGTCTCCGATAATCTCGGTCGTGCATTTGAGGCAGCCGTCAAGAGGACGTTCCGGAAGAAGATCATCCGGGAGAACGAGGAAATTTATGACGCTGCCGGGGAAAAAATTGCCGAAATCGACTTCGAGACAAGCGAGGCGCTTGTTGAAGTTGGGATAAGCCTGGGAGACAAGCTTGAGCAACTGCACAAGCTCGCGGAGATAGCCAAGCAACGAAGGTAGCGTCTGGACGTGGTCTATGGCCCGGACACACCTCCAGGAACGCTCGAGTTTCTTAGAGAGAGCCTGCGAAAGAAGTTTGGTAACAGAGTTCGTTTTATTCCTCATGAGTTCGAGGGTGGGTAAATATAATGGGTACTTGGTACTACGCCTACCTCTTCCCTGGTCGTGAACGGCCTCTGGACGCAGCAGCTTTTGTCTCGTCACTGGTAGGCGACGGATTTGAGGTGAGCAATGTTGCCAACAAACTCATACCGATCGATCAGGAAGGACATCTTGAGGGATTTGGAGACGCGATACAGCTTAGGGAGCCAGTTGCAGATGACCTTCAGGCGCGCCTTCGATCCGGAGAGCAATTGTTTGTTAAGATCCAGAGAGTAGATCGCGCTAGCCATGGAGTGAACACTGTAACCACATTCGCTTGTAGCTTTCAGTTGCACACGCGCAACCCGCACATTCATTTCGGGTGGCATATGCGGCTTTTTTTAGGACTTCCGAGGAGAACTCAGCAGCGGTACTGGCAGTCAATTCGGGACGCTGCCCGGGCGGCGAACGCGGTATATATAATTCTCCAGGTTGAAGGGTGCGACGTGGAGGATCGGTTCATCGAGATTGATGGGAGGCGAGTCCTGGACACCCACTGCGACCATCAGTGGGGGCATGGCATTTGGGCCGTGTGGGTCGATACATCACAGGGTGGCGAATGCCCAATAGGCGTATCCGATGTCGTCACAGCGGATTTTGGGGACGGCTTCGTGCAATACTCCGTCGATTCATGAACAACAACTCCAGGCGTCTCGTGCCCCTTGCCCACCAGCCGCACGGATGTGCTTGCCGACGCCATGAAGGGCGTGGCGCGCAAGGGCCTGCGCGAGGCCGCGGAGGCGGGCATCCAGCGCGGCGGCAAGGAATTGGTGGAGAATGGCATGGAGCGCGCCGGCCGGGAGGGGCTGGAGGAGGGGACAGAGCGTGCAGGCCGGCAAGGGGTTGAACAGCCGCGGTGCAAACAGAAGAATGATCTGGATGAGCCGAGCTGCTTCCTGGCCGGCACGCAAATTGTGGTCCCGGGCGATGTACAGAACTCGGTCGTGTTGATGGTTCACCAGAAGCCACCTGAAGAACTGGCTGCGTCTGCGGATTCCGCAGGCAGGACGGAGCGCATGCTCACAAGCGCGTTGCTGGTTGGCCTGGGCTGGACCTTCTCGCGCCGACAGCGCCGCCGCGGCGGCCACGCGGCCGTGCTGGCCGGGCGTGGTGCGAACAGAGCCGCAGACCACCGTACGCAGAATCGCCACAGCGGCCGCCGGGCCGTGCTGGGCCAGCGTGAGATGAGACGATTGGGGCCGGTGCGAGAGGAGTCGGGAATCTGCCTGCCACCCGTGAGAGGGACAGACGTCGAACTCGCGGCCTACCATGCCAGCGAACGACGTTCCGGTGGAGCGGCGGGTTTGCCGGGCAGGGCTGATAAGCATTCATTGCCCGCACACGCCAGCGGTGTAGTCTGTCCCATGCGAGCCGCGTTGCCGCGCGACGCGGAACGTGGCGCCGCACGTCCTGCGCATGTCCGGCAAGGTAGTCGGCTGCTGGCGGCGCTCTGCATGGTGGCGGCGCTGGCGGTGTGGTGTCCGCTGCCTGCGTGGCTGGCTGGCCAGCGAGGGGAGGAGCGGCACAGCGCGGTCCTCACCGCCCCACCCGCGACGTCCCATTGGACCACGGTCGAGGCGCAAGTGCCCGAGGATGCGGCAGCCCGAGCGACGTCCGTGGAGCGGCGCGCGGCCACCCTGCCTCGCGGCGCAGCGCATGTCTGGACGGCCCGCGGCGCGGAGCGGGGCCCGAGGCCAGGAGCGGCCCCTGGGCCTGAAGGCCATCCGGCCGCTTGGGCCACTCGCAGCATCGAATGCCTGCAGCCCGGCGAGACAGTGCTGGCGTGGGATCCTGCTACGCGCCGCGTGCGGCCGCAGCGGATCGAGGCCACGTTTGTCCGCACCACGCGCCGTCTGCGTGTGCTGGAGATTGCCGACGCGCAGGGCCGCTTGCAGACGCTGCACACCACGGACGAGCATCCCTTCTGGTCGGTGGATCGGCGGCAGTTCGTGGCTGCCGGCGAGCTGCATCCCGGCGAGGGCCTGCTCGGCCTCGACGGCGTCCACATCGAGACGCTGGCCGCAGACGCCGTCGGGAGCGATGCGGATCACCGAATGAACCCGTATGTCGGCGACCGCGGCCGCGCCCAGGAAATGGAGCAGGATTTGGCGCAGGCCGCTCAGGCATCGCGCCTGACCGGCCAGCCGGGTGTGGTCGGGCTGAACGACGAGATATTCCGTATCGTTGAGGCGTTGAACCGTTGCGTTTGGCCCAAACTCGCGGCGGAAGACCTTTTCCGCGTGGTCATGGATGAGCGCCTGCCGTGCGGCCCAACGCCCACCCAGGCGCTCGGCGATTGCATCCAGCGCGATGACGTTGACCTTGCCCTCCGCCAACAGCGGGGTGGCGTGAAATTGCTCGACCACGACCTGGAAGCCCACGCCACGGAAGCGCGCGGGTTCGGGGCAGGCGGCCGGGGCATCCTCTATCAAGGCCGTGGGCTCGGCTTCTGGCGCCGCCGGGCGAACCTGAACTGCCGGCGTCATCCTCGGGGAAGCCCGCGTTCAGTCGCGGCGCGGGTGATCGCCTCCGCCTCGGTGTCCGTCTCGGCCACCACCACCTGGCGATTGATGGCGATCTTCGGCTCCGGCACGTGCGCGTTGAGGCGGTGGGGGTTGTCCTTGTGCGCGGCGTAGATCGCACGGTAGCGGTCGACGAAGGTACGGGCCACGTG
>JAIMAR010000321.1 GCA_023511855.1 Bryobacteraceae bacterium
GAGTAGTCCCCCTTGGGTACCGCCAAACCCTGGATCTCCAGCCCCGCATCCGTGTGGAACAGAATGGGCTGATCTCCCGGCAGCCAGACTTTGTTATAAGGCACTGCGGACCCGAACACCTTTGCCCCGGGCATCGACGGCGCGGCATATTGAACCCGGATCGCCTTGCCGCTCATCTTCACCGCCGACTCCTTCAGCGCGGACTGACCCAGCGCGGCCATCGCCCCGCAGGCAATCAAGACTATGACTAAATGAAACCACACGCCTTTGTGCACAGGCCTTTCTCCTGTCTTCATTCTATCGTTCCGCCCTTAGCTCCGTGCCCTTCTTCTTCGGCACGCCCTTCGGATGGCAATCGGCGCATTTCACCCAGTGAATGTTGTGCTTGCTGTTCGGGTTGAAAAACGTCGTGTCCATCTTTTCCACGTCCAGCCCGCAGTTGGACATCTTCGGGTGGCACTCCGCGCAGGATGCCCGCGTCTTCTGCCCGTGCTTCAGGTGACACGAAAGGCAACTGATGCCCTCGTGCACCCCGACCGGCGTGCGGTCGTCGCCACTCCCCACCTGCGCGCTCGCCTCCGCCGCGTGACACTGATAGCAAAGCGTCTGCCGCCGGTCCGGACTCATCCGCACCAGTCGCGTCCCTTCCCGCATCACCGGCAGCGGCAGATCCGCCACCGGGATATGCTCTTCGGTGCGGCGGTCATAAAACGCCAGCGACGGCCGCGTGATCTCCTGCTTCGGACCCGGCACGCGGCCATCCACCCCCGTCTTCTTAAGGGGCGGTCCGTGCCGGTGAATCGCGTGGCAAGTCAAACAAGGCATCGTCGGCTGCCCCGCCAGCCGCACCTCCCGGATCCGCCACGGTCCCTGCCTGTCCAGCGGCTCCACCAGATCCCGGATGCTGGCCTCGTAGTGCATCCCGTGGCACCGCAGACAATCGTCCATCAGTTGCCGGTTCCGGTTGTGCGTGGGATCCAGGAAAATCCGCTCATAAGCCGCGCTGTGCGGCCCCGCGCTCCATTGTGCAAACTCCTGCCGGTGGCACTTCTGGCAGCGCTGGACCATCTTCAGCACGTCGATGTTCCGCATCCGGATCCGCGCCGGGACCTCGCCCCGCACGTGCGCCGCCACCCGCCGCGCGTTGTTCCAGTGAAACTCCCACTCCGGCGTGAACGCTCCGCCGTGGCAGTCCATGCAGGGGATCTCGCGGTGGCTGGAGTTGTGCCACAGATCGAACGGCTCGTTCATCTCGTGGCACTTGGTGCACCCGCGGCCGCCGCCGGATTCGTAATACAGGCTCGCCCCCGGCACCATCAGCGCCAGCGCCACCGCCACCAGGCCTGAGATCAGCAGCGCTCGCCTCATACCCGTCCCTTTCGTCCCTTCCACTCCCGCACCAGATGGTCCGAGGCGTAGTAGGCGATGGCCAGAATCGTCAGCACCGGGTTGAATCCCCCGTTCGTCACGTGGACGCTGCCGTCGATCACGTAGACGTTATCGACATCATGCACCCGGCAGAACTTGTCCACCACCGAGGTCTTCGGGTCGTTGCCCATCCGGCAAGTCCCCGCCTGATGCTGCCCCGCGCTCAAGCCCCGCGCCGGATTCCTTCTCCAGGTTCGGATGGCGCCGGCCTCTTTCAGCCACTCCTCCGCCTTGGCCGCCATGAAGCGCCCGATTTCAATGGTGTGCTCATGCCGCCCGCCGCTCAGCCGCGCCACCGGAATGCCCCAGTAGTCCTTGACCTTGGGATCCACCTGGACCCGTGCGTCGAAAATCGGGATCTCCTGCGTGGGCCCTTGCACCGCGATCGTGCGCCGGTAGGCACGCCGAACCCACTGCTTGTGCGCCAGCCCCCAGGACGGCACAAACGGCGGGACCTGTTGGATGAACTGGTAGGGCAGGCGGATAAACTCGTTGGCCAGCAGAGCGCCGCCCGCCAGACCCGGATTGCCGTGGTTGTAATCGCAGATCGCGATCTGCGCTCCCGGCCCCAGATCGTCGTACGTGTCGAAGTCAAACAGGCCCACCGCGCCCGTATACGTGTGTCCTTGAAGATTCCGCCCCACCCAGTCGTAGCGGTTGCCAAGGCCGTTGGGGAAGAGCTTGCTCTTGGAATTCAACAGCAGCCGCGCCGACTCAATCGCCGAGCAGGAGACCACCACCAGATCCGCCGTCTGCTCCTGCCGCCGGTCGTTTTCGTCGTAGTAGACCACGCCCCGCGCCCGCCCGCGGTCATCCACCAGGATCTCGCTGACCATGGCGCGGGTCCGCAGCTCGCAGTTGCCCGTGGCCAACGCTTTGGGGATTACCGTGTTGTGCGTGCCGTTGCGGGAGTCCACCTCGCAGGCGAAGCCGACGCACCACCGGCAGCGCATGCACGGTCCGCGGCCGTTGTAGGGCACCGTATTGCGCAGCATCGGGATGTGGAACGGATGCAGGCCCAGCCTCTTGGCCGCGGGGTAGAGAATCTCGAATTCCCGGTTGGGCGGCATCGGCGGCATGGGCAGAGGCTTCTTGCGGGGACCCTTGAACGGGTTGTCCGAATCGTCGCCGGAGACGCCCATCTCCCATTCCGCCTTCTCGTAGTAAGGCTCCAGATCCTGATACGTGATGGGCCAGTCCTCCAGCGTGCTCCCCTCGATGGCCCCATAGGTGGACCGCATCCGAAAGTCTTTTTCTGCGAAACGCCAAGCCATCGCCCCGTAGCAGAAGGTGCCGCCGCCCACACACGCCGCGTTGTTCTGATAGCCGCCCTCGCTGGCGCGCACCACCCGCTCGCGGCCCTGCAAGTCCACTACCACCCTCGGATGGCGCTCGTCGTCCGGACCGAACCCGTTGCCCAGCACGTTCGTGCGCTGGTTCCGCAGATCGTCCTTGCGGCACTCGGCCGGCGTGTGCCACCGGCCCCGCTCCAGCAGCACCACGCTGAGTCCCGCCGTGGCCAGCTCCTTGGCCACTACGCCGCCGCCCGCTCCGGACCCGATCACCACCGCATTGACGTGCTTCAACGCCATGGCTCTATGCGGGCCTCCTTTCATAGGGAAGCCTGCCGCGGACCGGCGGGTTCGGCAGCCCCAGCATCTTCCAACTCACCGCATCCCGATTTCCACCATGCCGCGGATCGCCGTAGTAGCCCTGCATGATGTGGTTGCGGATCATCGCGAAAAACTCGGCCTGCTTCTCTTCGATCTCTCGCAGAATCTCGTCCTGCTCCTCCTCGCCCAGCTCCACAAAGGACTTCTGATGCCGCGCCCGGCTCACCTCTTCCACCGCCCGCAAGCCCTGCCGGTAGAGTTCCTGATGCTTGCGGTAGTGTCCCACAAGCTGCCGGTCGAGGAAGCGCGGCACGCCTGCCTCTGCCGCGCTGGGATAGTCGTCGGCGGGGATGATCCGCGCGCAAATCGCCGTCACCGCCGCCG
>JAIMAR010000322.1 GCA_023511855.1 Bryobacteraceae bacterium
CGGCAGGGCCAGCGCCGCGATTAGGGAGAGCAGAACTGTGTTCCAACGCATAGCAACATATTACATAGCAAGAGGAATACGTTATCATTTTCGCTCTTTTTCAAAACTAAAGAGGGGTCTATTGCTAAAACTCCCAACAGTCCCAACAGTCCCAACAGCGCTGTCCAGGACGCAATAAACCTGTTGGGAATTAGGTTTGCCTAAAAATAAAAACTCCCAACATTCCCAACAAATCCTTCCTTTTCCGAGGAAGTTATAGGGGTTTCCGGTCGCTTCTTGCCCTACATTGAATAACCAAAGGTGACAAACGGGGGCAAGATTTCGCACCATCTCCCTTATCTGAGGGCGGGTTCCATCTGCCGTGCACTACCACGGCCAGCACCGCACCTTTACCTTCAGCGCAGGGTGGGGGCGGTACGCCTTTTGGAGGCGCCGGGTGAGGCGGCTCAGGCTTTCGGCATTTTGTCGTCAGGAGCAAAGTGCAGGATGCTGTAGTCGCCCGTCTCCAGAAAAAAGAAGACCGAAATGGCCTCGATTCCAGGTTTCGCCTCCTCCAAGGCCCGGGCGTAAAGCGCCATAAAGTCGACCTCCCAGAAGGCCGCCTCCTCCTTTATCTCCCGCTCCATCCGGGGCCAGGCGGGGTGGTCGGGGGGGATCAGGATGAGCACCGCCAGCACCTCCTGCCCTGCCAGGTGGGGCTTGTATTTCCAGAGCTTCTGGCTGATGGCCTGGAGGGTCTCCCGCTTGTGGGCGTCCCGAAAGCGCAGGGCCTTTTTAGCCCGCAGGTGATCGGCCTGATCTTGTTTATCGATGTCCATAAAGGGCGTCTCCGGTAGGGGTCTAGCGCAACCGGACTGGGGGGATTCCCCGGGCCTCCATGTAGCGGGCCAGCCCATCCATAAAGGCCTGCTGGGCCAACTCGTAGCCCTCCCCCTCTCGAGCCTCGAAAAGGGTAATGGTCACGGCCTCGCTGGTGGTACACCAGACGATCTGATACCCGGCCTCCCGGGCGTACTCCTCGTACAGCTCCTCGCTCTCCTGCAACCTCTCCTTGTCTGCTTTACCCTCCAACTGGATGGTCAGTCTGGGAATGTAGAGCTTGCGCAAGATTCTCTCCTCTGTCGGTTATATTGCCCTGGACTTACGCGGTGCTGAAGAGTCCCGATAAAATGGGCCTCCGGTAACTAGGGAGGCCCAATGAAGAGGATACCACGGCCTGTTCTGCGCGCTCTAGAAGCTTTAGCCCAAAGCCCCATCAATACCTCCGCCCTGGCCATGGCCGAGGGCCAAGACTTTGCTCACGACACCCTCTACCGGGCCCTGAACCAACCCCTGGCCTTGTTCTTTGAACTCTCCCTGGAGCTGTGCAAAGGGGTGGGGGGGCTGAACCGAGGTTACCTCCTCCTTGATGACGTCCTCATCCAGCGCTACCGCACCCCGCTTCGCGGCGAAAGAAGCATCTCAGGCAAGCTGAGCCTGAAGAAGGCCCGGGACACCTCCACGGGGGCTTGGGTGTTTGGGCTGTCCCTGGTGGTGCTGGCCTGGACGGACGGGAAACGGCGGATTCCCCTGGCGTTCATGCCCTACTTCGGGGAAGAAGAGAGCAAGCTGGAGCTGGCCCTGGCCCTGCGGGAGTGGGCCAAGGAGGCGGGCTTTCGTCCGGAGGGGGTGCTCTTTGACGCTTGGTACGCGGCGAAGCAGGTCCTGGAGTGGCTCCATGACCACGGCTGGTCTTTTGTCACGAGGCTCAGGTCTAACCGTGTGCTGGAGGGTGTTCAGCTCAGGAGGCCAGATGGTATTGGTCTCCATCACCAAAGCCTCACGGTACGGATCGAACTTATCGGGCACGGCCGGCAACCTCCTGCAAGGTTCGGCAGTTCAGCGGCACTGGACAGAGCGTCGACGCGGTCAGTATATCGAGGTGCGGGGGAGCGGGGAATTGGCCCAGACCGTCGAATCGCGTCTGGGGCCGGTGTGTGGCACGATGCCCGCTTCTGCGGCGGGGATGCTCCGCGGACAATAGCCAGCGCCATGAAAGTCTACTTGGATCTGTTACGACACGTTCTGGAGCACGGGACGCCGAAGCAGGACCGCACCGGCACAGGAACGCGGAGCATTTTCGGCTACCAGATGCGATTCGACCTGGCGGCGGGCTTTCCGCTCGTGACCACCAAGAAGCTGCACGTCAAGTCGATCATTTACGAACTGCTGTGGTTCTTGCGCGGCGACACCAACGTCCGCTACTTGCAAGAGCATGGCGTGACGATCTGGGATGAATGGGCGGACGAGCGGGGAGAACTGGGACCGATCTATGGCTACCAGTGGCGATCGTGGCCTGCGCCGGACGGTCGCCTATTTCGCGCGGGCCCTGGGCGAGGGACTTTCCCGCGAGCGCCTGCAGCAAGGGTGAGCCGCCCCGGACGGCGCCCCCGTTTGTTGTTGCGGAGCCCGGTTTGCGTGTAGGCTTGTGCGCGCCGCTCGCCGCGCGCGCCTTGTCCGCCGCTCGACCGGGGCCGGCGGCCTTCGCGTGGCTGCTTCGGGCGAGCCCGGCCGGCGACCTGCGGCCGGCCGCCCGCGGCCGTGCGAGTCGGTGCGGCCGCGATCCCGAATGACCTCCAGAATCCTGCTCGTGAAGACCTCGTCCATGGGCGACGTCGTGCACAATCTGCCCGTCGCGAGCGACATCGCCGCCGCCGATCCGCGGGCCGAGGTGCACTGGGTGGTCGAGGAAGCGTTTGCCGCGATTCCGCGTCTGCATCCGGCGGTCGCGCGCGTGCTGCCGGTCGCGATCCGGCGCTGGCGCGCGAGCTTCTGGCGCGCGGCGACGCGCGCGGAAGCGCGCGCCTTCCTGCGCGAGCTGCGCGAGGCGCGATACGACGCGGTGGTGGACACGCAGGGGCTTCTGAAGAGCGCGCTCGTCGCGCGCGCCGCGCGCGGGCCGCGCTACGGCCTCGACGCGAAGAGCGCGCGCGAGCCGCTCGCGTTCTTCTACGACCGCACCTTCGCGGTGCCGTGGACGCTGCACGCGGTCGAGCGCAACCGCACGCTCGCCTCGCGCGCGCTCGGCTACGCGCCGCGCCCGCAGGTGGACTACGGCATCGGCGCCCCGCGGCGCTCCTTCGCCTGGCTCGGGGAGCGCCGCTACGCGGTGCTGCTCCACTCGAGCAGCGCGCGCTCGAAGCTCTGGCCCGAGGCTTCGTGGATCGAGCTCGCGCGGCGCGTCGCGGCGCGCGGACTCGCCTGCGTGCTGCCCTGGGGCTCGCCCGAAGAGCGCGAGCGCAGCGAGCGCATCGCGCGCGCGGTCCCGGGCGCGCTCGTCGCCCCGGCGCTCGATCTTGCGGAGGCCGCCTCGCTGCTTGCGCAGGCGGCGGTCGT
>JAIMAR010000323.1 GCA_023511855.1 Bryobacteraceae bacterium
CCTCATCAGAAACCATATCAACCGTGGGTTCGGAAAAAATCGTATTCCTGGAATCCATATACTCACTTTCGCTAATCCCCTCAACGTCATACCTGTTTATAACCCTTACCGACTTGAGCCCTGAAATGCCGAGGTTCTCTTTCAAATCGGAAAACAGGCCGTTTGCTTCAACGTCAAAGCCCTTTTTCTTTTCTACAAAGATCCTTCTTACCGTTTTATCCATACTTTCATTACCTCTTCCCATATATTTTGCAGGGCAGCGCCATCGGCTCGCCCATCGGCCACAAGTGCATGCTGGTGGCCGCCAAGGTCCTTGCCCTCAGTGCCGTCGATCTGCTCCAGAATCCCGAGGTCCTGAAGGAGGCCCGAGCCGACCTCGACCGCCGACTCAAGGACCGCACCTATACGACCCGGATTCCGGCGGGGCAAAAAGCGCCCCGGAGCATCCGCTGACGGGATTCCCCGGGGAACCGTTGTCCCGGCCGAGTTGGAGGGTATACTTGGGCGCGGAAAGGGGGTGCCCGAGCTCGTTCCCGAGCCTGCCATACTGCGGTGTTCCGCCGCGGTTGAGCTTGCTATGCCATGCTTCACCAAGGCCGTTGTTCTTTGGCCCCGGACAGGGTACCTGTCGCGGGCTGAGACAACCGATGTTCCCTGCGACAGGTACCCCGTCCGGGGCTCGGTGAACGACCTTGGGCGGACCAAGACCTTTGGCAAGCTCCCGCTCACGCTCCCGTTTTTCATTTTCAGTACTTCCCAACATCCCCTGGTGGGCGGCCATGGTGGTAACCTCCTTGTTGGATTGGGCGTTCGGTCGGTTGCTCGCTCAGAGCGCCTAATGTCGCGACGGCAACCTGGAGCAGCCAAAACAGCAGGGTCTTGAAGCGGAGCCGCTCGAGACGGATAAGCCGTCGGCCCCGCCGCGGGCTCGACAGCACTTGCCAGTGAAGCCAGACCCAGACGTTCCGCAGCAGCAAAGCCAGTGCGACAAACAGCAGCCGCAACAGCGGACTGCGCGAACAGGTCTTGATCCGCGCCTCGTTCATCTGGCGATAACTGGTCTCGATGCCGAAACGCAGCCGATAGGTGTCGGCCAGCCAACGCACACTGCCCGGCTGAAAGCCCCAGAAAGCATAAACCCAGGTGAACCGGCCATGACGCTTCCATTGTCCCCGATAGTTGCCGCAATAAACGCCAATACGGACCGTGGCCCGGCGGCGCTTGGCATCGCGGAGGGTGTGCGTTCCCCAGCCCCCCTTCTTCCACTGTTGGAAGGCGCGGATGCCCGTGGCCGGCCGATCCGGGCTCGGCCGGCGGCCCCGGCCGATGGCCGGCATCAAGAAGGGAACGCGGGCCGCTTGCAGATAGCGGATGACCCCCACACTGTAAAAACCACGGTCCAGCAGCAGCAAGCGCGGGCGGATTCCCACCTTGCGGGCCAAACCCAGCAAGCGCTGGACCACGACCTCCATCTTCTCGCTCTTCTGGACGGCGGTCAGGGCCACGGTAAAGCGTTCGCCGGCCAAGACGAGATAGGCGCTGGCGTAGGCATGGAAATGGCTGGTGCCATCTTTGGCCTTGCTCCGATAGATTTCCTCCGGGTCCGCTTGGGGTTTGCCGTGGTAGGGAATGAGCGTCAGGTCGATGGCCAGCCGCAGTCGTTGGCGTTTCTTCGGGTTTTTGAGCGCCTTGGGCAACAACGCCGCCAGGGCCCGATTGATCCGTCGTTGTAATTCGGCGAACTGAGGCAAAGTGGCGAGGAGCGCTTTGCGCATGGTGTCGTCGCAGGGAGCACCCACAAGGCGCTGGCAGGCCGCATAGATCGAAGTCTTCATGGCCGCGGCGAAGAATAACACGTGGAACATCACTCGGACGGTGGTCCGCGGGCTGTGATCCTTCAGGCGAAGGTGTTTCTGCAACAAGTTGGCCGCTTGCTCTTGGACATCCTTGTCGCGCAGGGTATAGTGGCGTTTCCGCATGGCTCCCTCCATGGATGACTCGTGGAATCCGTTCCCAGATCCCCCAGGTCATTTTGTGGAGGGAGCTTGCATTCATGCTAGATCAACTGGACCCCCAGCAGGCCGGATTGGGAAGTACTGAACTTCCAATTACATCCCCAGCCCCCACGTGCCCCCGACCCGCCAGTCCTTTGATCACCCAGTGGCCGGCGATATTCGCACTTCGTCGTTTGGATCTCTCGACACAGCTCGAATGCTAGGTAGTGTTGACAAATTCTGGGAAACATGAGTAAACAGGGCGACGGCAAATCACGGCTTGTTGGCAAGGAGGGCCAACCATGCGTCGCTTTGAACTCACGGATGAACAGTGGGAGCGGATCAAAAATTTATTGCCGGGTCGCGAAGGCGACCCAGGGGTAACCGCCAAGGACAATCGACTTTTTATTGATGCGGTGTTGTGGATCGCCCGCACCGGGGCTCCCTGGCGTGACCTGCCCGAACGGTTCGGTAACTGGAACTCGGTCTTCCAACGTTTTCGGCGTTGGGCCAAGAAAGGAACGTGGCAGCGGATCATGGAGGAACTCCAAGATGCGGATTGGCAACTGCTGCTGCTCGATTCCTCCATCATTCGCGCCCACCAGCATGCAGCCGGCGCTGCCGGCGGCCAAGACAACCAAGCTTTGGGACGGTCGCGCGGCGGTTTCAGCACGAAAATCCACGTCGCCGTGAACGGCGTCGGCGATCCGGTGAAGATCCAGCTATCGCCTGGACAAGAGGCCGACATCAAGCACGCTCCATCCCTGTTGGAGGGCTGTAACCCCGAGAAGGTGGTCGGCGACAAGGGATACGACAGTGATGAGCTCGTGGCCATCATCGAAGCGACCGGAGCAGAAGCGGTGATTCCCCCGCGGGCCAATCGGACCGAGCGCCGTGCGTACGACAAGGAAACGTATAAGGAGCGCAACCTGGTGGAGCGGTTCTTCAACAAGATCAAGAACTGCCGCCGAGTCGCGACCCGGTATGACAAAACCGCCACAAGTTTCCTCGCGATTGTTTGCTTGGCTGCGACCATGGTTCTGCTTGCCTGAATCGTGTCGTTTGCCCAGAATTTGTCAACACTACCTAGGATTGGCGGCGCACATAGTCAGCTTGGCTCATGCGCTCGATAATGAATTGTTGGTGCTCTTCAACCAGCTTGAAGAAGGTGTTAAGAAGTTTGTAGGGAATGTCAGGCAAAAGCCTCTCCGAGGGCTAGTGAAAGGACTTGTATCAATTCCGAAGACTCTCGCTCAAAGCGGTGATTTGGCCCTTGTCCTAGTCATGTCAAGCATAGTAACTCAGAATGTCAAAGTCAGAATTGGCGCCGAGGAGAAGGACGGGAAGATGGTGGCATGGG
>JAIMAR010000324.1 GCA_023511855.1 Bryobacteraceae bacterium
GTGCTGGATGCGGTGACCGTGCGCAACCTGGAGCTGGTGGAGCCACTGTTTACGGCGGATGCGGATGCCAAGGAGGCTACCCTCATTGAGACAATCGACCGGACGCTCACCGGCATGGGCGGGCGTCTGCTGAGGAAGCGCCTGCTGCGGCCATCGTTGGACTTGAATGAGATCGAAGCCCGCCTGGATGCGGTGGAGGAATTGGTGGGCGCCACCATCGCGCGCAGCGAAGTGCGGCGGGTTCTGGCCGAGGTGCAGGACCTGGAGCGGCTGCTGGCCAAGGTGAGCTTGGGGACGGCGGGCCCGCGCGAATTGCTGGGGCTGGCGCGCTCTCTGGCGAAGGTCCCCGTGTTCAAGAAGCTGCTGGAAGGGGTGCAGCGCTCGGCGCGCATGCGGGAGATCGTGGCGGGTCTGGACGAGGTGGCCGAAGTGCGGGATCGCGTGCTGGCGGCTCTGGCCGACGATCCGCCTGCCACGCTGGCCGACGGGGGCGTGATCCGCGTGGGATACAGCGCCGAGCTCGACGAACTGCGCGACATCAGCCGCAACAGCCGCCAGTACATCGCCGCCATTGAGAACCGCGAGCGGGAGCGCACCGGAATCGCTTCGCTGAAGGTGCGATTCAACAATATCTTCGGCTACTACATCGAGATCTCCAAGCCGAACCTGCACCTGGCGCCGGCGGATTACGAGCGAAAGCAGACGCTGGTGAACGCCGAGCGCTTCACCACGCCGGAGCTGAAGGAATTGGAGCAGAAAATCCTGGCGGCCGAAGAGAAGATCCTCGAACTGGAGCGCAGCATCTTTGCCGAGTTGCGGTCTTTCGCCGCCTCGCACGCGCCCCGTATCCGCGCCACGGCAGCCGCCATCGCCGAGCTGGACGTCACCGCCGGGCTGGCTTCGCTGGCCGTGGAAGCCCGCTACTCGCGGCCGCGCTTTTCAGACTCTGGACAGATGAAGATTGCCGGCGGACGGCATCCGGTCATCGAGCGCCTGGCCGAACGCGAGGCACAGCGTTTTATCCCGAACGATCTCTATCTGGACCCGGAGTCAGCTTTCATCGCGGTGATTACCGGCCCCAACATGGGCGGCAAGTCCACCTATTTGCGGCAGGCGGCATTGATCGCCATTCTGGCGCAGATGGGGTCGTTTGTACCGGCCGATTCCGCTCTGCTGCCTCTCATCGACCGGGTGTTCACGCGGATCGGCGCTTCGGACAATTTGGCGCGGGGGCGTTCCACCTTCATGGTGGAAATGACCGAGACCGCGGTGATCCTGAACACGGCCACGCCGCAGAGCCTGATCGTGCTCGATGAGATTGGCCGCGGCACGGCCACCTACGACGGGCTGGCGCTGGCCTGGGCGGTGATCGAGCATATTCATCAGAAGATCCGGGCTAAGACGCTGTTCGCCACGCACTACCATGAATTGACCGAGCTGGCCGAACAGTTGGAGGGGGTTCGGAACCTGCACGTCTCCGTGAAGGAGTCAGGAGACCAGATCGTGTTCCTGCGGAAAGTCGAGCCGGGCAGCGCGGACCGCAGCTACGGGATCGAAGTCGCGCGCCTAGCCGGATTGCCCATCCGCGTCATTGAGCGGGCGCGCGAAATCCTCACCTTGCATGAGAAGACCGAGCATCAAGTGACCGAAGAGCTGGTCCCGCACCCCTCGGGCCCGGTTCAAATCCAGTTGTTCGAGCCGCTGCACTACGGCCTGGCGGAGCGGATCCGCGGGCTGAAGCTGGATGAACTGCGCCCAATCGAGGCCTTGCAACTGCTGCACGAAATCCAGCAGGAGCTGAAGCGCTCATGAAAGTCGCCGGCGTCATGAGCGGCACTTCTCTGGACGGCATCGATGTGTCGATTGTTGAGATCCGGGGCCGGCGTTTCCAGGTGGAGGCGTTCCGGAGCTTCGCGTATCCGCAGCGCGTGCGGGAGGCGATTCTGAACTTGGACAACGTGCCGGATCTGGCGCGGCTACACTTTCTGCTGGGCGAGCTGTACGCAGAGGCCGTACTCAAGACCAGCCGCGAGTGCGGATTGCGGCCCGATCTGATCGCCTGCCACGGGCAGACCGTGTATCACCAGGGCCGTCGGGAGCCGTTTCTGGGCCGCCGCGTCTCGTGCACGCTTCAGATAGGGGAAGCCGCGGTCCTCGCCGAGCGCACAGGCTTGCCGGTCATCTCGGATTTCCGTCCGCGCGACATCGCGGCCGGCGGCCAGGGCGCGCCTCTGGTTCCCTACGTGGATTACTGGTTGTTTCGCCACCCGAAGCGTTGCCGCGCCGCGCTCAATATCGGGGGCATTGCCAACGTGACCATTCTGCCGCCGGGCGCCAAGCCGCAAGACGTAGTCGCCTTCGATACCGGCCCCGGCAACATGGTCATCGATGCGCTGGTGGAAAGGCATACAAACGGGCGCCGGCGATTCGACCGCGGCGGGCGGCTGGCTCGCGCCGGGCGCGTGAACCGGCAGCTTCTGGACCGGCTGCTTGCGGATCCTTACTACCGGCTGCGGCCGCCCAAGTCGGCGGGACGAGAGCAATACGGTGCGGCGTTTGTCCAAGGCTTGCTCAGGGAAGGATTGCCGCCGCTAGATTTGATCGCCACCGCAACGGCGCTCACGGCGGCGGCTGTGGCGCTTGGGATTGGGCGGTTTGCCCCTCAGCCCGTCGAGGAAGTGATCGTCTCGGGCGGCGGCGCGCACAACGAGAGAATTTTGGAATACCTGAAGGCGTTCCTTCCGCAGGCGCGTGTAGTGGCTTCGTCCGAGTATGGGATCGACCCGGACGCCAAAGAGGCCGTGGCCTTCGCCATCCTGGGCTATGAAACGTGGCGGCGGCGGCCGGCGAATCTGCCTGCGGCCACGGGCGCGCGGCATGCGGTAGTGCTGGGCAAACTCACGCCCTGAAACCGAGCGCCAGATGCCATGCGGCCGTTGGGCTCCACATGCGTTCCCCTCGTGATATTTACGATATTTATGGAATACCGGTCGATTATAAACTGGTTTGCTGGTTATTGTAGAAACGAAGTGGAAACAGGTTGAGGGGGCAGAGAGGCTCAACTTGTGGGGCAGGAAGGGAATAGAGACAGTGATGGCGCAGGGCGGAGATCCTGGTCACCGTAGGACGCCATTTGGGTGTGGTGAGGACGGCGCCTCTGCGGGTTGGTGGGAATTCTTGGCTGTTTTTGCTGGTTGGTCGGGATTTCTGGGCTGTCTTTGCTGCTTTTTGACTCCTTGCCGAGCTGGTTGCTGTTGTCGGTTGCCTCTTTGTTTTGTATAAGTTGGGAGGCCTCCCCCGCCTGCTCACCCCCGGCGGCCGGCTTCAGGGACCG
>JAIMAR010000325.1 GCA_023511855.1 Bryobacteraceae bacterium
GGGGGGCGAGATGAGGGCGCCCCCGCGTCCGGCCGTAGGCTGCGGGCTGAGCCCGTTGCGTTGTGGCGGCGAGTGGGGGGTGGGTCAGGGGTAGGAGTTGCGGTGTGGCGGGCCCCTCGCCATTGCCAGCGCACAGTTCCGGCAGGGGCGGCGGACGCAGCGGGGCGGGCCGTGCGGCGGGGCGTGCGGTGACTCCCCGCGAAGACTAGACACTTCCACGCGCTCCCGACGCAGCTGGGCAGGCCGTGCGCCGGGGTGTGCGGCCGCGGGCTGCTGCTCTCGCTGCGGCAAGAGAGGCGAGCCATCCTTCAGCCGACCAGTCGCAGTTGCAGTTGCCGCTGCCGCGAAGCGGGGCGGCGGCTGGCCTGGGGCAGGCCCTGTTGTTGGTCCACCTCGGCGCGGGCGCCTTGGCGGCGGCGACGCGGCGGCATGGGCTGCTTCACCTTTCCATGTAATGCCTCGGCGATCGGACCCAGTTTCGTCTGCCCCGGCGTTCCTTCCCAACGCGGCGCCATGGCCAGCAGCGTGGCGAAGGCCGCGTGCACCACCAGCATTGTGCTCAACAAGGCGAAGAACCGCCGGCTGCCCGTCAGCTTGCCGCTGCCAGCTCGAGAAAAATGGCGCTGCCCCTTGACGGTCTGGAGAGCTTGTTGAACAGCAGGTGATTTGGGGAACGGGCCGTAATAGAGAGACCGGGCGACCGTAATCGATCGACCGGTACCGCGATAGTCAGACGGGCAGCCCGAAACAACATGACGGGCGCGGAAACAGACATTCGGGGCCTGGTCGACCTAATCACCAGTTCGGCGGCAAAATTGATGCTTGTGGCGGTTTTTGTTTGACACTGTCACGTCGGCCGGATCAGTTTGGCAACCAGACGAGGATGTGCTATGACCGCCCAACCCATCCCGACGGGTTTCGCGGCTGCACAGCCGCGCCAACCCAGGTTGCTCGACCGGGTCCGCGAAGCCTGCCGCATCCGCCACTACCGCATCCGGACCGAGGAGGCCTACGTCGATTGGATCCAGCGGTTCATGCTCTTCCACCACAAGCGCCACCCGCTGGAGATGGAAGCGGCCGAGATCAACCAGTTCCTCACCCACCTGGCGCTTAACGGCCAGGTCAGCGCTTCGACCCAGAACCAGGCCTTTGCGGCGCTGTTGTTTTTGTAC
The DNA here is from genome assembly GCA_023511855.1 of Bryobacteraceae bacterium. GTDB lineage: Bacteria > Acidobacteriota > Terriglobia > Bryobacterales > Bryobacteraceae > JAIMAR01. Next base: position 1,173 of record JAIMAR010000325.1, read on the forward strand.
CAGAAAGTGTGGGAGGTGGCGCCGGGGCAGATCGCCGGCGTGGTCTGGGCACAGCGGCCGACACGCTTGCCGGTGGTGCTGACACGACCGGAGGTGGGGGCCATCCTGGGACGGATGACCGGGGTGCCGCGGCTGGTCGGGCTGCTGCTGTACGGCAGCGGGTTACGCGTCCTGGAGGCGTTGCGGCTGCGGAACCACGATGTCGATTTCACCCGGGGGAGCTGCTGATCCGGCACGGCAAGGCGGGCAAGAACCGGCGGACCATGTTGCCGGCCGCGGCAAGGGCGGATCTGCTCGGTCAGTTGGACCGGGCACGGGCCTTGCACGAGCGGGACCGGGCCGCAGGGTCGGGGTGCCGCTGCCCGAGGCGTTGAACCGCAGGTATCCGAGCGCAGCAACCGAATGGGGTTGGTATAATGTTCCCGGCCCGGCAGCGGGGGGGTGGACCCGCGCAGCGGCCTGATCCAACGGCATCACCTGCATGTAACGGTTATTCAGCGGGCGGTGCGGGAGGCGGCCCGGGCGGTGGGCGTGGTCAAGCCGGTCACCCCGCACGTTTTTCGCCACGCCTTCGCGACGCACTTACTGGAAGACGGCTACGACATCCGTACCGTTCAGGAGTTGCTCGGTCACGCGAGCGTAGAGACCACGATGATTTACACCCATGCACTAAACCGGGGCGGACGCGGGGTGCGCAGTCCGTTGGACGGTTTCGGGTGAGGCCGGGGAATGCAGCCTGAGCGTTACCCGGTTGGGCGGCGGTGACGGCAGCCTAACGCGGCAGTGACGCGGGTGGTCTCTCTGGCGGATGAGATTACCCCGAAAGGACTTATGGCATTCGTGAGTGGAAAAGCGTATCCAGCTTAGGCCGCAGTCAGTGCAGCCGGGATGGTCCCGGCAATGCGGCCTGATCAGAGTTAGGTGCGCGGGGGACTCGCGCGTCATGAAGCAGGACGGCTACCGGCGGCCCATCGAGAATCGAGAATAGCAGGCATGGCTGAGGATCGCCTTTCAACGCAGATCGGACGGCAAATCTCATTGCCTGGAAACTTCGACGTCCCCGTCTTGCTCGAGGGCGTCAGAGCGTTGGGTGGGGATGGCTCTGCCGGTTATGAGTGCCGCGTCCGGCTGCCCGACGGCACTCTCGAGGAGGCGGTCATCTCACCCGCAGAAGCGGCGACACTCTTCGGCACCGAGCGGGAAACGCCGACGGCGATCAAGCCAGCCGATGCCGAACGACTCCGACTCTTGATCGAATCCGCCCGGATACGCTTGGCCTACGCCCACGACCGTCAGTTCGCCGTCAGCCTCTCCGGCATCCGCACCCTTCCGCACCAGATCGAGGCTGTGTACCAAGCCATGCTGCCGCAGCCTCGCCTCCGCTTTTTGCTCGCGGATGACCCCGGGGCAGGCAAGACCATCATGGCCGGCCTGCTCATCAAGGAGCTGAAGCTGCGGGAGGCCATCGAGCGCATTCTCATTCTTTGCCCCGCTCCGCTCACGATTCAGTGGCAGGATGAGATGCTCCGGTGGTTCGGCGAGTCCTTCGATATCATTTTTTCCGCCGTTGACCAGCAGCAGCTCACGAACCCGTGGCAGCGCTCCTCGCAGGTCATCTCCTCCATCGACTACGCGAAGCAGGAGGACGTCCGCGAGCGCGTATGGCAGCAGCGCTGGGACCTGGTAGTGGTCGACGAGGCCCACAAGTGTTCGGCGTATACGAAATCCCGGGGCAACCGCAGTGACGAGGTGGCCGAGACCAAACGCTACCAGCTTGCCAAGCGCCTTTGTGAGACGGCGGATCACGTACTGCTGCTGACCGCCACGCCGCACCATGGCGACGAGGACAGGTTCTCGCACTTCCTGCGACTCATCGACCCCGATCTCTTCCCGGAGCCGCATCGGCTCGGAAAGCAGGCCGCCGCGATTCGGAAGGACGTCTTCCGGCTTGGCAAGGACTCGCCCTGGTCATTGCGTCGCCTCAAAGAGGACTTGAAGGACCTGGACGGGAGCCGGCTCTTCCCCGACCGGCACGCCATGACGGTGACGTTCCGGCTCAACAGCGAGGAGTACGCCCTCTACAAGTCGGTCACGGCCTACATCAACGAGTTCATCCCCCAGCAGAC
>JAIMAR010000033.1 GCA_023511855.1 Bryobacteraceae bacterium
GCACCACACGGTCGAGGACACCGGCATCGTCCTGGGTCAGCTCTTCGCCAAGGCTCTTGGCAGCCGCCGCGGCATCAACCGGGCGGGCTACTTCGTGCTGCCCATGGACGAGACGCTTGCGGTGGTTGCCGTGGATTTGGGCGGGCGCCCGGCTTTGGTTTACCGGGACCTGGTGCGCGCCCGCAAGGTGGGCGACTTCGATGCCGAGCTGACGGAGGACTTCTTCCAGGCCTTCGCGGTGAACGCCGGGGCGAACGTTCATGTGAAGGTGCTGTACGGGCGGTCGAGCCACCACAAGCTGGAAGCCGTCTTCAAATGCTTCGCACGGGCGATGCGGTATGCCTGCTCGCGCGACGCCCGGCTGCGCGGCCAGTTGCCATCGACCAAGGGCTTGCTATGATCGCGATTCTCGACTACGGCGCCGGCAACCTGCGCTCGGTGGAGAACGCTCTCGCCGCGCTGGGAGCGGAATACTGCCTGGTCCGGGATCCGGAGGGGCTGCGCGCCGCGCGAAAGATCATCCTGCCGGGCGTGGGCCACTTCGGCCACATGATCTCCTCCCTGGACGCTATGGGGGTCCGCGAACCGCTGCGGGAGGCGATCCGCGCAGGGGTGCCCTTCCTGGGCATCTGCCTGGGATTGCAGGCGCTGTTCTCCGGCAGCGAAGAAGCGCCGGAGGCAGCCGGGCTTGGGTTCCTCCAAGAGCGGGTGCAGCGCTTTCCGGCCACGGCGCGCGTTCCGCAGATGGGATGGAACCGTCTGGAGCCGGTCCGCGAAAGTCGCCTGCTGGCCGGGACTCCGCCGGGCTGTTACGTTTACTTCGCGCACAGCTACTATGCGCCGGTGACCAGCGCCACCGCCGCCGTGAGCACCTATACCGTGCCCTTCACCGCTTTATTGGAAGATGGTAGCGTGTTCGGAGTTCAGTTCCATCCCGAAAAGTCCGGCGCCGTGGGCCTGCGCATCCTGCGCAACTTTGTGGAGTTGTAGAAAAGCATGCTGGCCAAGCGCATTATTCCGTGTTTGGATGTCACCGCCGGCCGGGTCGTCAAGGGGGTCCATTTTGTGAATCTCCGCGATGCGGGGGATCCCGTGGAGCTGGCCGAACGCTACAACGAGCAGGGCGCCGACGAGCTGGTTTTCCTCGATATCACCGCCTCCAGCGACAACCGCCAAATCATGGCGGATGTCGTCGAGCGCACCGCGCGCAAGGTGTTCATCCCTCTGACGGTCGGAGGCGGGATCCGCTCGGTCGCCGACGCGCGGCGTATTCTCATGGTGGGGGCCGACAAAGTCAGCGTCAACACCGCCGCGATCCGTCGTCCGGAGCTGATCACGGAACTCAGCCGCGAGTTCGGTTCCCAAGCGGTGGTGCTGGCCATCGACGCCAAGCGCAAGCCGGGCGGCTGGTGGAGCGTCTTCACCCGCGGCGGACGCGACGACGAGAACATGGACGCCGTCGAGTGGGCCGTGCGCGGCGAGGCTCTGGGCGCGGGCGAGATCTTGCTCACCTCCATGGATGCCGACGGCGTGCAGACGGGCTTCGATTGCGAGTTGACCCGCGCCGTCTCCCGCGCCACCCGCATTCCGGTGATCGCCTCCGGCGGCGCCGGCAAGCCCGAAGACTTCCTGCGGGTGCTCACCGACGGCGAAGCCGACGCAGCCCTGGCCGCCTCCATCTTCCACTACGGGACTTACACGGTGGGCGATCTGAAAGAGGTTCTGGATGCCCACGGGATTCCAGTGAGGCGAGCATGATCATCCCCTGCATCGATTTAATGGACGGCAAGGTCGTGCAACTCGTCCAGGGACGCCACAAGGCCCTGGAAGGCGGCGCGCCGGAGGAGATGCTGGAGAAGTTCAAAGCCTTTCCGGAAATCCAAGTCATCGATCTGGACGCTGCCCTGGGCAGCGGTTCCAATGACGAGATCGTCGCATTCCTTGCCGCTCGAGCAGTCACCCGGGTGGGAGGCGGAGTGCGGACGCCGGACAAGGCCCGCCGCTTGGTGGAACTGGGCGCCCGCAAGGTGATCATCGGCACCGCCGCGTTTAGCCCGGAAGGCATCAATGAACCTTTCTTGGAGCAGACTGTGGCCGCCATCGGCCGCGAACGCATCTTGATCGCCCTAGACTCGATGCACGGCCGCATCGTGGTGAAGGGTTGGCGGCAGGCGACCGCCTGGAGCGCCGAGCAAGTCATCCAGAGCCTGGAGCCCTATTGTTCGGGTTTCCTGTGCACCTACGTGGACAAGGAAGGCATGCTCCAGGGCACCGACTTGGAGTGGTTCCGCCGTCTGCGCGCGCTCACCGATTTGGAGCTGACCGCCGCCGGCGGGATCACCACCCTGGAAGAGGTTCTCGAGCTGCAACGCATGGGTGTCCATGCGGCCCTGGGCATGGCGATTTACACAGGTAAGCTGGACTTGGGCGAGCTGGCCCACCTCCAGATGTCTTGAATGGTCCTCGAATTGCAAAGGTGTGCTGGGGAGCCTCCTTTAGAACATAGAATAAGAAGTGGAACGAACGGCCGCAGGAGGAATCTGACCCACGCATGAGTGAAAAGACCCGCAAGCGCAACCCCAAAGCGCCCCGCCAGGCGCTTCCCCTGCTGCCGATCGAGCAGCGCGTCACCAGCAGCGCCGAAGTGGCATTGGGCTTCCAGATGGAACAGGCCCTCATCGAGGCACGCCGTTGCCTGGACTGCAAAGATCCCAAGTGCGTGGAGGCCTGCCCGCTCAACATCGACATCAAGTCGTTCATTGCCCGGATGGTGGACGGCGACTTCGCCGCCGCCTTCGAGGTATTGAGCGAGCACACGCCGTTCCCCGGCGTTTGCGGCCGGGTCTGCCAGTATGAGCTGTTCTGCGAAAAGGCCTGTTTGCTCGGCAAGAAGTTGGAACCGGTCGCCATTGGCTCGCTGGAGCGCTTCGTCGCCGATTACGCCGCGGCCACAGGCCAGATCTGCCTGAACGCGCCGGGCCCCAAACCGCAGGGACCGAAGGTCGCCCTGGTGGGCAGTGGCCCCGCCTCGATGATTGCCGCGCACGACCTGGTCCGCAACGGCTACCGCGTGACGATCTTCGAAGCGCTGCACGAGCTGGGCGGCGTGCTGGCCTATGGCATTCCGCCGTTCCGCCTGCCCCGCGAGATCCTTAAGCGGGAGATCGAGCGGCTCAAGGCCATGGGCGTGGAGTTCTACACCGATTTCATCGTGGGCAAGACCGCCACCATCGAGGAGCTCTTCGAGGAAGGCTACGAGGCGATCTTTGTGGGCACCGGGGCCGGCTTGCCGCACTTGCTCGGCATCCCTGGAGAGAACCTGATTGGCGTTTACACCGCCAACGAGTTTCTGACGCGCATCAACCTGATGCAGGCCTACAAGTTCCCGGAGGCTGACACGCCCGTGTTGGTGGGCAAGCGGACGATTGTGGTCGGCGGCGGCAATTCGGCGATGGATGCCGCCCGCTGGGCCCGCCGCTTTGGCAGCGACACGACCATCCTGTTCCGCCGCGGCCGCGCCGAACTGCGGGCCAGGCTGGCCGAAATCGAGCACGCCGAGGAAGAGGGCGTGAAGTTCGAGTTCCTGGCCGCGCCCGTGCGTCTGATCGGCGACGAAAACGGCATGGTCCGCGAGATGGAGTGCATCCGCATGGAGCTCGGCCCGCCCGACGACACCGGACGGCCCTCGCCCATTCCCATCCCGGGTTCGGAATACCGCATCCCGGTCGACACCGTCGTGGCCGCCATCGGGCAAAGCCCGAATCCTACCCTCCAGCGCGCTACGCCGCAGTTGCTCACCAAGCGCGGCAAGATCGTCATCGACGAAAGTGGGCAAACCAGCCTGCCGATGGTGTACGCCGGCGGCGACGTGGTGCGCGGCGGCTCCACCGTCATCCAGGCAATGCGGGATGGGCGGGCCGCGGCCAAGGCCATTCACCGCGCCCTGACGGAACGCCATGCAGCAGAAGCCGGCCAGGAGACAGCAGCCGGTGAGCTGGCCGTGGAGGACAAGGCGTGAACCTGATACTGAAAAAGCGGCAGTTGACCCCGGAGATCGCTTGGTTTGAAGTGGAGGCGCCACGCATCGCGCGGCGCTGGAAACCCGGGCAGTTCATCATCATCCGCCCCAACCAGGACAGCGAACGCATCCCGCTCACGATCGTCGACGGCGACCCCGGCCGGGGCAGCATCGTGATGGTGGTGCAGGCCGTGGGCAAGACGACGCGCATTACGGTCGCCAAAGAGGAGGGCGAGTATTTGGCTGACGTGGTGGGCCCGCTCGGCGAAGCCGCCAGCATCGAAAAGGCGGGCCACGTTCTCTGTGTCGGCGGCGGAGTCGGAGTGGCCGAGCTGCTGCCCGTGGCGCGCGCCTTCCGCCAAGCGGGCAATTTCGTCACCGCCATGTGCGGAGCCCGGACCGCCTCTTTGCGCATCCTCGATGAGGAGTTGCGCCAGGCTGCCGACGAGGTCATTTGGGCCACCGACGACGGCACGGCCGGCTTTCATGGCAACGTGGTCCAGTGCATGGCCGCTTGGCGGGCCCAGCAGAACGCTCCGCCGGCCACTGTTCATGTCATCGGCCCGATTCCCATGATGCGCGCTGCGGCGGACCTCACGCGCCAGTGGGGCGTCCCCACCTTCGCCAGCCTTAACCCCATCATGATCGACGGCACGGGCATGTGCGGCGGTTGCCGCATCACCGTCGGAGGCAAGGTCCGATTCGCCTGCGTCGAAGGCCCCGAATTTGACGCGCACCAGGTGGATTTCGATGAGCTGATCCGCCGGACGAACGCTTACCGGGCCCAGGAACGCCTCGTGCTCGAACAGCACGAATGCAAGCTGAAGCTGGTGAACTGAACTGCGGCGGGTTCCCGCCTTCTTTAAGATTCAACAGCCTGCTGGACTTTCCGGCTGGCTCGGCTGAGTAAAACCCCCACGGTGCCGGATTTCAAGCCCAGCGCAGAAGCGATCTCCCTCTGCCTCATCCCGCGCAGCCGCAGCCGCAGGCACTCCCGTTCCCGGGGCGACAGCAACCTCTCCAACTCCCGCTCGAGCTCCTGTCCCTGCACGCTCCAAAAAGGATCTTGCGCCGGATCAGAAACCACCGCCGCAGCAGCCAGATCCGCGTTCTCAACAGCGGCCACCCGTTTCCTGGCGTCCAAAAGATAGTTACGGAGCACCGCCGCCAGCCAGGCGCGGGGATTGTCGATTTCGAGCCCCACCTGACGCGAAGCTAAATATCGCAGGAAACACTCCTGAACGGCGTCCTGCGCCAGCCATCCATCTCCGGCCAGAGTCCGCGCGTAGCGCGTCAAGGCGCCCGAGTAGCGCTGGTACAAGCCCGCTGTTTCTTCACTTGCCCCAACCGCAATAGGGGATCTTTTGCATACGAGCGCCATAAATGATGATATTTACGTCCATAATAACAGCACTCGCGGTTCTTAGAAATGTTATCTTTGGTTATCATTGTTTAGTGACATTTGATGCATTACCGGTTTGGTGCTGCTTCTACGGTCAAACGAGTAAAGAATTCCCCTTTCCGAATCGTCTTTAAGAATGTACGCCGGATAGCGTCCCGCTCTCGAAAGCGGGGCGGGAAGTCCTCCCTCGCTACGCAAGCCGGGAGACGGCGAAGACGGCAGGCTCGGAAGAGAATGAGTCTCATGCAAAGCTGGAGTCGCATCCACGCGGTCCAGGCGGCTCGAGACCGCCGCTCGGGGCATAGTGTGCTGGAAGTCGCGCTGTTGAGCCCCTGGATTTTCTTCCTCTTCATCGGCGCACTCGACTGGGGCTTTTTCTCTTATGCCCTGATCAGCACACAGAGCGCGGCCCGGGTGGCGGCTCTGTACACCTCCTCCTCTAACGCCAACGCCGCAGATCAGGCTACGGCCTGCCAGTACGTCTTGCACGAGCTGCGGCGGCTGCCCAACATCGGCACGGCGGTCCAGTCGTGCAGCGGCCTCCCCGTGATTGTGACCGCCCAGTGGGTCGATCAGAACTCCAATCCGCCAAGCGCAGACCGGGCGCCGGCCTCCCGTGTGACCGTTACCTACCAAACCGTGCCTCTCATCCCAATCCCAGGCCTTCTGCCGGGCCAATTAACGATCACGCACTCGGCGGAGATGCGCATCAGGGGATAGCCGTATGTTCGTGGATAGAAGCAAGAAAGGCAGCGCGCTTATCGAATTCACCTTGGTGGGCCTTCCGATCATGTTTCTGTTGCTGGCTACCTTCGAGATGGCGCGGGGCATGTGGACCTACCACACGCTGGCTCACGCTCTGCGCCGGGGCCTGCGCAGCGCCGTAGTCCACGGGCAGAGCTGCGGCGCGAACAACAACAATTGCACCTGGACCGTGGCGGACGTGGTTCAGGCGGTCCGGCAGGCGGGCGTGGGCCTGGATCCGCAGCGGCTCAACCTGACGCTGGTCTCCGATGCAGGCTCAATCGCCTGTAATCCTGTGGCCTCCTGCACAGGCAATACCTCGCTTTGGCCGCCTGCCAACGTAAACGCTCCGGGACGCCGGGTGACGCTCTCGGCGACTTACGGCTTTCAGTCGGCCATGCTGCTTTTTTGGCCCGGTGCTCCGGCCATGAGCATGGCCGGAACCTGGAACCTCCCTGCGGAAACTACCCAGGCGATTCAGTTTTGAGAGTTTATGCTCACCCCCTCCCGCAATCCCAGCGACAGCCGGCGCGGTCAGGCGCTCGTTCTGGTCACGGCCTCTTTATTTGTCATGCTGGGGATGCTGAGCCTGGTGGTGGACTTAGGCTGGGCGCACTACCGCCGGGAGGCGGCTCAGGCCGCCGCGGATGCGGCCGCGCTGGCCGCTGCCCAAGCCGCCTTGGAAGCATCGGGTGGCGGCTCGGTGAGCTGTGGGTCCCAGGTCATTTGTCAGAGCACCCCTCAGAACTGCGCCAATCCTCCGCAAAGCCCGCCCTCCGATAACTTCGGCAGCGGCTGTCTTTACGCCGCGGCGAACGGCTTCCGCCACACCGGTCCGCAGTCCGTCCGGCTCGCTTCGGGAACCACCAGCCCGCCCCCGACCGCGCCCGGCGTAAATGCCCGCTACTGGGTCACCGCCTACGTCAGCGAGAATACACCCCGGCTGTTTTCCGGAATCCTGGGCAACGCCGCCGGCGTCGCCGCCCGCGCCACCGCCATCATCCCGCCTTCCACCGGGGGAGGATGCATCTATGTGTTGCGGCCTACAGGAACCTCGGTCACCAACAATGGAAATGCCTACCTGGAGAGCGGCTGCGGCGTATATGTGAACTCCAACAGCAGCACGGCCGTCTTGCTAAATGGCAACGCCGCCATTCGGGCCACCGGCTCGGGTTCGGTGAACATCGTCGGCAACTGGCGCGGCAACGGCAACGCCTACATCCAGCCGGCCCCCAACATCGGCGTGCAGCCGGCCGCCGACCCGTTCGCCAATCTCCAGCCTCCCGAGGTGGGCGCCTGCACCAGCTGCGGGGTCACCCTCAACGGCCATCAAAGCGCCACCATCGATCCGGGGGTCTACTGCGGGCCCATCATCCTGAACGGCCAAACAAGTCTTACCATGACCCCCGGCTTGTATGTGTTGAAAAATGGCATCACCATCAATGGGGGTTCCACGCTGACCGCCACTGGAGTGACGATCTACAACCAGGGCGGCGCCATCACCATCAACGGCTCCAGTGGCGCAACGCTGAGCGCGCCGGAATCCGGCCCTTGGCAAGGAATTCTGATCTTCCAGGCGCGCAATAACAGCAATGGCGCAACCTTGAACGGCGGCGCAGCACTGCGCGTGACCGGAGCGCTATATTTTCCCAACGCGCCGCTGACCTTTAACGGCAACGGCGCCTCCGACGGCGCCAGCACAACCCTCGTGGCCTACAGGATCACCCTGAACGGAAACGCCTATATCCGCAATCCGGCCAGCACTCCCTACAGCGGCGGTTCCTCAGCGCGCGTCGCTCTGGTGGAATAGCCCGGGCCCGTTTTTACGCAAGATTCACGGATTTCCAGCGGCTCTGTAACTCCGCCTTGCTAGCCTCATGGTGAAAGGAGGTCTATACCCGTGCGATATTCTTCATGCCGGCCCTTCATGCTGGCGTTGTTGTATCTTGCAGCACAGGCTGTCTATGCCCAAGTCGACCGCGCGGCCTTAAACGGAACCGTAATCGATCCATCTGGCGCCATGGTTCCTGGCGCGCAGGTCACCGCCGAAGCCCCAACGATCGGCTTCAAGCGCCAAACCCTCACCGACGCCGCCGGAGTCTACCGGCTCCCCTCGCTGCCGGTCGGAACCTACATCCTCACAGTCGCAAAGGAAGGATTCCAGACCAAGAAAATTGAGGGGCTGGTTCTGGCCGTCGGACAAGTCCGCACGCTGGATGTCCCGTTGGACATCACGGCTACGGCCACGGAAGTGATCGTCACCGCCGAAGCACCGGCCTTGCAACAGAACAACGCGGAGATCGGGCTGACCATTGACCAGAATCAGGTCTCAGCCATCCCGCTAAATGGCAGAAACTGGACCGCGCTGCTCATGCTTGCGCCCGGCGCCACCAATACCGGCGAAGGCAATCAGAACACCATCCGTTTCAATGGCCGTTCCCGCGACGACAACAACTTTACCTTCGACGGCGTCGACGCCACCGGCGTCAAAGACCCGCGCCAGGAAGCCAACCTGCGGCTCAATATCTCGCTCGATTCCATCAGCGAGTTCCGCGTGAGCAGCGGCCTCTACAACGCCGAGAGCGGCAACGGAGCCGGCGCTCAGATGAACCTGGTTTCCAAAAGCGGGTCCAACGAGTTCCATGGGGGTCTGTTCGAATACTTCCGCAACGACAAGCTGGACGCCCGCCGCCCCACCGACCTGCTGGGCAAGCCGCCGTTCCGGCTGAACCAATTCGGGGGAAACCTGGGCGGAAGGATCGTCCGGGACAAAACGTTCTTTTTCGTGAATTACGAAGGACTCGAGCAACGCCTGGCCACCACCCTCACCGGTTCCGTGCCCAGCGAGTCGCTGCGGCAACAGGTTCTGGCCACATCGCCTGCTCTCCGTCCGGTGATCGAAGCCTATAAGCCGGGCACTGCCCGCACCTCCAACGCCGAGGTCGATACGCTGACTTCGGTGGGTTCTCAGCCCTGGACCGAAAAGAGCGGAATGTTCCGCCTGGATCACCGCTTCAACGATTCGAACTCAATGTTCGTGCGCTATAACGTGGACGACGGGCGCATCGACGAGCTGCGCAACGCCCTGCTTGAGACCCGCACCAGCAATTTCCGCACCCAGAACGGCGTGATCCAGTTCCAGCACGTCTTCTCCCCGGCCCTGCTCGGTGAAATCCGCCTCGGCGTCAACCGCTCCGCGCTGCACCGGGACACCAATGGCACCTTCGGCGAGGGCGTCTCGATTTCCGGACTGATAAACCTTCAGCCGGACCGCAGCGAGGTGGAGGTCGGAACGAGCTACGGCCTGCTGCCCAGCCTGACCTGGATCCGGGGACGCCACACTTGGAAGTTCGGCGGCGAAATCCGCAAGATCGATCTGGTGCTTTCCGACACCGGCCAGATCACCACCAGCTTCTCCTCCCGCGCGCTCTTCGTGCAGAACCGGGCCAACTCGATCTCCTTTGGCAGCGCGCTGCCCGGAGTGAAAGCCCTGCGCCCCTACTACTTCGCCTACGCTCAGGATGAGATTAAGCTGACCCGTACGCTCACCCTGAGTCTGGGAACGCGCTATGAATACTACTCCGTCGCCAAGACCAGCGACGGGCGGGGACGTGTCTTCGACCTGGAACGCTGCGCCGGCTTCTGCCCGCCGGGAACGCCCTGGTATTTCCCCGACAAGAATAACTGGGCGCCGCGGGTCGGCCTTGGCTGGGCGCCGCGGGCCTTGAACGGCAAGACCGTTTTCCGCTTGGGTTACGGCATCTTTTACGGACCCGGACAGATCGATGACGTGAATGCGGCCATCGACAGCATCCCCGAGACCTACACCTTGTCCAGTTCGGACCAGCCGCTGCTGTCCTTTCCGGCGGCCCAGTATCTTGGCCAGGCGAAATCCACCGGCGTTTCGGCGCGGGCTCTGCAACGGGACCGCCGCGAAGGATACAGCCAGCAGTGGACCTTCGCCATACAGCAGGAGCTCCCCATGCGGTTCGTGCTGCAAACCGCTTACGTGGGCGGCAACGGACACCAATTGTTCACGCGCTCTTTCATCAACACCATCAACCCGGTCATCGGCACACGGCCCTATCCCAACTTCAGCAACGTCGACATCAAGAACAACGACGGCAACAGCAGCATGAACGCGCTCCAAGTTTCGCTCACCCGGCCCATGCACCGCGGCTTCCTCTGGCAAACTCAGTACATGTGGTCCCATAACATCAACGACAACGCCGGCGCGGGCGACGGCGCCAACCGCATGATCTCCGCCTGCCGCCGCTGCGACCGCGGCGACGCGCCCTGGGACATCCGGCACACGGTGACCATGAACTCGATCTATGAACTGCCCTTCGGCAAGGGCCGCCGCTACGCGCTGCCAGGCGCGTTCGCCGAAGCAGTCCTGGGCGGCTGGAGCCTGAGCGGATTCTTCACCGCGCGCACCGCGCTGCCCTTCGACGTGACTGTCAGCCGCAGCGCCTCTTCGCTGCCCGATGGCGTCGTCAGCACGCCCGGCCGCAGCGCCCCGGCGCAGAGACCCAACTTTGTCCCCGGCCAGAGCCTGTATGCCGCGGTCAAGTCTCCGCTGGGCTGGCTGAACCCCGCCGCTTTCGCCATTCCGCCTTCCGGGACCTGGGGCACGCTGCCTCGCAGCGCCCTGCGCGGACCCACTCTGTGGCAAATGGACGTGGCCGTCGGCAAACAAGCGAAGCTGGCCGAGCGGCACGCCTTGGAGTTCCGCGCCGAGATGTTCAACCTCTTCAACCGCGCCCAGTACGGCAACCCCAACGCGAACTTTTCGAATCTCGGAACGTTTGGGACCATCACCTCGGTGGTGAACACCAACCCCACCGGCTCCGGTGGCCCCCGGCAGATTCAGCTCATGCTCCGCTACAGGTTCTAATGCTCATGAACAAGTTCTGGTTGCTGTGGATCACGGCCGCTGCCCTCGTGGCGGCGGCCGTGGCTGTGATCGACATTCAACCCGCGGTGGAAACGGAGCCCGTGGCGCAGGACGTCGACGATCCATCCATCTGGGTTCACCCCAAAGACCCCGCTCGCAGCCTCATCGTCGCCACGGTCAAACGGCCGCGGCCGGATGGCGCGCTCGCCGTCTATACGCTCGACGGCAAGTTGGTCGAGACCGTGGGCAATCTAGACCGCCCCAATAACGTCGACATCCTCGGCGACATCTGCGTCGCAACCGAAAGACTCCAGCGCCGCCTCCTGGTCTACCGGGTCTCCGAGGCAAAGCCGCATCTGCGCCTCATCGGGACCATCCCGGTCTTTGAGGGGGAGCAGGGCGAGGCAGGCGCGCCCATGGGCATCGCCCTGTATCAGCGGAAGCGGGACAAGGCGCTGTTCGCCATCGTTAGCCGCAAGACTGGACCCGCGGACGGGTACCTCTGGCAGTACCAATTGCAGATCCGCGGGAACAAAGTCTCTGCCCGGAAGGTCCGGGCCTTCGGCGCCTTCTCGGGACAGGGCGAGATCGAAGCGGTGGCCGTGGACCCGGAGCGTGAGCTCGTCTACTACTCCGATGAAGACTGCTGCGTCCTGGTCTATCCCGCCGACCCCGGCCATCCCCAGGCCGCCCGCCCCTCCGCCCGGTTCGCCGAGCAGGGCTTCGGAGGCAACCGCGAAGGGATCGCCGTGGCCGGGCCGTACGTGATTGTGACCGATCAACTCGATCCTCACAGTGAGTATCACGTCTATCGCCGCTCCGACTGGCATCCGGTGGCAGTCTGGCGGGGCAAGGCGCAATCGACCGACGGGATCGAGGCCGTCGCTCGCCCTATGGGGCCGCGTTTCCCCCTTGGCTTCCTGGTGGCCATGAACAACGCCGCGCACAACTTCCACCTGTACCCCTGGCCGGAGTAGCACGGCCGAATTTTGGACTATACTGGTCTTGGGCGCCCGTAGCTCAGTCTGGATAGAGCGCTTGCCTCCGGAGCAAGAGGTCAGAGGTTCGAATCCTCTCGGGCGTACCAGCCCACCTTATAACCAACTTCCCACTTCCGCCGCGCCGCTTCGCTAGAATGATCCCCGGTGAGTACGACCCACGTCCCCCGCCTCATCCTCAGCCGAGTTCGCGAGATCCAGAACGACCATCGCAGCGGATCGCTCGCGCTTGCCCGGCGGGCAGGACAGATCCTGGCTCAGTGGACCCGCCTGCCAAACCGCCGTGCCGATTTCCACCGTCAGCTTGCTTTGGTCTGCCGCGCCCTGATCGCGGCCCAGCCGCAGATGGCCGCCATTGTAAACCTCTGTAACGCAGCCCAGCGTGCCGCCGACAGATCTCCGCACGCAGACGCCGCCCGAGCGTCCGTCCGCGCCGCCGTGGATGGGTTCTTGCAAACCGTGCAAATGGCTGCAACAGAGATTGCTCAAACAGCCGCAACTCTGATCTCTGACCGGATGACGGTCGCGACCCACTCCTACAGCTCGGCCGTCCGCGATGCGCTTCTCACCGCCACCGCCGCAGGCCGCAAGTTCCGGGTGGCGGTCACCGAATCGCGTCCGTTGCAGGAGGGAGTCCTTCTGGCCAAAGAACTGGCCTCCGCCGGAATCCCAGTGACGCTGGGCGTGGACGCCGCGATGGCGCTCCTGCTGAAGGAAGCGGACCTGGTCCTGGTGGGCGCGGATGCAGTCACGGAAACGTTTCTCCTCAACAAGGCCGGAACCTTTCCGGCAGCGCTTTTGGCGCGTCGGCAAGGCATCCCCTTCTATGCGCTGGCCGGATCGGAGAAGTTTGCACCGCGCAACTACCGCCTGCCTCCAGAGATCGCAAAACAGCCCTCGGAAGTTCTCCCACGAACGCCCCGCAGCGTCGAAATCCGCAACCTGTACTTCGACGAAACCCCACTCAAGCTGGTAACCGCCATTATCACGGAGAAGGGCGCCCTGGATCCAAAGCAGGCGGTTCGTCGGCTCCGAAAGCTTTCTCTGCATCCTGCCTTGATGATTGCCGGTCAGGGGGAAGAAGTCCCTGAAGAGTGACAACCTGAAGCCGCGCTGCAAGGGAATGTAAACTGTTTACAATGGCGTCAATTCAAGAGCTTGCCCGCTTCGAGCATGTCCAGGACATCTTGGCGCAGCCGCAGGCAGTCGAGCGGACCGTAGCTGCTCTTCAAAAGGCCCGCCCGCTGGAACCGTTCCCCGCGGATCTCGCTTCCGGCAGATTCCGCCGGGTGGTGCTGACCGGCATGGGCGCCTCTTTCCATGCCCTCTACCCGCTCCATCTCAGCCTCACCGCCCACGGCGCCCCGTCTCTGGTGGTGGAGACCTCGGAGCTGATCCACTATCAGGCCAGCTTGCTGTCCTCGGATTCGCTGGTGATCGCCGTGTCGCAATCGGGCCGCAGCGCGGAGGTCCTGCGGCTGATCGAAACCGCAGCCGGCAGGCTCCCCCTCATCACGGTGAGCAACTCCCCGGACTCCCCGCTGGCCAAGGAATCCGCCTTCGCGGTCCTAACGGATGCGGGCAGGGAATCCTCGGTCTCCACCAAGACCTACGTCGCCACTCTGGCAGCGCTGGAATGGCTGGGGGCGGCCCTGTGCGGCCTCGACCCGGGTCCGAGGCTGGCGGCCGTCGCCAGTGCGCTTCCCGCCATGCGGGAATACCTCGCCCGGTGGCAAGATCACGTTCAATTCCTCCTGGACTGGCTCGCGCCCGTTCGACACATCTTTCTCGCCGGCCGCGGACCGTCTCTTGCCTCGGCCTGCGAGGGCGGCCTCGTGCTCAAAGAAGCGGCGCACTTCCCCGCCGAGGGCATGGGCTGCGCCGAGTTTCGCCACGGGCCGCTCGACATGGCCGCCGATGGAATCCTCGTCTGCGTGTTCGCGGGCGAACCGCGCACAGCCGAGTTGAACCGCCGCCTTGCACAAGACGTGGATGCCGCCGGCGGGATGTCCGCCTGGATCGGACCGGACAGCGCGCTGATCCCCTTCCGTATTCCCGACGTCTCCCCGGAAGCGCGGCCGCTGCTGGAAATCCTCCCGGTCCAGATGATCTCACTGGCGCTATCCGCCAGAGCCGGCCGCGAGCCGGGACGCTTTACCCGCTTGGGTAAAGTCACCGTGGTGGAATAGCCGGAGCCCGTTCAGGGAAGCATCGGAAACAGCCGGCGTATCTCTTTCTCATCCGGCTGGCGGCCGTATTCGCACACCTCGAACGCCTCCGCGTGGCGCACGGCTCGCGCCCTCTCCTGCCCGTACCACTTCGCCAGCGCCGCGCGCACCGCGGGGCGGATCTCCTGAGCGTAGCGCTTGGAGAGCCACCCCAGCCTGGCCGCAGGCTCCTTCGGAACCTGAGGAAGTATCCCGTCCACCCAGGGAAGCCATTCGTAAACCTGAGAGACATGCGCGTCGAGCGCCGAAATCTTCTTGTCGAAGGATGCGTCTATGGCTACAGCGATATCCGGCCGGAACGGATTGGGCCTCTGGAACAAGTCCTCGAAATACAGAAACACCGGATTCCGGCGCAGCGGCGGCGTATCCGGACAGATGTTTGGCACAACCACCATGTAAGCCGCGTCCTGAATCAGCATCCCGGTGTAGCGGTGATCCGGGTGATAGTCGTTGGGACGCGGGCCCAGCACAACGTCCGCGTTCCACTGCCGGATGCGCCGGATGATCTCTTCGCGGACCTTCAGCGTAGGCAGCAGCTCGCCGTCATGGTTGTCCAGCACTTCGGACTCGGCGATTCCTAGCCTGCGCCCTGCCTCTTCTGCCTCAGCCCGCCGGCGTCTCGCCAGCGCACCGCCGCCCTGCTCCTGATGCCCGGCGTCGCCGTTGGTCACCGAAACGAACTTGACCGCGTGACCGAGAGCCGCAAACTGCGCCGCCGTGCCGCCAAAGCTGATCTCACAGTCGTCGGGATGGGCCCCGAAGGCGATGACCCGGATTGGGTTGTCCTGCGCCAACATCAGACCTGCAAAAAGGAGACCTATTACCAGCTTGCCCATAACGATCCTCGCTTTCAACCGTTCAGTGTACGCGGGCCGAAAGAGCCACGGGGCCCTCCACGCCCTGCCGCCGCCGCCTCTGTGCAGGCGCTCTGCCGTGCCCGCCTGGGCAAGCCGCCCTTGCGCCGCGCGCCGCTCCGCCATAAACCCCCAAAGCCGGCTCAGGGCAGTTTCGAGGCAGAGGCGAAAAAAGGGAAGAGTTTACTTATAATCCCAGGTTTTCGGGCTATACTACAGGTGCATCCTTTTTCTGGGCATCTAAAGTACCGGCGCGGCGAATCGCGTCGGGTTCCGATCAGGAGGGCAGGGTAATGCGAAACTGGATGGTAAAAGGGTTAGGTGTATGCGCGCTGTTGGTGTTAGTCGTAACAGGTGTAGTAGCACAGGGCTCGCACAAAGTTACGGTGCCGTTTAAGTTCATGATCAACAACGTGAGCTATGAAGCAGGAACCTATTATTTGAACCCGCAAATGGGCGGCGCGCGGATTGAAGTCCGCGACGAACGCCAGAAACCGATGGCGCAACTGGCCGTGCTGGGCCGCTTGGCCGCCAAGGCCAATGCGTAAAAAGGCAGAGGCACCCGCCTGGTGTTTGACGAGACGGCCGGTCCAGTGCGCCACCTTGCGGAAATATGGATTGCGGGCGACGACGGTTTTGTTGTCCGTACAACCTCGGAAAAGCACGTTCATGTGACGGCTCCCGCTACGCAGGGCGCGACGCCTTAGCGGGATTAGTTACTCCCACTCAATCGTAGCCGGCGGCTTGTGGGTAAGGTCGTAGAACACGGCGCACACGCCCGGGAGGGCAAGCAGCTCGCCGGCTATCTGGCGCAGCAGTTCGGGCGGCATGGCGGCCGACTCGGCGGTCATGCCGTCCACCGAATCCACCGGCCGCAGGACGATCGAATCCGGTGCGCCGGCGGCGCCGACGGGGATCAAGATCACCGGGAATTGCCACACCGAGCGCTCATAGCCGCTTTCGCAGGATAGCCGGCGTACTACGGCGTCTGCGCGCCGCAGCCGGTCCAGCCGCACGCGGTCCAGGCTGCCGCGCGTCCCTGACATCTGTTCCAAAGGAGCGCGCGAGTCGACGAGAGCGACAATGCGGTTGATGCCGGCTAGCTGATTGATAAGGGCGGTTGCCTGGCGGTGTAAGCTTCCGGTGCTGGAAGGCCTGGCTTCCAGGCACAACACGCTGGCATAGCTCCGACTGTCGCCCTGCACGCCCACCGAGCGCACCGGCAGCACCCAACCTTCTGCGCTTCGGCCCAGCGGAGCGGCCTCTCGGGAACACAGGCACCGGACGGCAAGGCCCGGACCCGGGAACGGGTGGCGGTCCAAAAGCTCGCTAGGCAGCCCAAGCTCGCGTCCCACCGCGCGCACCTCATCCTTGTAGAGCAGGCGGATTGGCTCCAAGACCCGGTTCTCTTCTATCAAGCGCTGGATGGCGGGGACGCGGTTGTGGTGCGTCTTGATCACGGCGGCCTTTTCTGTTCCTCCGGATTCGATGGTGTCCGGGTAAATCGTGCCCTGGCCCAGGATCCACTCCTCATCCAGCACATGGTAGGCGTCCAGCGCCTCCTGCTGGATCCGGACAAACTCATCTCCGATGATCTGCCGCTTCTGTTCCGGATCGTAAACGCCTTCCAAAGCGCCCAGGAAGCGTTCCTGGGCGTCCAGGACGGCGAACGCGCCGCTGTGCGGCTGGAAGATCCCGCGGACAAACTCGGTCTCGCCTTCGCGCATCAGCCCGGTGTCCACGTAGACTCCGCGCACCCGCCCTGGCCCCAACGCCCGCAGGCACAAGGTGAAGGCGACGGTGGAGTCGACGCCGCCGCTGACGAAGAAGAACACCTTGCGCTCCCCCGCCGTCTCGCGGATGCCCTCCTCCAGCATGGCGGCGCGCCCGGCCGGGTTCCAGTCCTGGCGGCAGCCGCAGATCCGGAATAAGAAGTTCGAGAGGATCTGGGTTCCGTAGCGAGTGTGCGCGACCTCCGGATGAAACTGCACGCCGTAGAGATGATTCCCTGCGTGCGCCATCGCGGCCACGGCGCAGGAGTTGGTGTGCGCCAACCGCTGAAAACCCGGCGGCAACACGCTCACCGTATCGCGGTGGCTCATCCAGACTTGCTGGCGGGGCGGCAGCCCCGCAAAGAGCAGATCCGGAGCATCCACCTCAAGCTCGGCCAGGCCGAACTCGCCCTCTTGTCCCCGCTCGACTCTGCCGCCGAGCAGATGCGCCATGAGCTGCTGGCCGTAGCAGATACCGAGAACCGGCGTCCCCAGCGAGAGTAGGGCGCGGTCAATCTGCGGGCTGCCTTCCTCATAGACACTGGCGGGGCCACCCGATAAGATCACGCCCCGCCGCCCGCGCAGCAAGGCGGCCGGCGTCTCGCTGGGCCTGACTTCGCAGTACACGCCCAGATCGCGCACTTTGCGGGAAATCAAGTGGCAGTATTGGCCCCCCGCATCAAGAACCGTAATCTGCGGCTCGGGAGCGCTCAGCGGTTCGATCACGCGGCTAGTTTGAGTTTCGCTGGGCCAGCATCCGCTTGGCCGTCTCCAGCAGCGCCTTGGCTTTCGGCATCGCCTCGATCGCCTTGGCGACCTCGGGATCCGACTCCACCTCCACCCGGTTGGCCTCGTCGATGCTGAAGGCGTAAGCGTAAACCTCGCGCTTCAACTGCGTCCGCAGCCAGTCGCGGTTGGCGGCGTACTCCGCTTCCGTGAAGGAAATGCCTGAATCCAGCAGGAACCGGTGAAACTCGTTCTCGATCGTCGCGTCCGGCTCCCAGTTCCGGGGCAGCTTCGCATCGCTGGCGCCGAAATACTTGGCGGTGAAGTTGAAAAACGCCGCCTGCTGGAGCAGTTCGATCTGGAAACGGTTCAGCTTGGGAGGCGTGGACTTTTCGTCGGGAGCGATGCCGCCGCCGCCGTACACCGTCCGCCCGCTGTCCGTCATCTTGACGTCTTCGGAGTTCTGCGTGCCGGTGTTCTTGCGGTAGTAGTAGTCGAAGAACGACATGCTCGAATAGTCGCGTTGGATCAGCCGCCCGCTCGGCGTGTAGTACTTCGCCGTGGTGAGCGCCAGCCCGGTGTTCTCCGAAAGCGGGTAGACCGTCTGCACCAGCCCCTTGCCGAAGGTGTTGTCCCCGAGGATCCAGCCCCGGTCGTGGTCCTGCAACGCGCCCGCCACAATTTCGGCCGCTGAAGCGGAGTAGCGGTTCACCAACACCACAATGGGATAATCGCGCCCGCCGTCCCCGTTCACCGCCTCATAACGGCGCTCTTTGGAAGCCCGGCCCCGGTGGGACACAATGAGCTGCCCTTTCTTCAGGAACCGGTCCGCCACCGCCACGCCCTCGTTGAGCAGCCCGCCCGGATTGTTCCGCAGATCGAGGATCAAACCCTTGATGTTCTCTTCGCCCAGCCGCCGCAAATGCTCGTCCAGCTCCCGGCTGGTCGTCTCGTTGAACTGGGCGATCTGAATGTAGGCGATCCCGGGGCGGATAAAGTACGCGTCCGGCACGCTCTTTCGTGAAATTGCGTCGCGCTTCACCTCGAACACCAGCGGCTCGTCCTTCCCCTGACGCACCACCGTGACCTTCACCGTCGTGCCGCGCGGCCCTTTGAGCAGGTCCGCCACCTCGGAGGTGGACAAGCCCTCGGTGGACTTGTCGCCGACGGCGATGATCACGTCGCCGGGGCGCAGCCCAGCCTTGTAAGCGGGCATGCCCGTGAAAACCTCCATGACCAGCGTCTTGTTGTTGCGCGCCCCGACCTTCATGCCCACGCCGAAATACTGGCCGCGCTGGTCCTCGCGCAGGAGCTGAAAATCGCGGGGATCGAAGAAGCTGGAGTGCGGATCCAGCGTGCGGAGCATCCCCGGAATCGCCCCCCGGTAGATCGCCTTGTCGGGATCCAGTGGCTCCGCATAGTTCCGTTCCACCATGCTGTAGATGGAGGCGAACGTGCGAACGCTCGCTTCGATGTCGTCCCGAGAGGCGGCGGATGCGCCCGCCACCCCCGGAGCGTAAATCCCGCCCACAATGGAGCACGCCGCAATCACCAGCGGGGCGAGCAACAAAAGCCTGCGTGAAGATTTCATTGGGATCCCATCCCCGGCACTCCCCATTATATCTCAGCCGCCGGGGAGCCCCGCGCTCTCAACCGAGCTTGGATTTGCGCGCCGGAACCGCCGTTTCCGAGCGGACGCCTTTGCGATTGTTTACCCCGAGCCGTCGTACGTGGTCGCTGACGCAGACCAGGAACATGGGCTGGCGGGCGTTCTTCAGAATATCGATGACCCGCTCGTGCCGGTCCTCCAGGTAAATGTTCTTTCCGTCGGTCAGCAGGTGTAAATCCGAAGAGCCCTGGATCACCTCGCTCAGGCGGCGGTTCATGTCCTTCTGGAGGTGGCGGATCACCCGCCGCAGCTTCTGAAGCGAGAAGCCCTTGCGCCGCAGCTCGGCGATCAGCGCAACCTCCAACACCTCCTCGGGGGTGTACAAGCGGCGATGGCCCTGGTGGCGGGGACTCACCACGTGCTTCTCATCCCACCATTGCAACTGCCGCAGACTGACGCGGGCGATCTTAGCCACTTCGCTGCTCGAGTAAACGGGCCCTTCGGGGGCGGCGACATTGCGGGTTCTTCGAATCGGCTTGAGCATAATGGACCGCGCTTCCAGATCTGAAAAAAATGGCGACTCTCAGATTGTACTCGACTGGGAGGCAGTGTCAATAGGCCATTCGGTCAAATCTCTCGGGGTTTAGCCTCCGCTGCCCGCTTGTCCGGCCCAGCCCGGCGCAACCGGCTGGACCGGCTTCCGTCCGAAACAGATACAACCCCTTTTGTTTGAAACGGATTGAGGGCCCAGCACTGGCTTCCGCCATCCCCCTTGCCGCTCCTAATGCGGATGCCCGTCCTCCAGATACGTGTAGCCCTGTAGACCCTCTTCGTAAAAGCGCAGCAGGCGTCCGGACTCCTCGTAGCCGATCCGCCCCTCCCGCACCGCCGCCTCGACATCCCGCCGGAAGCTCGCCAGCAGGCTTTCCGAGTTGAACTGCACGTAGTCCAGCACTTCGCGCACCGTATCCCCCTTGATCACCTTCTCCAGGATCACCCCGCCGTTCTCATCCAGGCTCACATGCACGGCGTTGGTGTCGCCGAAAAGGTTGTGCAAATCGCCCAGAATCTCCTGGTAGGCACCCACCAGAAACGCCCCCAGATAATACGGCTCGCCATTGAAGGCGTGCAGCGGCAGCGTGCGCTTGACGTCGCGCCGGTCGATGAACTGATCGATCTTCCCGTCGGAGTCGCACGAAATGTCCCCTAGGATCGCGTGGCGCGTGGGCTGTTCATTCAGCCGGTGGATGGGCATGATTGGGAAGAGCTGCTTCACCGCCCAACTGTCGGGAAGGCTTTGGAACAGAGAGAAGTTTCCGAAATAAGTGTCGGCCAGCATGGCGTCCAGGGGCTCCAGTTCCTCCGGAAACTCCTCCAGCTCTTTGGCTAGCTTCTGCACCTTACGGCAGATGGCCCAGAAAAGGTTCTCCGCGATGCACCTCTGTTCGAGAGGGAGGTATCCCAGGCTGAACAGATTCAGCGCGGCGTCGAGCGCCTGCTGAGCATCGTGGTATCCCTCAAGCAGATTCTTGGAGCTCAGCGAATGGTAGGTCTCCAGAAGGTCCATGAGCGGTTGCTCAACGTCTTCCGGAAGCTCCCGCGGAATTTCCTCCTCGCCCAGGCCGCTCGTCCCCAGGATGTTGAACACCAGCACGCTGTGATAGGCCGCCACGGCCCGCCCGCTTTCGGAAATGATCGTCGGGTGCGCCACGCCGGCTTCGTCGCAAACGCTCTGAATGTGGTACACCACGTCGTTGGCATACTCCTGAAGCGTGTAGTTCACGCTCGACTCAAAATCCGTCTGCGACCCGTCGTAATCGATGCCCAGTCCGCCGCCGACGTCGATGTAACGCAGTCCCGCGCCCTCGCGCCGGAGCTCCACGTAAATCCGGGCGGCTTCAATCACCGCCGCCTTGATCAGCCGGATATTGGTGATCTGGCTGCCCAGGTGGAAATGGACCAGCTCCAGGCAATCCGCCATGCCGCAGTCCTTCAGGTGCTGGAGGGCCCGGCGGACCTCCGTGGCCGTCAGGCCGAACTTGGAGCGGTACCCTCCCGAGCTCCGCCAGCGGCCCGAGCCCCGGCTGGCCAGCTTTAACCGCACGCCGATGCTCGGGCGCACGCCCAGCCGCCGCGCATGCCGGACTAGGAGATCCATCTCCGTGTACTTCTCGATGACGGGTATGATGTTCCGGCCGATCTTCGAGGCCAGCATCACCATCTCGATGTACTCGTCGTCCTTGAAGCCGTTGCAGATGATCGGGGTCTGATTGTCGGCCACCGCCAGCACGGCCAGCAGCTCGGGTTTGGAGCCGGCTTCCAGGCCAAACCGGAACGGGCGGCCGAACCGGAATACTTCCTCAACCACCTGGCGCTGCTGGTTGACTTTGATGGGATACACGCAGCAGTAGCCCGCTTGATAGCCGTGCTCCTGGATGGCGCGCTGAAACGCCTCATGAATCTCGCCGAGCCGGTGTTTGAGTATATCGGCAAACCGGATCAGAATGGGCAGCGGAATGCCGCGCAGCAGCAGTTCGTCCACAAGCTGCTTCAGGTCGATCGAGCGGTTCGGATCCTTGGTGGGGTGAACGAGCAGATGGCCTTGCGGCCCGACCGAAAAGTAGCCTTGCCCCCAGCGGGGCACGTCGTACAGCTCGGACGCGTCGGAGACCGTCCATCGCTCGGCCGGCTCACGAACGAGAGGGCCCTCGGATAGACGCAGGTTCAATTCACCTCCTCGAATTCAAGTTTCCAACGAAACGCGCTCCAGGGGCAACAGAAATTTTCTTCACCAACCGGCGCCGCGCCTTCCGGCCCCGCGACCTTTTGGTTGCTTGCCACGGCCTCTGCGGTCGGTTTACCGTAGAAGTTTAACCGGAGGAGAAGGGCATGACGGAAAAAACCGGGCCGCTGGTGGCGGTCCTCATGGGAAGCAAATCGGACTGGGATACGATGCGGCACGCCTCGGAAACGCTGGCCAAATTCGGCGTAGAGCACGAGTGCCGGGTTCTGTCGGCGCACCGCACGCCTGCCCAGACCGCCGAGTATGTGTCCTCAGCCGAAGGCCGCGGCATGGAGGTGATCATCGCCGCCGCCGGCGGCGCGGCCCACTTGGCGGGCGTCGCCGCAGCGCATACCGTGCTGCCGGTCCTCGGTGTGCCCATCGAGAGCCCCTCGCTGAAGGGCCTGGACTCGCTGCTGTCGATGGTCCAGATGCCCGGCGGAATCCCCGTCGGAACGCTGGCCATCGGCAAGCCGGGCGCCGTCAACGCCGCCCTTCTGGCGGTGGCGATACTGGCCTTGTCCCGCCCTGAGCTGCGCCGGCGGCTGCACGAGTTCCGGCAGGAGCAGGCGCAGCAAGTCCTGAGCGCCACTCTTCCTTAGGGTCTGTTCGTCGTGGGGGCGGCGTCCCTTTGGACTCCGCAGCGGGGATCCACACCCTCGGCGTGTCCGGTGACAGGGCGAGCGGAGGAGCTCGCGCCGCCGCGCAGGGTTCTCCGCGCCGTTCGCAGAACTCTTCGGATGGGCCGACGACTACAGTGCGCCGCCGGACCTGGATGCATCGGCGGCACGCAGGGTCTGTCGCATGCCGGAGCGTTTGAGGAAAGTGCTGGTTATTGCGTTTCAGGCCTGCACGACAGAAAGCTGACGTGGACGAAGTTCCAGCGCCGTTTGTCGCCCGGTGCCGCAACCGATTGCGCACAGCGCGCCGGGCGGTTTAAACTGTAGGATGTCGGGGCGTGGCTCAGCCTGGCTAGAGCGCCTGGTTCGGGACCAGGAGGTCGGTGGTTCAAATCCACTCGCCCCGA
>JAIMAR010000326.1 GCA_023511855.1 Bryobacteraceae bacterium
GATCAGGACGATGCCGTAAAAGACGAGATCTCCGAGCGAGAGCACGCGCTGGAGTTGGGGCGGGGCAGAGCCGCCGGCCGAAACGCGAGCATCCGACATGTAACAGCCCATGGTAGTCCGGCGACTGCAATTCAGACAGTAGGAATCGCCCTTCGGCCGGGCTGAGGGGTTGAGGGAAGCCGGCTGGGGCGGCGGGGCCGTCTGGCGGGGGCTCGGCAAGCCTGCTTTCTGGCAAGGCCGGCTGTG
The DNA here is from genome assembly GCA_023511855.1 of Bryobacteraceae bacterium. GTDB lineage: Bacteria > Acidobacteriota > Terriglobia > Bryobacterales > Bryobacteraceae > JAIMAR01. The sequence goes on from JAIMAR010000326.1 coordinate 247, forward strand.
GGCAAGCCCCATCCGGCGGGTCGCCCGGAAAATTTTCCGCGCCGGGTCGTTTTTTTCGAAAAAACAACTTGCTTTCTTTATGTTCTTATGGTATACAACATAAAGGAAACAATCACTTGGCCCCCCAACCCAGCGAGGCCAGCCGCCAGCGCCAGATCCTGCGCGAGCTGGTGGAGAGCTTCCGCCGCCAGGTCCACTCCCTGCTCGCCTACCGCGCCCTGCTCAAAGGCTCCGTCTACGAACTGAAGACCCGCTGCGGCAAACCCTCCTGCCACTGCGCCTCTCCCCAGGGTCCCCTGCACTCGGCCGTCGTGCTCTCCTGGAGCCAGCAGGGCCGCACCCGCCTGCGCTCCATCCCGCGCCGCGAGCAGGCCCGCCTGCGCCGGCTGACCGGTGCCTACCGCGAGTTCCGGCAAACCCGCGCCCGGCTGGTCAAACTCTGCCGGCAGATCCTGGCCGCCGTCGACCGGCTGGAGAAAGCCCTGCGGCTGCCCCCGCCCGGCCCCGCCACCAAGAAACGGAGACGGGCATGAACCTGGTCCTGTTCGAACAGGACCGGGACTTCATCATCCAGTCCCTCCGCCACGGCCAGATTGACTACCTGGAGCCGGTCACCGAGGCGCTCGAGGCCGACCTGTTCCGCCAGCTGTTGGGCCGCCAGATCCTCCAGCGGCTGGCCGAGAGCTTTCCCAGCCCCCGCCAGAAAGAGGAGGTCCCCGTCTGGCTGTACCTGGCCAGCCAGATCAGCCTCCGGCTGCACCGCGCCGCCGGCTATCACGCCTTCCCCTACGTGATCCGCACCGGCGGGCTGCTGGCCGCCCTCGGCCCCGCGGTGGGTCGCCAGGCGGTGCCTCCCGACAGCGGGGTCGCCAGCACCTGTTGTCCCGGCTTCAACCACAAGAACCGCTACGATCGCCAGACCCCCTGCGACCAGGATTTCCTGCGCCAGTTCGCCCGCGACACCGACAGCGACCGGCTCCAGGCCTGGTTCCATGCCCAGGTGCCCCGCCTGCTGCGCTCGCTGAAGCTGTTCGACGCCGAAGGACTGTTTGTCGGCGATGCCTCCTACGTCTTCGTGCCCGACAACGAGCACTACGAGCACTCGGCCAAGCTGCTGTTTGACGAGCATAACCACCCGGTCGATCCCAATAAGGTGGATCCCAGGGACCGGCGCTATCAGTGGCGCCGCTGTTACAAGCTGGTTTCCCTGATCCACGTCAACCGCAGCCTGGATTTCTTTTTGGCGGTGGGGGCGCGGCTGGCGCCGGGCCATCAGCATGAGTGCCCGCTGCTCTACGCGTTGGTGGAGGAGTTCCTGCGAGCGGTCGGGCGCGGGGTGATGCGCGTGCTCATCGTCGATCGCGGCTTGCTCGACGGCGCGCGCATGGGACGGCTGAAGCAGGACTACCAGATCGACACGGTCGTGCCGCTGAAGAAGAACATGGACGCCTACCAGGACGTGGTGGGCCTGACGCGGGGCAAGCACTTTCGCTGGGAAGCGCTGGCCGAGCCGGCTCCTGCCGTCGAGAGGCCGGCGCGCCCGCCCGACCCGGTGCTGGCCCAGCGGGAACACAAGCGGCAGGCCACGCGGGCCGCGCGCCCGCCCGCGCCCGCTTCATCCTCGCGGACTCTGTTGGGCCTGGCCCGCGGCGTGAGCAGTTGGAGCGAGTGTCCGGTGCCCCTGACGGCGGTCATCCATCGGGAGATCGACGCCGAGGGCCAGGTCGAGGACTGGATCCTGGTAACGACCTCGGCCTCGATGAGTGCCGCCGAGGTGCACGCCACCTACCAACTACGGACGGCGATCGAGGAGCGGCACCGGCAGTACAAGTGTTTTTGGGACTTGGCCAAGATGAGTGCCTGCCGGTTCTCGCTGGTGGTCAGCCAAGTGCTGTTCCTCCTGCTGGCCTACACGCTGCTCGAGGCGCACCTGGTCCGGCGCCGCCGCCAGGAACTGGACCGCCGCACGCGCGGCCGGGTGCTGGAGACGCTCGGACCCACCGTGGACCGGGTGGCCGTCTACTGTCAGCAACGGTTCGGTCTGTTCTCGCTGCCGGAATTCGCCGAGATTCTGCTGAGCCTGCCCGCGCCGGCGCGGCGCAAACTCTTGCCGAAAATCCGCCAGCTCCGACGGGACCTCTACCGGCTGCTGGAGAACGCCCGCGCCCCGTAATCGTCCCCGAGACGCTGTGCTGGCATCGCCTTGCTACCCGCCTGGCCTGCGCCTTCCTCCGGGGGACAGATGTCTCTGTGGAGGCTCCTTGTTCGGCTCCCTTCTCCCCTTCGCCAGCGCCTGGTCGCCTCCCCCACCCCGCCGACCACATCCCACCTGTTGAGCTCGCCGTTTTTCTCCCGTCCCTGCCTGTTCCGGCCCAGGCTCTGGCGCTCCTCGGGCTCCTCGGGCTCTTGACAGGCTTCGGGGATGGGTATAGAATTCTGCGCGGAGGTGGTGTTCATGATCGCGAGGGGCATCGGATTTGCCGGCGCCGGCCTTCTTGTTTCAATAGCGTCCTTGATGGCCCAGGGCAATCTCGGCGGTTTGACCGGAAGCGTCGTCGACCGGTCCGGGGCGCTGATCCCTGACGTGCACATCCAGTTGCGCAACCTTGAAACCAACCTTACCTACGCTACGCTCTCCGGTGCAGGAGGCTACACTTTTCGCGCTCTGCCGCCCGGAGCCTATCGCCTCGAAGCGGAGAAGGCGGGTTTTAGAAAAGTCGTCCACGAACGAATCACCGTGATGACGGCCACCACGACGACTCTTGACTTGGTGTTGGATGTGGGGGCTGTCGCCGAGTCCGTTACTGTTGCGGCGGATGTCGTGGCTCTCCAGACCTCTTCCCCAGAGGTGGGCACGGTCTTGCAACGCCAGGCGCTGCTGGACTTGCCGATCCAGATCGGGGGTGGCGCCTCCACGATCGCCGCTTCCGGGCGCCGGCAGCCCGAAACCTTTATCTTTCTTACCCCTGGCGTCACGGGCAATCAGTGGAGCAAGACCATCAATGGGAATCCGGACTTCTCGCAGGAAGTGCTGATC
>JAIMAR010000327.1 GCA_023511855.1 Bryobacteraceae bacterium
GTTTCCTGTCTCCTCCAGGGTCCTCAGCGCCTGGGCATGAGCTGTCCGCTTCCATATCTCATATTCCCTCACGTGGCAGGTCGCACATACTTTGGTGCCTACAAACGCGGATGCGGAGGCTATCCGGGGGAGGGATTCCAACAGTTTTTCGGTGGATACTCTCTCTGTGTACGCGCGGTACGCTCGGCGGGCGGAAGGGTCATCCGAATGCTCGGGTCCCAGGGGAATAAAACGCAGGTTTTCCCAGCGTCCTCCTCGCAATTCTATTCGCCCCACGTATCTTCCCTTATCCCCCGGAGAGACGAGCAGGGTGGTGCCCACCTTGATGGGCTCCCGCGTGGGCTCCCCTTGAGAACTATAGAGGATAAGCGAGATTTGGGGGAATCTCTTTGCCACTTCCTTCGCTTTTTCCAGGTCACCGGCAAAAAGAAGGACGAAGGCTAAGGGGTAGGGCGAAGAGTAGCCGTGAGGAATGACCTCTTCCAGGCGCCGAGTTCGTCCCCCGAGGCGGAGAACTTCGTCCTCGGGCATCGCCCCGACAATCAGCATATAGGGGAGGGCTTTGTGGGGAGCGTTCGGGAGCGCCCCTTCCCCATCCCATACGGAGGAATCCCACCGCCCCCCCACGATTTCGTTCAGGGCGCGAAGGTAGGCGGGACCGAGGCGGGCATCTTGAGGTCCCACGTTGAGATAGGCGGGATTCAACGTCTTCAGGACCTCTGCCACCGTTTCCGCTTTCAGCTCATCCTGCCTCCCCTTGGGGACGACCCAATTGCCGATATCTACATAGAAATGGGGCGGGGAACTTCCTTCTCCGGAAGGCTCGGTTTTGGAAACCAGCGCCCGGACCACCGTCGCCATTCGTAGAAGACCTCCTATCTGGGGCTTCGTACAGCCACAGGGAGATAGGTAGCCGCGGATGTCACCCGTGAACACCAGTACGGCCTCAGGAGCCTGGGGGGAGGGTGCGAAAACCGCGTGAAGAACAGCCCCCGCAAAACAGCACAATCCGCTGATGCCAGTAAGCCAGGCTTTGCCTGTGGGGTTTTGCGCCTTCATATCTTTAGTCGCTCCGGCTCTTCTGGGACCCTGGGGCGGAAAGTGTTCCCCCGTCGGGGATGGACCCCGTGATCGGAATCTTGATAACAGGATAACGAGGGTGGTTCGTGGTCACCACCACTACTGCCTGGATCATGCCCTTGAGTCCTCCTTGATACGTTGCCTTCAAAAGATACTGTTTGAATTCCGTAATTCCCGGGGCTTGCCCCAGGGGCTCATAATTCACCTCAAACCCCTCCCCTTCCACCTGCACGGAGAGGATTTTGAATGCCTGAGATGGGTGCAAAAGCGTCACTGCCCGCACCGCACCGGGCTGAAGGTCCACCCCTCCGAAATAAAAACCCCTGGGAACGAAATAGAGTCCCTTCTGGGCTTGGATGTTTACGATTTTATTGGGCATAAAGAGGGAGTCTGTCTTGAGATAGAGGTCAAACCAGTGAGCTCCCGCTTCAATGCTTTCGGGGAACGTGAGCGTGAGGCGATATCCCATTCGCGGGACAGGTTTTTCCCCGAACGGGGGGTCCACGAGTTCACCCGCCCACGGTTCAAACTTGACGCTTACCCGCGGGTCTCCTATGGATGCATGGAGGAGTTTGATGGGGCTTTCCGTCATGACGCAGAAGTAAAGCTCAATCGTCGTTTCCCCTTCGTCCTTCAGCACATAGGAATTAGAATCGGGCACCACCCGATATTCCGGGGTGGCGGTGGCGCTCAACATGACGGTGTGATGGGGTTCTATGGGGTCGTTGGTATGGAAGATGATCTCCTTGGTGATTTTCCCCACGAGGTCTCTGGTGTCCAGAGCGGCGGTGATGCGAATTTCCTCACCGGGGGCCACCTTCTCTATTTTGTCCAGAAGGATGCACCCGCAACCCACTTCGGGAACGAGAGCGAGAGTCGCGTTCCCAGGGTTTTTGAGGAGAAGTTCAAAGCGGGGAACCTGCCCCGTGCGAACAAAGCCTGCATCCGCTAACCTGGGGGATACCTCCAGACGGGGCACCGCGGGAGTGATGGGTCGCTCTTCAAGGATGAGTTTCTCCAAAGCCTCGCGGGCGCTCAGAATCTGGTTGACCCTTTCCCTTTCTTCTTCCGTGAAAAGAGTGATATTGGCTTCCATCCCGGGGAGCGTGAGGGCGAGCAGCCGAAATCCGAGCAAGACCAGACCGATCGCCACGGCGACATGAACCGCCATGCGCGACGCGGCCGAGGAAGCCCTGGCGCACGAGCCGCAGCGACTCCGGGAACCGCTCGGCGAACAGGCGGCCGTAGTCGCGGCGGAACAGCGCGCCGGCGTGGCCGTTCTCGGCTGCGGTCCGGTACCACCAGACCGCCGCATCCAGGTCTTTGCGCACGCCTTTGCCGTTGGCGTAGGCGAAGCCCATCGCATGCTGGGCCTCCAGGTGCCCCTGCTCGGCAGCTTGCCGGAACCATTTCACGGCTTCGGCGTCGTCTTGCGGCACGCCCCGGCCCTCAGAGCAGGCCCGGCCCAGTTCGTACTGCGCGTCGGCGAACCCCCTCTCGGCGGCCGTCCGGAGCCATTTGGCCGCCTCGAAGTCGTCCCGCGGAATACCCGCCCCGCCGGCGTAGGCGAGGCCGATCCGGTATTGCGCCTCCAGATGGCCTTGTTTGGCGGCGGCCAGGAACCACTTGGCCGCTTCAGCTTCATCCTTGGCCACTCCGGCGCCTTCTGCATAGGCCAAGGCCAGTTGGAATTGAGCGTTCGGGTGCCGCTGTTCGGCGGCCTTGCGGAACCACGCGGCCGCTTCCGCCTCGTCCCGCGCGACACCGCTACCGCGCGCGTAGATGACTCCTAGCAGGTATTGCGCGGCGGAGTGACCCTGCTCGGCCGCCTGCCGGAACCACTTGGCCGCCTCCGCCGCATCGGCCATCACGCCTTTGCCGTTCAGATACATGTAGCCCAGCGCGTACTGTGCATCGCGATGCCCGCGCTTGGCGGCCATGGCGTACCACTTGAGCGCCGCCTCGTCGTTTTGGGGCACGCCCCGTCCGTTGGCGTACATGAAGCCGAGCGTGAACTGGGCCAGGTCGATGCATCCACGCTCGAACCGTATTACCAGTTCGTCTACAACCTGGCTGCGGCGCTGTGCGCGGCCCGCCGCAGCAATCACCGCAGCCCATCGGCGCTTCGCCGCCAGAGCCTGGAAC
>JAIMAR010000328.1 GCA_023511855.1 Bryobacteraceae bacterium
GACCACAGCCGTACCCTCGGTCTGGTTGCGGAGCTTTGTGAGCTCGCTCGAGCCGTTCTCAAAGCGTGCCGAAAACTTGAGCGAGGCCTCCCGGTCGCCGAACTCCATGCGCCCGCGGATGGCCGCGCCATCCTGCGTGCCCGAGCCGGGATAGAAACCCGAGTCGAGCCGGAGATTGTTCTTGAAGGCGAGCTCGAGCGAGACCAGGTTGCGGCTGGTGACGTAATCCACGCCGTTGATCGTGACCTGAGCGCTCGCGCCGGGCAGCAGATGCTCGGTGGTGCCGGCCGGCAGCGTGATCCCGCTCGGCTCCACCAGCTTCCCCGAGCCGGCGAAGTTGATTGCGATGCGCGAGTTCGCCCGACCCGGCCCTGAGCCGATCGTAATGGTGAAATCCTCGACCACGCAGCCCACGGCCATGCGGTCGAGCACCGCACTTGCCCCCTGGCGGATGGCCTCGGTGAAGGAGAACGCCGGCAGCTCGATGCCGCCGGTGACCGGATCCTGCGGGGTACAAGTATAGATGATCGCCGGCGGCGTGCCGCTCTTTGTGCGGCCGCCCAGGCCAAAGACAAAGGCCCAGGCGGCGATCTCGCTGGTGAGAAACTTCTCGATCGAGCCGCTCACGTCCCAGTGCGATTTGAAGACTTGCGTGGCGAACTCGTGCCCTTTGCCGAGCTCAGCGGCATCGTTTTCCGTGTTCAAAGTAACGGTCGCAAGCGCCGCATTGGTCTTGGTCAGGCTCCAGATGTCGCCCGAGACGTTGGGCGTCGAGAGATCGGTCTGCTTCTTATAGCCGAAGCCGATCTTGGTCTCACGAATGTTGGCGGGCATCTCAGTCTCCCATCTCGGTGAAGCTCATTGTGACTTCGAAGTAGTCGGTCCCTTGCTCGTCGCTGGCGCGCTGGATCGAGGGCAGATCCATCGGGTGGCAGCGCGGGTGGAGCGTGGTGTAGAGCAGCTTCAGCGCACCGCCGGCGGGCACGCCGTTCACGATCAGATCGAACAAGCGGTAGTAGGCCGTGGGCGGATCCCCTTCGAAGGCTTCCCGCGCTCGGAGGTAGAGCGATAGATTGTGCTTCCAAGCCTCGCCTGCGCCGAAGCTGCCCGGCGTGGTGCCCTGCCAGGCGGCCAGGATCGAGGGCACCGGCATCTCGTAGATCGCCAGCGGCAGGCTGACGCGCTTGGGGTAAAGGTCGTGGTAGGCGTAAATTCTTTGCGGGTCCCCTTCCATCTCCAAGACCAGCTCGGGAATCGCGCGGAGCTTCGCGACCAGCGCATCGACCAGCTCGGCCGGATTGATCATGACTGTCGGCCTCCGAGGAAGCGCTCGACGACCAGCCGGGGTGTGATCTCGCGCAGGAGGCGGCGGGCGGCCTCGAGGATGGCAGCGCGGTTGCGCGGCGAGAAAACGAGCCACGGTTCACGACGCATGTTGGCCAGCCCCTTGATGCGCTCCTTGCGCGAGGTGAGCGCCGCCTTGGCTGCGCGCTCGCTCACCGTGCGCACCGAGAGGTTACCGAGCATGCTGCCGGTGAGCGAGAGATCGCGCACCGCGCGCCGCCTCAGGCGCTTGCTCTTATAGATCGCGTAGCGCTTGGTGAGCGGCTTGGCGGGCGCATCGGTTGGCCCCAAGCCGGCGGCCAGCCGGTTCTTGACCGCCGCCAGCCCCACGGTGCCGAGCTTGAGCATCTGAAACTGGCGAAAGTTCAGATGATCCACCCGGAGCTGCTTGCGGAACCAGATGCGAACGCTCGGCATAAATCAAACCGGCACAGCACGGGCGGTTGCGGTACCATGTGAGCAATAGGGCTGGTTAACCGTGAAGCGAACCATCCAAGTGCGCATCCTGCGGGGTGAGAAGCAGTACGTGGCCGAGTGCCTGGATCTCCCCGTGGTGACCGAAGCCCCTACCCTGGACGAGTTGGCGGCAAACATCCGGGAGGCGATCGCTCTGCATCTTGAAGGTGAAGATCTGGCAGAGCTCGGGCTTGTAAACAACCCCACGATCCTCGCCACTCTGGAACTGGACGCTGCGGCCTAATGCCGAGACTGCGGACGCTGTCGGGGCAGGATCTTCTCCGCATCTTTGCCGACTTCGGTTTCGAGCCGGCTTCTCAACGGGGGAGTCATGTGAAGTTGCGTCGCGTTCTTCCAGGAGGAGTCCGACAGACGCTCACGATCGTCCTTCATGATGAGGTAGACAAAGGAACGCTGCGCGCGATGTTTCGGCAGGCGCTCCGCTACATACCCGAAAGTGAACTGAGGCCCCACTTCTATACTGAGGATTGAGCCAACTGGTTATCTCACACCGCCCGGTTGAAATGCAGCACCAGCCGCAGGCCGCCCTCGGCGTCGGCTTCAAGATCCACGACTTTGTAGATGGAGTCGCCCACGGTTACTTCATCGCCCCGCGCGGGCGGCTCGACGAAGGCCGCCGCCCTGACGAACAGCAGCGCGTAGACGCCCGGCGCCGCACCCTCCGGCCCAGCACCCGCCTCCAGAATGCCCGTGACCGTGAACGGCTCGCCCGCCTGCGGCGTGTAGGTGATCTGGCGGCCGAACGTCGAGATCACCTGCTCGTTCAGCGTGTCGACCAGCGACGCCCAGTCAGCCATGCCTCAGGCCTTGGTCGCTCTGACCAGAATCTCAGGCCGGTGGCAGATGGGCAGCGGATTCGATTGCGTGTGCAAGTCGGTCCCCCGCCCGAACTTGCGCGGCTCCTGCTTGGCGTAGAGCGCGAGGCCCAGCGTGTTGGCCGTCTCGTTGAAGTCCGCCGGGGCAAAGTAAGTGCGGAAGGTCGTGGCCGTGCCCAGCGGGAAAAAGTGCGCCTCATCGTCAGCGATGAACTTGCGCACCGTGCCGCTCGAGTCGGTCGCCTGGCCGCGATACTCTTCAAACGTCACCCCGCCGAAGGTGAACCCGGTGCGGTTGTCCGAAAACAGCACCAAGCCCTCGCGCCAGCGCTGGTAGGCTTCCTTGACCTTGGGATGCGTAGTGAGCGCATCGAAGAAGCCCGGCGAGCACAGGCACATCACTCCGGTCATGAACTCGCCTTTGAGGTTGTCCTCAATGTGCCGTCGGACCTCGAGCACCTTGAGGAGCACCTCGGTGCTCGAGGTGGTCAGGGCGAAGTTGACCACCTTGGGCGTGATCTCGAACTCGCTGTAGAGATCGTAGAGGGTGGAACCGTCGGCGTCCAGGATCACGCCCTT
>JAIMAR010000329.1 GCA_023511855.1 Bryobacteraceae bacterium
ACCACCTTGACCGGCGCCGCCGCAGGCGGAGGAGGCGGAGGAGGCGGCGGGGGGGGCGCCACCAGGAAGCTGGTCAATTGCGTGGATGGCAACGTCTCCGTATAAATCAACGGAATCAGAATCGCGATCGCGATTAACAGGCACTGAAGGAGGAAGGAAAGAAAGACGGTAAAGGGCGTCTTGGTCTTTCCCGCACCTTCCACAAAGCTCTGCTCAAACATAATCGGCTACCCTTTCCGAGCCCTGGGCTTCTCCGCCCCCCGGCTCAGTTCACTGCTGATTTCAGACTCCCTTGCGGCCGCCGCTGCGGACCGGCCGCTCTTCCCCCTGGCTTCCATCCGCTGCTGCCAGAAAACCAGGATGGGGCTAGCGATAAAAATCGAGGAATACGTCCCAATCAAAATTCCGACCACCAACGCAAACGAAAAACCGTTCAGCACGGGCCCGCCGAACAGGAATAGCGCCAAGGCGGTCAGAAAGGTCAACCCGGAGGTCAACACCGTGCGGCTCAGAGTCTGGTTGACGCTGAGGTTCACCAGGGACGGAAGCGGCATGCGTCGCACGATCTTCAAGTTCTCGCGGATGCGGTCGAACACCACGATGGTGTCGTTCATCGAGTATCCCACCAGCGTCAGCAGCGCCGCCACCACGGTCAGGTCAATTTCTTTATTGAAAACGGAAAACAGGCCGACGGTAATCACCACATCGTGGAAGACCGCCAGTACCGCGGCCACGCCGTAGATCCACTCAAACCGGAATGCGATGTAAACCAGCATCCCCGCTAATGCATATAGCGTAGCTTTGACGGCCTGCCAGCGCAAATCGGCGCCGATCTTGGGCCCCACGACCTCAACGCGCCGGATGGCGAACGGCGCCAGCGACAGCTCCTGCTTCAGCACCGAAACCACCGTATCGGTCACCCCAGGAACCGCTTTGAGCTCTTCAAAATCCTGAATCAACCCCGAGCGCGGAGGCGTATTGCGGTAGTTGAGCAGGGCCCGGACCATTTCTTGGAGCTGTTCCTCCGAGAGGGCCACCCCGGCCCTTTGCAGGGGATCCCGCAATTGCTCAACCAACGCCTCCTGCCCGGCGTTGTTGAAATCCAGCTTGGTCACCCCGGGCGCAAAGGTCTTGCGGAGGGTCTCCACCATGGTCCGGCGCGCCTCCTCCAAGGCCTTCTCGTCTTGGAGCTCGGTGCCGATGATGATCTCGTTCTTGCTGGCCGGATCGGTCAGGCTGGTCACCGTCACCGTCCCTCTCACCGCAGCGGAAAGAGCGGAACGGATTTGCTGAATCGGAGGCTGGCTGGCGAATTTCACGTACATCAGAGCCCCGCCCCGGAAATCAATCCCGTACAGCGGTCCGCCTTTCACCGCCAGGCTCACGGCGCCAATCAAAATCAACGCCAGAGAAACGACAATGAAAGGCTTCTTCCAGCCCAAGAAGTCAAAGTTCGTGTTCCCAAATAGTTGCATGCGACTCGATGGGCTGGCTCCAATCCGTTAGACACCAGCCCAGCCTTCCTTGTTCCCGATCCAGAATTGGAAATATCTTTTTTTCACCTGTCCGGCGGCCCCTACCGGCCGGAGACCGCTCCCCATCGTAAGCACTAGATTCTAAATGCTTAACCGGACCATTTGAGGCTGCCGGTACAATTCCCAATCAAATAGGGTCCGGCTGACGAATATGGCCGTGAACAGGTTGGCGATCAAGCCGATCACCAGGGTCACGGCAAACCCCTTAACGGGCCCGGTTCCGAACATGAACAAGAAGGCGCACGAGACAATGGTGGTCACGTGCGTGTCAATGATCGTCAAAAACGCCTTCTTGAAACCGGTGTCGATCGAAGCCGGGATGCTCTTGCCCGCCCTCAGCTCCTCTCGAATTCTTTCAAAAATAAGCACATTACTGTCCACGGCCATGCCGATGGTCAAGATGATACCCGCAATTCCGGGAAGTGTCAGCGTGGCATTAAAATAGGACAGCGCCGCCAGTAGCAACACCGCATTCAGAATCAGGGCCACCGTGGCGTTCACGCCACTGAGCCGGTAGTACACTAGCATGAAGGCAACCACGGCCGCCAAGCCGGCTAAGCCGGCGATGAATCCCTGGCGGATCGAATCGGCGCCGAGCGATGGGCCGATGCTCCGCTCCTCGAGATAGACAATGCCGGCTGGGAGCGAACCAGCCCGCAGAACCAAGGCCAAGTCCGAGGCCTCCTGCTGGCTGGCCTGACCCGTGATGCGGCCACTCTCGCTGATCTCGCTTTGGATGGTGGCCACGCTGCGGATCTGGTTGTCCAGCACCACGGCCAGACGGTTGCCGATGTTGGCGCCCGTAAAACGCCGGAAGCGGGAGGCGCCATCCTGATTCAGTGTGAAATCGGTCTCCCAGCGCTGGAATTCGTCGCGGCCGGGCCGGGCGTTCCGCACGTCGCGGCCGGTAATCACGGGCGAACGGCTCAGCAGGTAGAAAGCATTGTCCTCTCCCCTGCCCGGGGCCATGCGGACCAGCCGGGAATTGGGCGGCAGCACGCCGCCGTGCTGCGCCAGAGCTTGCTCCTGGCTGGCGTACGGCCCGCCCAACACCTCGCAGATCTCCAGCATCGCCGCCGTCTGCATGATGTTCTTAACCCGGGCCGGATCATCCACGCCGGGGAGCTGGACCAGGATCTCGTACTCCGCCTCGGCCCGGCCGTGCTGCTGAATCACGGGCTCGGTCAGCCCCAAGCCGTTGATGCGCTGCTCGATGGTCCGGATCGAGCGCTCCACCGTATCGCGCTTTAGGGCCATCAGCTCCGAGGGGCGCATGGTGAGGCGGTAATCCGCGGCTCCAACCGGCGTCAGAACCCACTGCGGGAAGTTCTCGGCGACGATCCGGCGGAAATCAGCCGTGCGGGCCTCCGGAATGCCGCGAACCTGGATCTGGATGTTGTCCGCTTCCTCGATGGTGGAGGGGTCGTTGCGCTCAATCGTGGTCCAGTCGATCCCCGCTTTGCGAAGCGCTTCACGCAGGCGGTCCATCACTTGGTCGGCTTCCACCTTGACCGCATCTTGGATCTGGACTTGGAGGATCAAGTGGCTGCCGCCCCGCAGGTCCAGCCCCAACCGGATGTTTTCACGAATGTTGGTCTGGAGCTGCTGCCAAGACTTCGGCAGTCCCACGATCCCGTAAATGGCCAGCAGGACCACCACTGCGAT
>JAIMAR010000330.1 GCA_023511855.1 Bryobacteraceae bacterium
ACGAACGGACTGGAGTCCATCCTCGCCCTGGTGGAGCAGCGGGTGGGCAAAGTCGATCGCTGGACCACGAGCGATCAAAAGCACCGCTGGCTGGCCACGGCCCTGCTGGACATCGAACCCCGGTTGCGGCGGCTCCGGGGGTATCGGGCGTTGCCGCAGCTGCGCATCGCCCTCCAGCAAGTCATCACGCAGGGGAAGGAGGTGCTGGTGGCGTAATGACCACCAAGGGGTGCTCCCGAAAATCCACTAACCTCGGGACACCCTCCGGACGTCGTAACACACGATAAAACGGTGCCGGGCCGTCGCGATCATCGCGTCGTAAACGGCCGGTAGGTGCGCAACTCGCCGAGAACCGTTCGGGCCAGTAGGCGGGCTTGAACCTCCAGAACCCGACGGTAACTGATCGCGTAGCCGAACAGGGGATGGCGGATCAACGTGTCCATGCGCATCTCGTACGCCTCAATAGTCCGGCGGCGGGCACCGTCCTTGAGGGCACAGGCGGGGCCGCGCTGCACGAAGTCACTGAGCCCCAAAACTTCGTTGTTGATAAGGGTAATGGCTACCGAGTCGGCAATCAAAGGGCGGAATTCCTCCGCGAGGTCGAGAGCCAGAGACGGCCGACCGTAGTGGACTTGGTGGAAAAATCCCAGGTAGGGGTCCAACCCCACCGCGATGCAGGCGGTCGTGCAGTCCTTGACCAGCAAGGTGTACAGGAAGGACAGAAGCGCGTTCACGGGGTCGGTAGGCGGGCGGCGAGTCCGCTCCCTGAAGTCGAACGACAGGCCCGGCCGCAGCATGCCTGCGAAATGCGAGAAGTACAAGCGGGCGGCCGTACCTTCCACTCCCAGAAGGGCTGGCATTGTCCGAACGCGCTGTGCGGTCTGGGCCAGGCGAGCCAGTTCGTTCACGACGCTTTGGGGCCGGGCTCGGTGATTGCGGCGCAGCAGCGTGCGCTGGTTGCGGATCTTTCCCGCAACGATCGCTTGCGCGATCGCCAACGGCCGCCGCCGATGGGTCGCGTGGCGGTACTGGGCGGTTCGCAGCAGGATGTTCTTGTGGTTGGGTGCCGACGTCACGGCCGTCAACCAGCCGCCGTAGGTAAAGTGAAGCACGGGTGCCCCGCGGTCAGCCAGCGCGCGGAGGGCGGATGCGCTGATCTGAACGTTGCCGAACAGTGCGACGTGGGAGACGTCGATGAGCCGGACGTGAGCCTCCGGCTCCCCTGCCTTACGGACCTCCAGGCGTTCACCGGTCTTTCCGACCGTCGCCCCTTGGGTGACGACGTACAGAGGGCTCGCCTCATCGCGTGCCGGGACTAAGCGTCGTACGTCCTCCGGCTTCGCGCCCCGCAGAAGGTTCACTTCGTCGGGAAGACAGATCCCTACCAGGGAACACCGTGGACACTTAGGGCTATCGACCAGCGGGGGCGGTGCAGTAGCTCCAGCGGCGACTCGGCGCAAGTCGTGTATCACCGCCAACGTCTTCTGCGTGAGAGCCTCATCGAACCGGACGGAAAGACGCTGCTTCGTTGTCGCGTAGTAGATATCTCCCTCGTCGCAGCGGTAGCCGTTTTCCCGCAGAATCAGCGCCTGCACGCACAGCTGGATCTTGTCGGGATCCCACGGACCGTACTTGCCAGGGGCGCCCTTCTTGTAGTCCACTGGCCGAACAGCCTCACCGTCGCCCTCGAGCAGGTCGATCCGGGCAATCAGTCCCAGCCTGGCGGCTGAGAGCAACACACTACGAGCCTGGAACGGCGCCTCTACAGAAGCATCGTCTGGTGGGGGGAGCGTGCCTGTCTCACGGTCCACCCGGCGGTGCACCGCCGCCCCTTCCAGCGTGTCAGCGCTGTGCGCGAACTCCCTGTGGATCCACTCGAGGTAGAACAGCCGGGGGCAATATACGAATTCGTTGACCATCCGAGCCGGCACGAGGTCGGGCGCGGCGGTCGTGTGTCCCGGATGCCCCTCTATGGCCTCGTCGTCATCCGCCGATTCTCGCCTGTACATCTTCCTGATCGTCGGAGCCACACCTGGCACGTCAGGACAAAATCGACGTCCCCAGCTGGTACTTACCCCAAACGTCACCCGGTAAGACGGCAGCGCCTTGCTCGGCTATTGACTTCTGGTGGGCTGAATCCAGGCGATATCAGCACGTGAACTGTCAACGCCGAACGGCGCGCCCGAAAAGAACGGCTGTGTCCGGATGTTAGCCCACGAGTCCGCCGAATTAGGGAAAGGTTGCGACAGTACTAGGCGTCACGGGAAAGCGCATTTCGTCAGTAGGTTCCGGTTCGCGGCCACACAAGTATAGGGTATGCTTCTGTTGCAGTTTGAGCCTCACGCATGAGCGTCACACATGGCCGCCTCCGGACTGCACATAGAATCGGTCATGGGCATTGGCCGGCACTCCGCCCTCAGCATCAAAGTAGCCTCGGGCAAAGGCCGCTACCTCACCTCGCCCGCGGACTGTTGCGGGAAATTCGGGGCGCCAAGTCGTTTCGATCACCCAGACACGTCGCCCGCCTTCACGGTAGATCCAGCTCCGTCTCCCAAGCCGCGCTAGAAGACTCTCGAGAACCCAGAGCCACCGGACGTCGGCCTGGCAGATCCGAAGCGTCTTGTGCAGCCGGTTGAACGTGCCATCCCTGGAGGCTCCCTGAAGATAGGCGTGGATCTCGCCACTCGTGGCTCGGGCGATCTCAAGCCCGATTGGTCCGCAACTCGAACCGCGTAGTGCCCGGGCCGCCGGACTCATGCGGTCACCGTCCCTCAACTACTCCATCGGCCGCAACCGGCAGCCTTTCGGGGGCGATCGCTGGCCGAGTGTTCGTATCCGACAAACGAAAAAGCCCGCTCCGGTCGGAGCGGGCTTCTGCCTTGACAACCTCATAGTGGCAAGGAACACCGCCGGTACCTGCTGCGAGGACCGCGCCCCGCAGCAGGCCCGTATTCTCCTTAGAAAGGAGGTGATCCAGCCGCACGTTCCCGTACGGCTACCTTGTTCGCGTTGGTCCCCGAGTCGCCTCGAGGCGCGGACTATATCTTCATCCGGTGTCTACCGGAGTCGGCGTGTAGTCTCTGAGGGGTCAACTCACCCAACCGGAGCCGGGTGAGCGACTTCCCTGCTGATTGTCCGCCTCGCCCCTCCCG
>JAIMAR010000331.1 GCA_023511855.1 Bryobacteraceae bacterium
CCTCTCTACACTCCCAAGCCGCTGGATCCGGTCCTGAGTTACGAGGCCTACGACGCGGGACACATTCTCGGCTCCAGCGCGATTCTGCTGCACCATCACCAGGATGGCCGGAAGATCAAGGTGGCCTTCTCCGGGGACGTGGGGCGGCCCGACCAAGCCATTGTGCGCGACCCGGACCGGCTGCCGCCGGTGGATTACGTGATCATGGAAAGCACCTACGGGGACCGGCTGCACAAGGATCCGGCGGCAGTGGCCGACAAACTGGCGGAGGCTGTGAACCGCACCTGCCAGCGCGGCGGCAAGATCATTGTCCCGGCGTTCGCGGTGGGGCGCACGCAGCAATTGGTCTATTTGCTGCACCGGCTGTTCGATGAGAACCGCATTCCGAGGATCCCGATCTTCGTGGACAGCCCGCTGGCTGTGGAGGCCACCCAAGTGTTTCGGAACCATCCGGAATGCTACGACGCGGAGACGCGCGAGTATCTGCTCAACAACGAAGATCCTTTTGGTTTTTCCAGCCTGCGCTACATCACGGAGGCGGGCGATTCGAAGGCGCTGAACGATCTGCGGGGCCCGTTCATCATCATTTCCGCCTCAGGCATGTGCGAAGCCGGGCGGATCCTGCACCATCTGAAGAACAACATCGAGGATCCGCGCAACACGATTCTGATTACAGGCTTCATGGCGCAAGACACGCTGGGCCGGAAGCTCGTGGATAAGCTGCCTGAGGTCCCTGTGTTTGGCGAGCCGATGCGGCTGCGGGCGGAAGTGGTCAAGTTAAATGAGCTGAGCGCGCACGCCGACCAGCAGGAACTGATGGACTGGCTGAAGCCCATGGCGGTCAGCGTGAAGAAAGTCTTCCTGGTCCACGGGGAGCCGTCTCAGGCGCAGGCTCTGGCGACCAAAATCCGGAAAGATTACGGCCTGGAATGCGTCATTCCGGAGCGGGGTCAAACCGTTGAGCTGAACTAAGGCTCACCGGGCCTTCCGCCGCTTCGTGATTCTCGCTGTTCGGCTGCGCGGTCTACTTCAACGAAGACAGATCAATGACGAAGCGGTACTTGACGTCGGCGCGGATGGTGCGCTCGTAAGCTTCATTCACTTTTTGAATTGGGATCTGCTCGATGTCGGCGACAATGCCGTGGGCGGCGCAGAAGTCCAGCATTTCCTGGGTCTCGCGGATGCCGCCGATCATGGAGCCGGAAAGGGACTTGCGGCCGCTGATCAACGGAAACGCCCCCACCGCCAGCGGATCCGAGGGCAAGCCGACCAGCACCAGATGGCCGTCGCGCTTGAGCAGGCTCAACAAAATGTTTACGTCGTGGTTGGCGGAGACGGCATCGAGGATGAAGTCGAAGGTGCCGGCGTGAGCCATCACCGCGCGTTCGTCGCGCGAGATGACGACCTCGTGAGCGCCCAGCCGCAGCGCGTCGTCACGCTTGTTCGGCGATGTGGTGAACTGCACGATGTGGGAGGCGCCCAGTGCGCGAGAAAACTTCAAGGCCATATGGCCGAGGCCGCCGAGGCCCACAATGCCCACCTTTTGCCCAGGCCCGACCTTCCAGTGGCGCAGGGGCGAGTAGGTGGTGATGCCCGCGCAAAGCAGCGGCGCGGCGGCCGCCAGGTACAGCCCTGGCGGGATGCGCACGACGTAATCCTCGTGGACCACGATGTTGTTGGAATAGCCGCCGTAGGTAAAGCCGCCGTGGCGCGGATCTTCAGCGTTGTAGGTCCAAACGGGGGCTTTCACGCAGAAGTGCTCGTTGCCGCTGCGGCACTCGGCGCACTCGCGGCAGGAGTCGATGAAGACGCCGACGCCGACCACGTCGCCGGGCTTGAATTTGGTGACCGCCGAGCCGGTGCGGAGCACCTTGCCGATGATTTCGTGGCCCGGCACGAGCGGGAAGTGGGACGGTCCCCACTCCTCGCGCACTTGATGGATGTCCGAGTGGCAAATCCCGCAATAGAGGATCTCAATGACGACGTCGTTGGGTTCGGGGTCGCGGCGCTCAAAGTCGAACGGCGCCAGGGCGCCCTTGGGAGTGAAAGCAGCGTATCCGCGTGAGGAAATCATATCGCTCCTTGTAGTAACCTTAACCTTCAATTGTCTCTCAGCGGAGGATCAGCATGCACAATCCTGCCTTTGCCTGGTTCACCCAAACGTTCCGGATCGCGGTTTTTGGCGCAGCCGGCGTGCTGGCGGCCTTTGGCCAGCAGGCGCCCCACGGCCTCAAGGTGGAGTATCTGGAGAACCCGATGGGGATCGACGTGGTCCGTCCCCGTTTCTCCTGGCAACTGGGCCACGATCAGCGCGGTCAGAAACAAACGGCCTATCAGATTCTGGTTTCCACCAACCCCGAAGTAAAGACGGGCGACCTGTGGGATAGCGGGCGGGTGGAATCGCCGCAATCCGTCCATGTGGTTTATAACGGAAAGCCGCTTGCGAGCGCGCAGACCTGCTACTGGAAAGTGCGTTGGTGGGACAGCGCGGGCAAGCCCAGCCCGTACAGCGAGGCGGCGCGTTTCGAGATGGGGCTGCTAAATCCCAAGGACTGGAAAGGAACGTGGATCACCGGCGGCGGCCAGCTCCGCAAGGAGTTTGTGATTAAGGGCGTGCCCACGCGGGCCCGGGCGTATGTCGCCGGCCTGGGCTACTATGAGCTGCGCATCAACGGCCGCAAGGTGGGGGACCATGTGCTGGACCCCGGCTGGACGACGTATCCGCGCCGCGTGCTTTACGTCACTTATGACGTGGCCGGCTACTTGCGGCAGGGGCCGAACGCGGTAGCGGTGATGCTGGGCCAAGGGTTTTTCCAGGGCCGGGCGTTGCTGCTGCAACTGAATATCGACACGCAGGGAGGCGAGAAGCGCCTGGAGATCGCCAGCGACACGAGCTGGCGCGTGCATTCCGGGCCGATGGTTTCCGACAGTGTCTACCACGGCGAGACCTATGACGCCCGGCGGGAGACGCCGGGATGGGACATGCCCGGGTTCAGCGATGCCGCCTGGAAGGCGGCCACGGCGGCGGAAGCACCCAAGGGCGAGCTGTCGGCGCAGATGATGCCGCCGATCCGGGTGGTGG
>JAIMAR010000332.1 GCA_023511855.1 Bryobacteraceae bacterium
CCCCGGTTTCCAGCAGCTTGCCGTTGCCCACCGCGATGACTTCGCCTTGCTGGGGTTGTTCCTTGGCGGTGTCGGGGATGACGATGCCGCCCCGGACGGATTCCGCTTCCTCCAAACGACGAACCAGAACGCGGTCATGAAGGGGCCGGATGGCCATAGGCTGCACTCCTTACCGAAAGCTCCCGCGCGGTCCGGACCAACTCCGCCGCGCCGTGTGCCACTATAGCCGGCGAGTTCGAGAGTGTCAAGCGGAGGAGAGCTGAAAAAAAATCTTGACAAAAAAAAAATGGGGTATAAGGGCCTCATCAGGGCCACGGGAGGGCGCATGGGGCTTCCCAGCCGAGGGGCAGTGGCGGTGGCGCTCAGCGTAGTCCTGGCGGGGATCGCCTGGCGCATCCACCTCAGCAACCGCCGGTTGGCGGCTGAGAATCGCGAGTTACGGGCCACCCGCAACCGCCCGCTGCTCATTCGCGGCGCCACGCTCGACCTGCTGTCGGAGACGACGCCGATCCTTGAGAATCCTTCCGCCGCCAAGGCCCGTCAAGTCCTCGTCCTCGTGTTCAGCGCAAGCTGCCGCATCTCTCAGGACAACGTGAACAACTGGAAGCGCCTTGTAGACCAGGTAGCCTGGCGGCCGGATCAGGAGGTCTGGTTCATTACCTTCGACACGTGGGGGCTCGTTGCCCCCCTTGTGCAGACGCTCAAAGAGCGCAACATAGCGTTTCGCGTGCACCGGACCAGGGATCCCGCGGTCTTTCCCTACGCCACAGGCATCGTGGGGGTACCGCTAACGCTGGTGCTCGATCCTGACGGACCAGTTCAGGCGGTAGCTTCAGGTAGACTGGGGGATGACTCGATCCACGCCATCACCTCCTGCCTGAATAACGAAAGGGCATCTCGGACAGAGCGTCCCTTTTTCGCCATCGAGCCTTTCCAGGACATTCGTGCTTTGCTTGCAGGTAACAAACAATGAGGCATTTCGGGCGCTGCAATTATCCGGATTACTTTTACCAATGAGGAGGACATGACTACCATGGCGTCCACAAACAAGGCTATTGCAGTACAGCGGTGGCTTTTGGTCGGAGTGCTGGCGTCCGCCGCATTCCTCGGAACGAGGCATGTCGTGTTTGGTAATGTGTCGGGATTGGGTATATACAGTTGCTGCGGCGAGTCGGATTGCTCGACTCTCAGAGCGGTATGCGCGTGTCCTAACAACGAAGACAGAGACTGCCGTTATTGTGGTAGCTATACTACGTGCTGCGTCGATCGCTGCAACCACTGACGAAAGGTCGATGGCTCACCATGGCCTTGGCAGGTCTCGGGGTTACGATTCTTGCCATCCTGGCAAGCCAGGTGCTGACGCCTGAAGGGGGCCCGGGGATCGAGAAGTCCTTGTTGGACCTCTCCGAAGCGCTTCCGGTCGAATACCGCGCGGACATATACTTTCGTCTGGCGGAAGCGGGCAAGGGGCCGCGGGGCCGGGAACGCACCGCCGCCCTGGAGGCGCTTTTCCTCGCAGCGGCACAAGCCAGGCAGAAGCTTCCCTTAACCAAAGTGGCGAGTTTTGGCGGCTCGCGTGAAGCCTATGTGGCTTCGGCGAGCAGGCTGCGGCTCGATCAACTTTCCATCCGTTGTCGGGTGGTGCGCGAGATCGGCAAGACCGACGTCCAGAGGGCCAGGGAACTGTTCCGGCAGCTCTATCACGAGGTGGCGCCTCCGTCGGGCGGCTGCGGGCCTTGGCTGGTCTTCGACCCGTCCCTGCTCGAGAGCACGTTGCAGAGTCTGCTGGTGGGACTTAAAGGGGACGCCTTGGCGGAGGAGCTTTCCGGGTACGCCCGCGCTATGGTCTCGGGGGTGCAGATCCCGGGCCTGGTGCGCCTGTTGTTGGAGAATCCCTCGGCGGCGAACGACGCACAGGGGCTGGCGGTCGTCTCCTCGATCCTTTCGGCTCGCCTGGGGGAGTTGCAGGATGGCGATCGGGCGTTTGTGTATGCCACGGCGCGGCTGAAGCTGATCGAGCGGGTCGGGGAACTTGCGCGCCGACTCCAGGGTGCAGGCATGAGCGCCCAGGGTCTTGTTTCGGCCCTGCGCAGCTACCTGGTGCGACATCTGACTCAAGAGCGCTGTCGAGACATTCTTCAGTCCAGGCATGTTGAGTTGCGCACGCCAGCTCAACTGGCCGATGCGTTTCGCCAGGTGCTGAGAGAGACGGCAGCGCCGGTTGAGCCGCTGGCGGAGCGCGAAATGCGCCCTGCCAAGTCGGTGGCTTCGGAGGGCATCAAGGACTGGTCCGGCGCGGAAGTCCGATCGGAAATGAGAGCGGCGAGAGACTGCGTGCAGGCTTTGGTAAAGCTCTCGAGGGAGGACGAGGCGCGCGCACGCCGTTCTGAGTGGGCGGCCACTTTAGACCGCTGCTTCACTCTGGCACGCGCCCTTGTCCCCGCCCGTGCTGAAGAAGAAGCGGATATCTTCCATGAAAAAGCGAATTTTTACCGCTTCCTGTTCGACCTGGCGCCTGGGTGGTGGGACCCGCGGGTGGCGCTGGATGAGTGGGCGGCCTTGTTCGAAAACTCTCGGCTCAAGACCGAATCTCCCATGGAGTGGATCCGGTGGTTGCCCTGTACGGTTTGTTGGAAAGCGTGGCGCCGCTGAAGTGGGGCGCCTGGAGGGCGCCCGGCGCGCCCGCGCCCCAGCGATCCTCTGCTTGCGCTTCGCCCTCGAGCAGCACGCGGACAACGTGATGGCACAGTAATGGCGCAGTGGGCCAGGAACATTGCGGGGCCTTTGATCCGTGCCATCGTGTTCCTTTCGGCTTGAGCGGGCCTTCGCCGCGATTCCTGGCACCTGATCGAGCATCGCCATGGCCGGCGCGGGCTGATAGGATAGGAGCCGCGTATGCGGGGTATCGGAATCGGGCTGTTGTGCGCGGGCTTGGCGTTTGCCCAAGGGCCGCGGATCTTCATCGTTACCGATCTGGAAGGAGTCGGCGGCGTCAACAACGCCGACGAGCAGTTGCTGCCGGGACAGCGGCGCTTCGAGGAATCGCGGCGGCT
>JAIMAR010000333.1 GCA_023511855.1 Bryobacteraceae bacterium
GGAGCAAGCTGGAGGCCTATTCGCGGCACGGCTAGCAGAGCAAAGCCGCCAAAGCCGGCAAAACGGCCAAAGCCCCCAAGGGAGCGGCCGGCAAAGAAGCGGCTCCGGCGGCTGCGGCTAGCAACTGAGGCACGCATGGCCAGAAAGAAAGGAGCAGCTGAGCACGAGAATCACGAGCGGTGGCTGGTCTCCTATGCCGACTTTATCACTCTGTTGTTCGCGTTCTTTGTGGTGATGTTCGCATCTTCAAACCGCGACAAGGCCCGGGCGCAGGCCGTCTCCGAATCCGTGCGGCAGGCGCTGGAAAGCGGGCATTTGATGCCGAAGATCGCCGCCGTGTTGGGGGGCACCGTGCATGACAAAGGCCAGGGCAACGCCATGCGCAAAGGGCCCGGCGGCGATTTGAAGCAGCTGCTAAACCAACAACCGGCCGAGCCGGCGCCGGCCCATGAGCTGGCTGCCTCCATGGAGGTCCTGGCCAAGGAGCTGGAGGCGGAGGTCCGGGAAGGCAAGGTGAAGCTGAGCCTGGAGCCCCGCGGTTTGGTGGTCAGCTTAGTACAAGCCGCTTACTTCCCATCGGGCGAAGACCGTATCTACCCCGAAACTTACCCGAGCATCGAGAAGGTAGCCGCAGTCATCCGCAAGCTGCCCAACCAGGTGCGGATTGAGGGCCACACGGACTCAGTGCCGATCCACAACTCGCGCTTCCGCAGCAACTGGGAGCTGTCGGCGGCGCGCAGCATCCGGATGTTAGAGCTTCTGGCAGGACGGTTCAGCGTGCCTCGAGAGCGGCTGGCGATCGCGGGCTACGCGGACAATGTGCCGGTCGGACCCAACGACACCGAGGAGGGCCGGGCCAAGAACCGCCGTGTGGATCTGGTCATCCTGACCGAGCAGGGCTTGAGCAAAGAGCCTGTTTCGCCATCGCAGGCGGCGGACCCGGCCGCAAGCCAACAGCGGCATTGAGCCGAGACTGGCACGAAGAATGCATAAGCAAGAAGCGGTACCACAGGAGCGGCGCGGCCGTATGGCGGAATTTGAGAGCAAGTATTTTGGGAAGATCTCCTACGGTCCGGAGGCGGTTATCGAGTTTCCGGCCGGGTTACCCGGATTTGAACAGGAGCGGCGGTTCCTGCTCATCCAGCAGCCGGTGAACCGGCCGCTGGCGTTCTTGCAAAGTCTGAGCCGACCGGAGTTGTGTTTTGTGACGATTCCGGTTCGCGTGGCCGCTCCGGACTACAGCGTTCGCCTTAACGCTGAAGAATCCCGGCTGCTGGGTATAGAGGAAGGGGCCGAGGCGGGCCCGGGCGGCGAGCTGCTGTGTTTGGGGATCGTGGCGGTCGAAGAGGATGGCTCCGTCACGGTGAATTTACGCGCGCCCCTGGTGATCCATTGGGCCCGGCGCTTGGGCGTGCAGGCGATTCCTGAAGAGTGCGGTTACTCGCACCGGCATCCGCTCGAGGTGCCGCGGGAGGCGCGATGCTCGTAATCCGCCGACGCGCCGGAGAGTCTTTCTGGATCGGGGAATCCGTGGAGGTGGAGATCATCGAAGCGGGGCCGGGCAAGGTGAAGCTGGGCATCCGCGCGCCGCGCGAGATTCCCGTGGTGCGCAGCGAGATCCGGGTCACCCAAGAACAGAACCAGAGAGCCGCCGGCGGAGTCGAGGCGGACATCCTCAATCGGATCCTGGCGGGAATGAAAAGGGACTGAGCGGCTGTCGCCGGCTGCCGCGCCGCACTGCCCCTCAGCGGTCCGCACGAAGAACGCGGCAACCGGTGATCCCACGGATTCATGCGGGCAGGCCTACGCCGGACGGCCAACCCCGCGGCGGGAAAGTACTCAAACCGGGTCTCTAAGGAACGCAGCGGCTTCCGATGAGTGGTGGTGACGGCCGCTGAGGCCGGACCGGCAGGACGCCGGGAACTTCAAATCAACAAGGATGTGACACCACAATGGCAATTAGCGTACAAACCAACGTCAGCTCGCTGGTGGCCCAGGAGAACTTGCGCGTCACCAACGAGTTTCAGAGCAGAACCATTCAGCGGCTGACCTCGGGCTTCCGCATCAACTCCTCGGGAGACGATGCGGCGGGGCTGGCCGTAGCCAACAAGTTCCGCAGCGACATCGCGGAGCTGATGCAAGGCGTGCGCAACGCCAACGACGGCTTGAGCACCCTGCAAATCATCGACGGCGGTCTGAACAACATTTCCAAAATCCTGGACCGGATGAAGACCCTGGCGACGCAGTCGGCCTCCAGTACCTTCACCGGCAACCGGACCACGCTCAACAACGAATATCAGTCCCTGATTCTCGAAATTAACCGCCAGGCGGCGAACGTCGGCTTGGGCAGCGGCGACGTGAACGCCGGCCGCTTCAACGCCAACATTCAGGTCTACATTGGCGGCGGATCGCAGGCCAGCAACTCGATGGTGAGCATTGACCTGTCCGGTCCTTCCAATCTGGTGAACGCCACGGCGCTGGGGTTGACCGGAACTAGCATTGAAGGGAGCACGCAGCCGGTGGTCCTTTCGAGCTCGGATTACCGCAGCGGCGCGTACCTGAACTCTAGCAGCACGCAGACCTATCGCTTCGCGACCACCGCAGGCACCACCAGCGTCACCGTGATCGGCGACAGCGACGGCCTTACGGGCAACGAGATCGTGCAGCAGTTGAACGCGGGACTGGCCGGCACGGGCATCACTGTCTCTTTGGACTCCGCCAACGGCAACCTGGTCATTTCCTCCTCGAACTCGTTCGCGGTGGCGGTGGACGCCGCGGTGGGAGGCGGCACAGCGATTCAGGCGGCCATCACCGACGCCAACGCCGTCGTGAACACCGGCAAGTACAACTTCGACGGCGGCACCGTGACCGCCGTGGGAACCGCAGCCCAGACGTTGACGTTCACGCCGCTCGGCGGCAGCGCGATCAACGTGACCCTGTCCGACGGCGATTCCAAGGACGTGGTCTACACCAAGATCAAGACGGCCTTGGCGGGCAGCGGCATCGACGTGTTGCGCATCGGCGATGAGGTGCTGTTCCAAAG
>JAIMAR010000334.1 GCA_023511855.1 Bryobacteraceae bacterium
CTGCTGACCAATGTCGACCTTCTGCGGAGTCACCCTCCGACCGCTGAGTTGCCGCTGAGGGAGGTTCGCCACGGTGGCGCGCAGTACTGGCGCTGAACCCAGCATGGAGCGGGCCGAGATCTGATACTCCCACGTAAGAGCTTCGTTCAGTGGATAGAGCGCACGGTCAGGTCTGCTGCAGCAGATCAAGAGGAGCAGGCCGCTGAGTCCGATTATCGCCTTCATCGTGGTCTCCTTCGTAGTAATTGTTTACCGCCTCTGGGGGTTCTGTCAAGCCCAATCGGCCTCGGCCGCGGCTTCAGAGAAGCGTGGCGGCTGGGCCTCTCGGAGCCGCTGTTGGACATGGCGGCAGAGCGGATAGACGAGCAACAGCTTGCAGGCGGAGCCATCCGCTTGGTGGTAGCGGTCCATCCGGCCCCGCCCTTGGGTTTGGCCCAGCAGGATCGAGTTGGCCGCCCGATCGCAAATCCCGGCGAAGCGCTGGCCGTCCACCAGGGCCTCCAGTAGCAGGGGCCGGCAGCCATAGCGGCGCCACTCCCCTGCTGGGAGTGCTGAGCGGTGGGCACCAGCCTTCAGCCCAGAGTCAAAGAATCGTCCGGCACAGTTCGCTATTTGCCGAACCCATTTGAATTCAGCATGTTGCCCGCGTCTCTACCCCCTCAAACACCGCCGAAACATTACGTTGTGGCATTTGGGGAGCCACACGTTTTTTCGAAGTTCTTTCCCCGCTGTTCGTTAACGCCGCGACCTGCTCGCAAGTGCGCAAACGCCTGGGACTTCGCACCTTCCGGCTCTCTCCGTTTCGAGTGCTGTTCCCCTTGGCCCGCCAAACGCGCGCCTCTTGCACACCGCTGGAGGCCGTTTCTCTGCGTCTCTGCCCGGATTCTCTGAGTTGGTTAACAGCGGCGCACGATCGACCCACCCCAGATCGGACAAGTTCCACACTTCCGGCGTATATAGTTAACGAGACCTGCCAGACAGCGCGTTGACCGCGCGGCGGAGATGGCTGTGGGTGGTCCACATGGAGACCGCCCATGGCCTGTCGTTCCACCGTGGCTGACCGAGGCCTGTGCATCTCAGTCGCACGGATAGGTGGGCTCCAGTGTCTCACTGTCATAGAAAGACTCAATGTAGCGCTTGACAGGGATGAAGTCCTCCAGCACCATATACCCTTCGAGTACCATGTCCGTAGGCAGGTTGATACCAATCCAGTTCCGCGACGATGGATCAACCATGTCTTGCCAGCGCTTCCACAAGGCCAGCAACCGTTCGGGGCTCCCCGAATCAATTGCCTGGTTCAGCACGACAACGACCAGATTCACGCGATCCTTGAGCCTTCCGCGTTTGCGGTGGCCGAACGCTTTGCACTCGTCCCGGATGAACGCAAACAGTGAGGAAAGCTCGGCGAGGAGGCGATCGCGAGTCAAGTGCCCGGTTTCCTTGAGGCGTGTGAGGTACGCCTGAACCATATGTTCAGCAACCGGCCCATGATCGCGCCGCAACCGTTCCCGCTCATCGCGGGCCAGTTGGAATTGATAGGGAAAAGCTGGGAACCCCAGTTGCGGAAAGGGCTGCCTCTGGATGGAGTAGGTCCAAAGGATCAGGTCGATTTCTGCAACAGTGCGCTCGTAGCGGCGAGCAAGGGAGCGCAGGCACTCGTTGTAATGGCGGTACACGTCCCTCGTGAACGGCAGGCTTCCCTTACGTACCAAGATCTCGTCATGACAGAACTGGTTGAATCGCACGGGCGGATTCACGAGCCCTTGAAAGCCGGGCGCGTTCGCCAGAACGGCGACGTTGCGCCAATCAATGATGCCGAACGACTGGGGTTTGACCAGCCGGAACACGGCGGAATTGAACGCCCTACCGCCCCTGCGTCCAAACCATGGAAGGCGCGCGAGCACCTCCATTGCCTCGTAGTCCAGCTTGTCCACCTCGCACAGGGCACGTAGGGCGGCGGCGATATCGGACGGATAGCCCGAGAGTTGCTTGCGCACCGTTCGCCGATCGACGGTGTGGGGTCGCTTCAGGTATGCAACATCGACGAGAAACTCCACCGCTTCGTCGATGCTCTGCTTTCTGACAACCTCGCGGGCGCGGTGTTCCAGGTCCGCCATCAACTCCCAGTGGCCTGGGTGGAAGGAGTTCACGGCGCTCGGCGCATCACGCAGGAGCGCCTCGAGGTCGCTGCAAATGGCTGGCATCTGGCCCATCCGTGTGCCTCTGGGAAACCTGAGGATGCTGATTCTACCACCGCTAACGGTCTCGAAAGTGCGTGCGCTTCATTTTCAACGTGTTGGCGGAACTGCCTGGCGGTCTTTTGGCTGCCTAGCCTGGCCGCCCAGACCGGACAAGTTCCACACTCCCGGCGTATATAGTTAACGAGACCTGCCAGACAGCGCGTTGACCGCGCGGCGAAGATGGCTGTGGGTGGTCCACATGGAGACCGCCCATGCCACGCCGCGACCCAGCCCTTGAAGACGCGATCCGGGAGATCGCCGCCCTCCTCGCCGAGGCCTATCTGCGCCTGCTTCTCGGCCAACCCGGAGTTGACTTCCCGGAGACAGAGAGCCCTCATGGGACGGGTGGTTAACGCCATGCAAGATGAGACCACGCGTATTCATGAGGAGATCGAGAGCTTGCGCCAGATGACGACGGCGCAGCTCAAGGAGAAGCACCGCGAGGTGTTCGGCGAGGAGACGCGCTCGAATCACAAGCAGTTCCTGTTCCGGCGCATCGCCTGGCGCATCCAGGCCAACGCCTGGGGCGGCCTTTCGGAGCGCGCCCGCCGCCGTGCGCTGGAGATCGCCAACGACGCCGATCTGCGCATCCGGGCGCCCAAGAACTTCCTCAAAGAGGAACCCGACGAGCGCCGCACCGCCGAGGCCCGTACCCCGCCCACCGCTGACCCGCGGCTGCCGCGGCCGGGCACGCCGCTCACGCCGGAGGATGCTCGTCGGCTGATTCAGCGCTACGTGGACCACTACAACACGGTGCGGCTGCACAGCGCGATTGGCTTCGTGACCCCGGGCGA
>JAIMAR010000335.1 GCA_023511855.1 Bryobacteraceae bacterium
AGGCGGGGGAGGCCTCCCAACTTAAACAAAACAAAGAGGCAACCGATAACAGCAAGCAGCTCAACAAGGAGTCAAAAAGCAGCAAAAACAGCCCAGAAAACCCAACCAACCTACAACAACAACCAAGAATCCCCACCAACCCGCAGAGGTGAAACCCACCCCGCGCCTAAATTCTGCACGCTAGTGGCGTAAGCCTCAGGCGTGCGCCCGTACCACGCCCAAATTCTGCCGCCCGCGGAGCATGCCCACTCTCCACCCACCCCGCCGACACATTGCATGTGGGCCGACGAGTCAACCCTGCCACAAAATGGGTCCGCCGGTTGGCGCCGTGCCGCGCTGTGAATTCGCTATGATGTATGGGAAAAGGAGGATGGGGATGCGACGTGTTGCACATGTGATAATCCTGAGCCTTTGCGGCGCGCTTGCGCTTCGGGCCGATTTCAGCTACGAGCAGACCTCCAAGATCACCGGAGGCATCCTTAGCGGCGCCATGAAGGTCGTCGGCGTCTTTTCCAAGCAGGCCGTTCAGCCGGTTAAGACCTCCGTTTTGGTCAAAGGGAACCGGATGGCTCACGTCAGCGCGGACAACGTTCAGGTCATTGATCTCGACCGCGAGACCATCACGGACATCAACCTGAAGAACCGCACCTACTCGGTCATCACGTTCGCCCAGATGATGGAAGCGATGGAGCGGGCGGCCCAGAAGGTCTCCGGGCAGACGAAAGGCGATGTGAACGCCAGCTTCAAAGCGAGCGTGAAGGACACAGGTGAGCAGAAGCAGATCGCCGGCTTGGAAGCCCGGCGCGTCATTCTGACTCTTGTCATGGAAGCCAAAGACAAAGACTCAGGCGCCACCGGCGCGCTGAACACCCGCGCCGACATGTGGTTGGCGCAGGATGTCCCCGGATATTCAGAAATCCAGAATTTCTATCAGCGCATGTCCCAGAAGATCGCCTGGACGCCCGGCGCCGCTGCGCTGACCCAGGGACGAAGCGACATGGCGAAGGCCATGGCCGATCTGGCCCGTGAGTCTTCAAAGCTGGAAGGAGTGCCCGTGCTCCAGATCGTCTCCATGGGTGGCGACGTCCAGAATCTGCCGGAGCAACCCTCCTCACAGCCTCAGGCCCAGCCCCGGAGCCAGCAGGAATCCGAGCGCCCCTCCATTGGCGGCGCATTGGGGCGCTTGGGCGGCTTGGGAGGGCTGGGACGCCGCCGCCAGGAGCAGCCAAAACAGGAGCCGCCTCCCCAGCCCGCTCAGCAATCTTCGAGCGCTGCCGGCGTTCTCATGGAAATCACAACCGAAACCACCGGCTTCTCCACCACGCCGATCGACCCCTCGCGCTTCGAAGTCCCGGCCGGTTTCCGCCAAGTGGAAAGCGAGCTGGTCAAATCCTTGCGCTGACAGACAGCTCGGCTTGATTTTGGGCGGTCCAGGCTCATCGACGACGGGCTGGGATGGCCTATGCCGTCCCGTCCTCAAACCTCGACAGCCTTGAAAGCCCCCGCGTCGTAGCGGACCTTCTTGCCCTTGCGGTACGAAAGGTTCCCCATGTGCGCCGCTGTGGCCGCGTTGTGCCCCTCCTCAGCAGACTCAGGGCTGGGCAGGTTTTCCCGCAGCGCCTTAATGAACCACTCGTTGTGGCTCAACCCTTGCTCCACCGGAATCTCTTGCGGCGGCTTGGTCGGCGGAGCTGGCGGACGCCGCCCACCTACCACCCCCATCGACTCCAGGTATTGCTCCCGCAGCGCCTTCGGCCATCCGTTGAGGCCGTAGAACGCAATCGGCGAGGGGGTCGGCTCAAACGTCACCAGAACGCCCTTCCGCGTCAGCGACAGGCTGGCCTCGGAGCCCGCCACCATCGTCTCCGTCGCTCGTCGGGTGCTGCCCAAATTCGCCGTGATCTCCAGAATGAAATCCGGGTACTCCATCACCCCCACCAGCAAGTCCGGGCACGTCCGCCCGTCCGGGAACCGGAAAATGCCGCCCTGCGCCACAACCGACTTGGGAGGCGCCTTAATGTCCAGAATCTCGTGGATCGTCGTCAGGTTGTGCACCCAAAGGTCTGTCGCCACGCCGCCCGAGTACTCCCACCAGCAACGCCATCGGAAGACTATCTTGGGATCGAACGCCCGCTTCGGGGCCGGTCCCTGCCAGCGGTTCCAGTCGATCGTCTTTTCGCTGGCATCGGCCGGGATCGGGTAGACCCACGCCCCTTCGGGGCTGTTGCGGTAGTCGCCCAACCTCGCCATATTCAGCTTGCCCAGCACTCCGGACTTGGCCACCTCGCGCGCCTTGGCGATCAAAGTCGAGGTCTTCATCTGGCTGCCCACCATCAGCAGCTTTCCGCTCTTCTTCACCGCCTCGATGATCTGCTTGCCCTCCGCGATGGTGTAGGTCATCGGCTTTTCCACGAAGACGTGCTTGCCCGCCGCCAGGCTGTCCAGCACCATCCGCGTATGCCAGTGGTCCGGCGTCGAGATCACCACCGCGTCTACGTCTTTCCGTTCGAGCACCGCTTGGTAATCCTTCGTGGTCTCGATCTTGTCCTCTGTGGCCTCCTTAGCCCACGCCAGGTGTCCGTCATAGCAATCGGCCGCAATGATCGCCCGCACGCCGGGGATCTTGCTGAACGTGGTCACATGTTCGGAGCCTCGGATCCCGACCCCGATGAATCCCAACCCGATTGTGTCGTTCGGACCCGCAGCTTTCAGCACGGGCTTCGGCCCCGCCAGTTTGTAGAGAATCGGCGCCGCCACGCCCGTCTTTATGAAGAATCGCCGCGTTGTATCCATCGCCATCCATCCTCCGTTCCTTATAATAACTACCCGTGCTTGCGGCCGTCCTTTCACGCGCCGTTAGCCCGAGGCGTCCCGCAAGCATGCCTAAACAAACAGCGGGCGCCCCCTGCTGCAAGACGCCCGCCCGCTTTCTGGACCGAACCTGTTTCGGCTTAGCTATAGAGCTGGTCCGCGGAGCGCTCCCGGTCCCACTCGGGAGTCGGCGCAAAGTAGCTCTCGCCCATCATCAGG
>JAIMAR010000034.1 GCA_023511855.1 Bryobacteraceae bacterium
CCGGGCTGGTGGGATCACGGGCAGCGGGCGGGTTTCGACCTCGTGGACTTGTCTAGCCGACGCAAGGTGCGCCTTGCCGAGGCCCGGCCCGGCGCAAGCTGGGAAAAGCCGGCGGCGCGCTTTCGGTTCCGCCGGGCCGGCTGGCGTTTTGGGCACAAGGCCCTGAGCGGACAGAGGCTTTCGCAGGCCGATTATTGCTTGGTGGACGAAGTGGGCCCGCTGGAACTGCACGGCAAAGGGTGGGCGCCCCGCTTGGATGAACTCGCCGAAGGCCGCGGGCCCGCGGTCCTGATTCTGGTCGTCCGGGAAAGCTTGCTCGAGCAAGTCTGCCACCGCTGGAACTGGCAGGTCGAGTCGGTCTTCGAAGCTGGACGCCGTGCCGTTGAGGATGCGGCGGCCGCCGTGCTGGCTTGCTGCGCCCACCGCGCAAGTCAAGGGATGACAGACGTTTTCTCCGGGGAAGGCTCGCAACATGGCTCTCCGGACTCGCAGCCGGACGGCAACGCCCCCCTTTCGGCCGCCACGGCCAGGGCGCAGGCGCCAACCCCGGCGACAAACAAGATTAGAAATCAGGAGGCAAGGGCAAGATGACATATGGTTGGCTATTCGATCCGAAATTATGCATAGAATGCCGCGGCTGTGAAGCCGCGTGCAAACAGTGGAACGGCGTCCAGACCTTCATCCACGTGCGCTGGCGCCAGGTGTACGAACGCGAAACAGCCGGTTATCCCTCGCCGGCCATGCAGGTATTGTCGCTTTCCTGCAACCATTGCGAGAAGCCGTGGTGCGCGATGGCCTGTCCGGTGAAGGCCATCAAGCGTCGGCCGGACGGCATTACCTACATCGATCACGATGTGTGCGTGGGCTGCCGGTTCTGCGCAAAGTTCTGCCCCTACCCGCCCCGCCCGCAGTTCAATGCGGTCAAACGCAAGATGGAGAAGTGCCACATGTGCTACGAACGAATCGACCAGGGGTTACAGCCGGCCTGTGCGTCCAACTGCCCCACGGGCGCGCTGAAGTGGGGCAAATGGGAGGATATCTCCTCTCAAGGCGAGGGCATGGTGGAAGGGTTTACCGATCCGAAATACACCCGTCCGCACATTCGCTTCATTACCCAGGGCTGGTGAGCACGCAAGGAGGAAACAGAAAATGTTGACCAGAAGATCCATGTTACGACTGGCGGGCGGAGCCGGGGCATCCTTGCTCAGCTCCACCAGGCTGGCGAAAGCGTTTCAGGAAGTTTTCCAGGCCGCCGAATTGCCCGCGGGCATGAGGGCTGTAACGACGGCTTGCGGCATCTGCGATTCTACCTGCGGGGTTCAAGCCATTTTGCAGGACGGAGTGCTGCGATTCCTGGGCGGGCTTCCAGGAGACGCCGACGGCGGCGGCGGAGGGTTGTGCGCGAAGGGCGGCGCCGGGATCGGTTTGGTCTATGATCCGGACCGCCTGAAGTACCCCATGAAGCGCACCAATCCCGAGAAGGGGATTGGAGTGGATCCAGGCTGGGAGCGGATCACTTGGTCAGAAGCGCTGGACACGATGGCGGCCCGGTTCTCCAACGCCATCACCCAGTATGGGGCCGAATCCTTGCTGGTGATTTCCCGGCCCGCTCCGGACCTCTGGATGCGCCTGCTGAACGCCTTGGGGGTGGTCAACCGCATCGATCACTTGGACGAATGCTACTTGACCAACCGCATCCTTCAGCGGTATTGCACCGGTCCGATGAGTTGGGCCCACGATTTTGCTAACTCGAAATTCATCTTGCTATTCGGCTGGGACCTGCTGGCAAAGGCGAAACTGGTGTTCTCGCGGGGGATCGTGCAAGCCAAAGCCAATGGCGCCAAGGTGGTGTGTTTCAACCCGCAGTATTCGGCGACGGCGCGCTTTGCCGACGAATGGTATCCCATCCGGCCCGGCAGCGATCTGGCCGTGGCGCTGGCCATGATCCACGTGCTTCTCCAGGAGAACCTGTACAACCAAGAGTTCGTCGCCAACTACACCAACTTCCCGGAATACGAATCCGCCATCCGCGCCCACTTCGCCCCTTACACGCCGGAGTGGGCCGAATCCCAGAGTGACGTTCCGGCCACCGCCATTCGCAGGCTGGCGCGCGAGTTCGGAACCATGGGGCCGGCCATCGTCCCCGTTCACAAGAAGACTCTGGCCGCCAACTACACCAACGCGACCCAGCTCGTGCACGCCATTATGATTCTGAACATACTGGCGGGCACCATCGACCGGCCGGGCGGCCGCTATCAGGCGCGCAAGATCAACATCCCTGCGGTGGACGCCGTGTATCCCCGCCCCGCCTATCCACCCAAGAACGGTCGACGGATCGACGGCAATGATCAATTGCCCCTGGTCTTGGAAGACGGCGGCGGCCTGTTCTCCACCCTCGCCGACGGCATACTGAACAAGTATCCGGGCATGATCCAGGCGGCGTTCATCAACCAGTACACCATGCTCGGATTCCCGAACCCGCTGCGAATCACTCAAGCCCTCAAGACCATCCCCTTCATCGCCGTGTACGATTTTCTCCCCAACGACGTCGCCTCCATGGCGGACATCGTGCTCCCCGGCACGACCTACTTGGAGGTCAATGACCTCATCGCGAGAGAATACAGCGCCAAGCATCCGGTGGTGCTAGCCCGCAGGGCGGTCGTCCCACCTATGTTCGAGGCCAAGAGCATCGGCTACGTGGCCATCGAGTTGGGCAAACGTCTGGCCCCGGACTTTTTCAAAACCCCCGACGGAAGCTGGATCAATCCCGGAGTCTTGCTCGATGAGAAGACCCGCACGGCGGGCATCGCCAACAGCTTCGCCGAATTCCCTGCGTCCGGAATTTGGGAGCGCCCCGAGCCCTTCGTTCCCCGAACCACGTTCGGAACCCCCAGCGGCAAGTGCCAGATCTACGTCCCGCAATTTGCCGCCAAGGGTTACGACCCGCTGCCGGTCTGGAAGGAGAAGCGGGAGCGGCCCAGCGCCGAGTACCCCTACTACTTCCTGACCTACATCCCCGCGGTCCAACGGCGCAACACCACCGAGAATAACCCGATCCTTACGGAAATGCTTCCGGTCAACGTCGCGAATATGAATGCCGCGCTGGCCAGGAATCTCGGGATTCGCGAAGGCGACTTGGTCCGCCTGCGCTCCCGCACGGGCTCCATTACTCTGGCGGCGCACCTGGTCGAGACGCTCCGCCCTGATGCGGTGCTGGTGGCCCACGGCTACGGCCAGCGCTCCAGGCTCATGCGCGTGGCTTGGGGACGAGGCGAGAGAGACTCCGACCTGATTGCCGATCAGACCATCGAGGAAATAGTTGCCGCGGGCAATTTCGCCGGCGCTGCGGGCATCATGGAGGCGGTGATCGCCATCGAGCGCGTCCAACAGAGCGGCTCTGAAGAATGAAACCTCAACCTCCGGCGCTTTATGCTCTGGCCGGGCTGGCGCTGCTCGAAACCAGCGAATCGCAGCTCCGGCAGTTGATCGCGGAGTTGGCCGAAGAAGCGGAATCCGAAGGCCATGCGGCGGAGCTTTATCCGTCCCTCCTCGCCTCTCTGCCGGAGCAGCCCGGAGCCTTAGAGCGAGAGTATGTCCGCCTCTTTCTCGACCCTACTGGGACGCTCTGTCCTTTATGGCAATCGGCCTACGATGAGCCGCGGCAGCTCATGGGCGACTCCCATTTTGCCGCCCTGGACTGGTACCGCCGCCATGGGCTCCAAACACGTCACAGTAACGAACCCGCCGACCACGCTGCTTATCTGTTGATGTTCTATGGGCGTCTTCTGGAGGAAGGCGCAGACGGCGAGACGCTCCGGCGTTTCCGCCAGGAGCATCTTCGGTGGATCGGGCTGCTTGCCGCGAAGATCCAGACCGAGACCAGATTGGAGTTCTACCGCGTTTTAGCGGGTCTCTTGGAGACTCTCGTAAACGCCGAGGGCGGCTCGGCAGAAAGCCCTCATAGGGCCTCCGAAGAGGGGCGCCACCCGGCAGGCGACGAACACAAGCACTGAGCTGGGATCCGTATCGGTTCGGCGTGTCCCGGATTCAAGCGCGGCCGCTTGCCGCCGGTCGTGGGTACGATGCGCGCCGGGGATAGTCTGTAAACGCCGTTCCCCGCGCAGAGCGGAAAAGCCCTGGCTTCCGCCGCCCAAGTCGGAGGGAAGTAAAATTGTGCCCTTAGACGAAAAGAGGGGCTTCACTGCCGCTGAAAAGCCTATAATAGGGGCAAGAGCCGCAGGAGGGCGCTCCCCATGTCCCGTATCCGTTCGCAGGCCGTGATCGCAGGGGCGGCAGGTCTCTTTTTGGTAGCTGCCGCAGCATTTCCCCAAGAGGGCGGAGGTGGTGGCGGCGGCCAGGGAGGAGGCGGTGGCGCTCCGGCGCCATCCGCGCCATCCGTGCCATCTACGCCGAGTCCCGGCCCAAGCCCCACGCCCACCCCTTCCCCTACCCGGCCAACCCGGCCGACCCCGTTCCCAACCGAACAGGAGCCCACGCGGTCCCCTTCGGAAACCTTCCCGCAGGATATGCCGAGGCCCATCTACATCAGCGGCCGAGTGATGCTGAGCGACGGCACTCCCCCGCCCGAGCCGGTCGTTATCGAGCGGGTCTGCAACGGCATCGCGCGCCCCGAAGGCTACACCGATAGCCGCGGCCGCTTCTCGATCCAGCTCGGCCAGAACCAGTTCGTCTTCGCCGACGCTAGCGTCGGCGGTTACGGCGGTACCGGCTTTCCTGGTTCGCAAAGCACCTCCAGCGGAGCTTTGGGCCCGCTGGGCGGCGGCATCTCGGAAAGAGACTTGTCCATGTGTGAAATCCGGGCCAATCTGCCGGGCTACCAGTCGGACCAAATCAGCCTGGCAGGCAGGCGCTTCATGGACCGGCCTGACATCGGCACAATCGTCCTGCACCGCTATGGCAACGTCGAGGGCGCTACCATCAGCGTCACCGCCATGTCCGCCCCCAAGGACGCCGTGAAGGCATTCGACAAGGGCCGAGACGCCATACGGAAACAGAAATGGGAAGATGCCCGCAAGAACCTTGAAAAGGCCGTGCAGGTATACCCCAAGTACGCCTCGGCTTGGTACGAGCTGGGCAAGGCCTATGAGAAGCTGGGCAATAAAACAGCCGCAAGAAAGGCCTACGAGAATTCGATCGACTCAGACAACCGCTACCTGCCGCCATACGTCCAGATAGCCAGCTTGGCGGCCGAGGCCCGCAACTGGCAGGAAGTCCTTGAGACCACCGATCGCATCCTCCGGCTCGATCCGTACAACTACCCCGCGATGCATCTCTACAACGCGGTGGCCAACTTCAACCTGAAACGCTACTCCGAGGCGGAAAAGAGCGCCCGGGAGGTTCTCAAGCTGGACAAGGCGCGCCGGCTCCCGCAGGCCAACCACATCTTGGGCGTGATTCTGGCGCAGCGCGGAGATTTCCAGGGCGCCGCTGAGAACCTGCGCGCCTATCTTAAACTCTCCCCTAACGCCTCCAACGCCCAGTTGGTGAAAGACCAGCTCGCCAAGGTGGAGCAGCTCATGCAGACGGCCCATAGCCCCCAGTAGAACTGCCGTCTCCGGGGGCTCAGGAATTAGGGTGATCTGGTTCGCGGCGTGGCGGCTCCGGTAATCGCCCGCTTAGATCGGCCAGCGCCCATACAATGGCCGTCAGGCAACCCAGCACTCCGGCCGCCACCCCGATGGCGCGCGGGCTGAAGTACTCCGATGCCAGCCCCGCGGCCGCCATCGAAAACATCATCGTGAACCACCTCAGGGATTCGAGAGTAGCGAAGACACGCCCCAAATAGCAGTCCGGCGTGGTCCTGAGTAACTGGTAATTGTTGAGGACCGAAGTCACCGCCATCCCCACTCGCGAAAGCAAGATCCAGAACAAGGCTGCGGGATACCATGTCGAGCGGCTGAACACCACATAAGCGGCCCCATGAACCAGGTAGGACAAGGCGACCGCCCGCTTATAGCCGGCAAAGTCAAGTCGCCCGCCCGCAAGGTGAGCGAGCGCGCCTCCCACAAGCAAACCCACCCCGGCGAACCCCCATATCGTTCCAATCCCTTCCGCGCCCCGTTGAAAGACCTGCTCTCCGAACAACGCGAATAGGATTTGCGCTGCGCCGCCGCCCATGGCCCAACCCACCGTAAGCAGCCCAATGCCCAACACCAGAGGCACGCTGCGCATGTAGTCCAACCCCGCTTTGTAATCCCGCCAAGGTTGCAATGTGCCGACCGCCGGCCGCGCCTCTGTATCTGCCGCCGGAAGCCTACTGAGCCGGATCCGCCCTACGGCCGCGGCCGAGTAAAGAAAACTGATGGCGTTGATGGCAAACGCCCATGGATATCCCATCCGGGCCGTCACCAGGCCCCCCAACATCGTGCCCGCCGTGAGCGTGGCCCACTGCGTCGTCTGCGTCAGGGAGTTGGCCGTGCGCAGCTCCTCGCCGCTCGTGATTGACGGCAGCAGCGCCGCTCGCCCGCTGGTGAAAAAGGGCGAGGCCGCCATCAGCAGGGCGCTCAAAGCATAGAGCAGCCACGCCTCCCGGTAGTGCACGCAAGCAATGAAAGCAAACGCCACCGCGCTGCGCACTAGGTCGCTGGCAATCATGATCCGCCGCCGGTCGAACCGGTCCAGCACAACCCCGGCTAGCGGGCCTGTCAGCACCGCAGGGATGGCGCGCGAGAGCATGATCCCGCTGACCACCAGCCCGGAGCCGGTGGTCTGCATCGCCAGGCTAAACACCGCGACGTTGTTGAAGTAATCGCCGGCTTCGCTCACCACCTGCGCCAGCCACAGCCGGCGGTAGTTGGCGTTGCGCCGGAGCAGATTCAAGAAGGAAGACATGCCGGGCTAAGCGACCATCTTAGCGGTTCGGGCCCGGATGGCGTGCCGGGCTCCGCTGAAGCGGCCGGCGCCGGCCGTGCACAGCCCAGCCATGGCACGCCGGCAGTCCCGGCGTGCCAGGCAAACGGGGCCGTGGTGGGCCAGCCGGAGGGTGGATCCAATGAGGGCCAGCCTCAACGTCCGGCCGGATGAATGGGCGTGCCGGGACGGATTTCGTCCGTGGCACGGAGCAAGACCTTGTCACCCGGCTTGAGGTTGCCGAACACTTCGAGGAGTTTTCCGTCGGTGACGCCGCGCCGCACGTCGACCCATTCGGCGACGCCTCCGGAGACGCGAATCACAAAGATTCTCTCGGTCGTGGCCTTGACCGCCGTCGCCGGAACCAGC
Organism: Bryobacteraceae bacterium; assembly: GCA_023511855.1. Classification (GTDB taxonomy): domain Bacteria; phylum Acidobacteriota; class Terriglobia; order Bryobacterales; family Bryobacteraceae; genus JAIMAR01. Next base: position 7,240 of record JAIMAR010000034.1, read on the forward strand.
AGGCTGGCGCGGCCGCGTGCCGCCGGCCAGGCGACTTCGGCGTACATGCCCGGCGCAAGCTTCCCTTGGCGGTTGGCGACATCGAGCTCAACCGGCATGGTCCGCGTCTTCGGATCGAGCGAAAGCGCGGGGCGAGCCACCAGGCCCGAAAAGGCCTCGCCGGGATACGCCGGCACGGTGAACTCCATCCGCGCCCCTCTTCGAATCGATGCGACGAGCGCTTCCGGCACCGCCACCACCAGCCGCAAGCGGTCGATTTGCGCGAGACGGAACATCGGCGCCGCACTCTTGCTGTCCGGCCCGACCAAGCTGCCTTCATGCACCAGGCGTTCGGTGACCACGCCGTCGAAATCGGCGGTGACGCGCAAGTAGCGGCGCATCTGCTCGGCCGCGGCCATGGCCGCGCGGGCGGTCTCGAGGTTGCCGGCAATCGCGGCGATCCGGGAACGATCGGCCTCGACCGCCTTTTCGGCCTGCACCAGGTCATTGCCGGCCACCACGCCCGGAGTCGCGGCGGCCTGTCGCAAGCGGGCCAGCGTGCTCTCGGCGGCGGCCAGGCGCGCCTCGGCTTCGATGCGCTGGGCTTCGATCGCCGTGACGCGCGCCTGGGCCTCGGCAATCCTGGCGTCGAGCTCCGGGGCGGTCACGGCCGCCAGCAAGTCGCCTCGTTGAACGCGCGTGCCGCGATTGACCGCCACGGTTTCGACGAATCCCGAGACTCGGGCGTAGACGTCCACCTCGCGGAACGGGCGCAACTCGCCGGGCAGCGCGGTCGTTCCCGAAAGAGGCTTCTCCACCACCTCGACGACTTCAGCGGTGACCGCGCCGGCCCAGGGATCCGGCGCCGCCAAGAGAGCCGCTCCGGCCGAAAGTGAGAGTGCTAGGATGGCGATGCTCATTGTTCGTTCCTCACCTTGGGGCCGCGCCGTCGTAGCGTGCGCCCGCCGGATCGTCGGGATCGAGTGAAGGGGACGCGGTTCCCGCGCGCCCTTCGACGATGGCAAACACCGAAGGGATGGCCAGCAACGTGGTCAGGGTCGCGGCCGCCAGTCCCCCGATCACGGCGATCCCCAGAGGCGCGGTCTGCGGGGCGCCTAACGCCAGCGGCAACATGCCCGCGATCATCACGATGCTCGTCATGAGCACCGGCCGCAGGCGCGTCCGCGCCGCTTCCGCCGCCGCTTTCGCCGCCGGAGCGCCGCGCCGGCGGTACTGGTCGGCGAACGTACAGAGCAGGATCGTGTTGGCCACCGAGATGCCCACGGCCATCATGGCGCCCATGAACGACTGGATGTTCAGCGTCGTCCGGGTCGCCGCCAGCGCCACCGCCACGCCCGCCAGCACGGAGGGGATCGCCAGCAAAACGACAAAGGCCACACGAATCGACTGAAAATAGGCCGCCAGCAACAGGAACACGGCGATGCCCGAAAGCGCCAGGCCGAGCCGGAGATTGTCGGCCATCAGCTGCATCGGCGCCACCTGTCCCCTCACCGAGACGGTGACGCCGCGCGGCGGCGCCGGCAGCTTGCCGAGCGCCGACGAGATCCGCGCGGCGACCGAGCCGAGGTCCGTCCCGGCGACATTGGCCGTCACGGTGATCATCCGCTGCATGTTGACGCGATGGTACTCGCCCAGCATTTTGCCTTCGCTCACCTCGGCGACGTCCCGAACCAGCGTCGTCGCGCTCCCCTGATTCTTCACCGGGATGCTCGCCAGATCGTCCACGGACGCGATCCGCGCCTGGGGCACCTCGACCTGAACCTGATAGGCGATGCCGGTCTTCGGATCGGCCCAGTATACCGGCGTGGTGAAGCGGCTCGACCAGGTGGCCGGACCGAGCGCCCGGCCGACTTCGGCGACCGTGACGCCGAGCTGCGCGGCGCGCTCGCGGTCGACGCGGATGTCGACGGTCGGATAGTCCAGCAATTCGCCGAGCTGGACGTCGCGCAGCTCGCCAAGCCGCGCCAGCTCCGCCTTCACCTGTTCGGCGTAGCTCCGGTTGGCCGCCAGGTCGGGGCCGGCGACCGCGACCTCCACCGGCGTCGGGGCGCCGAAGCTCATCACCTGGCTCACCAGATCCGCCGCTTCAAAGGACACCGTCGTTCCCGGAGCGATCTGCGGAATCCGCTCGCGCAGGCGCTCTTGAAGGGCGGCCGTCGACAGGCGGGCCTGGGGCTTGACGGCCACCCGCAGCACCGCTTCGTGGGGCCCGCTCGTCCACAGGAAGATCAGGTTGACGGGGTAACTCGACGGCTGCACGCCGACAAAGCCGAGCGAGCTTTCGACGTTCTCCTCGCCCACCAGGCGGCGGATCTCCTCGAGCGCCGCTTGGGCAATGCGTTCCGTGCGCTCGACGCGCGTGCCGGTCGGAGCGCGCAGCCGCATCTGAATCAGGCCGGTATCGACTTGGGGAAAGATGTCCGTGCCCAGGCTGCCGCCCGCCAGCCAAATCACCGCCGCCGTCCCGGCCAGGTAAAGCGCGGCGATCGGCCAGCGCCACCGGAGCAGGCGCCGCGAGAACCGACCGAAGCGTTCGCGGAAGCGCTCAAAACCCGACGCGCGTTGCGTGGCCGGCGCACCACTGTGTCCGCTCTGGAGCCAGGTCTCGAGAATCGGCACCAGGCTGCTCGCCAGAAAATAGGAGGCAATCATCGAGAAGGCCACCGCCAGCGCCAGGGGCACAAAGAGCGCGCGCGCCACGCCCGTCATGAAAAACGACGGGGCGAAGACCGACACCACCGACAGCATCGCCAGCAGCCGCGGCACCACCACCTCGCGGCTGGCCTCGAGCACCGCCCGGGCCACGCCTTTGCCCCGCCCCATGTGCGTGTGAATGTTCTCGACCGCCACGACGGATTCGTCCACCAGGATTCCGATCGCCAGAGTCAGTCCGCCCAGCGTCATCAGATTCAGCGTCTGGCCGGCCGCCCACAACGCGACGACGGCGGCCAGCAGCGCCACCGGAATCGTGGTCACCACGACCAGCGAGGTCCGAAGGCTGCGCAGCATGATCAGAATCATCAGCCCGGTGAGGAAGGCTCCGAGCAGCCCCTCCTGGAGCAGCGCGCGCAGCGCCCGGGTGACATAGGAGGACTGGTCGAGTTCAAACGAGACGCGGATGTCCTCCGGGATCGCCGCTTGAAACGACGGCAGCGCGCGCCGGATGTTGCGCACCACGTCGAGCGTCGAGGCGTCGGCGCGCTTGGTCGCCGCGATGTAGACCGCGCGGCGGCCGTTGACCAGGGCATAGCTGGTGAGAATGTCCGCCCCGTCCTCGGCATAGCCGATGTCGCGAAGATAGACGGTGGGACCCGGACCCCGGCGGATCGGCACGTCGTTGAGTTCGACGGCTTCGCCGACCGTGCCGTTCAGCGGCGCGATGCGGTTCAGATCCCCGATGCGAACGTTGCCCGACGGCGCCAGAGAGTTCGTCTGCGCGATTGCTTGCACCACTTCGTCGGGCGACATCTGGTAGGCCCGGAGCTTGTCCGGGTCGACCCGCACCACCAGCGTGCGCGCCGTGCCGCCGAACGGCGGCGGCGCCGAGACGCCCGGCAGGCGCGAGAACATCGGCCGGACGCGGAACAGGGCGAGGTCGGAGATCTCATCGACGCTCCGGGTCTCGCTCGAAAAGACCAGGTAACCCACCGGAACGCTGCCCGCGTCGAATCGCATCACGAACGGCGGCACTGTGCCCGGCGGCATGAAGGACCGGGCGCGATTGACCTGGGCGACCGTTTCCGCCATCGCCTGGGCCATGTCCGTGCCTTCGTGGAAGTGCAGCGACATGATCGCGGCGCCTTGAATCGAGCGCGACTCGACGAAATCGATTCCGCGAACGTACAGGAAGTGGTACTCGTAATAGTTGACCAGGTAGCCTTCCATCTGCGCCGGGTCCATGCCGCCGTAGGGTTGGGCGACGTAAATGACCGGGGTGCCGAGGTCCGGAAAGATGTCGGCCTTCATCCGGCGCAGCGCCAAAATCGAGCAGAGCGCCACGCCCAGGATCACCATCAAGATGGTGACCGGGCGGCGCATCGCGGCGTGGATCAGCCACATGCTTCCTTCCTCCCCCTCAGCGGCCGCTGCGGCGCGCGAGCTCCTCCAGGTTCCCTTCGGCCGCGGCGACGGCGAACAGCGCCCGCCACACCCCTAGCCGGGCCAGCGCGTTGTCGGTTTCGGCTTGCCGCAGCAGGCGCTGCGCCTCGGCCACCTCGACGACTGAACTCAGGCCCGCACGGTACCGCGCTTCGGCCTGCTCGACCAGCTGGCGCGCCGCCCCCACCTCCAGCGGAGTGTTGGCCGCGATCCGGCGCGCCGCTTCCACCTGCGCGCGCGCCTTCTCGGCCTGGGTTCGGAGGTTCCGGAGCAGCGCCTCCAGCCGCGCCGATTCGGAACGCCCCTGATACTCCTCGATGGCCCGCCGCGCGGCCGTCTCTCTGGATTCCATCAGCGGAAACTTGACGCTCACGCCCGCCGCCCAGTTGCCCGTCGATGGGGCCAGCCCGGCGGCGCCTCCTTCGAACGTCCCGTCCAGGTTGGCGCCGGTCCCGCGCCCGTACACGGCGGAGAGGATCTCAACGCGCGGCCGCCAGGCTTTCTCGAGCGAGCGCTGTCTGGCCTCGGCGACTTCGACGGCCGCGCTCTGGCGCTGCGCAAGCGGGTGCCGCCCCACATCGCCGGCGGCAAGCTGAGCCGGGGCCTCGCCGAGCAGCGCCCCGGGATCGAGCCGCTGGGGAACTGCGCCCACCCACTCACTCAGGGCCGCCCGCGCTTCCTGCTCCTGCCCTTCGGCGCCGGCCAGTTCGGTGCGCGCCGGCACCAGCTCGGCCAGCGCGCGGGATTCGTCGGCGCCCGGCCGGAGCTCGCTCGCCACGAGCGCTCGGACCGTCCGGTGGAACACCTCGAGCCGCTCGACGTTGGCCTGCGCCGCCGCCACCGCGTGCGCCGCCGCCAGCGCGCTGACGAACGCGTCGACCACGGCCAGCGAGATCTCGTAGCTCAGTGGCGGCGACGCCGGCCTGCGCCTGCCGCGCGAGCGTGCGCGCCAGGGCCACGTTGGCCTTCCGCAGGCCGAAGTCGAACGGCTCCCAGGAAAACAGCAGGCCGGCGGCGCTGCCCCAAGTGCTCGTGATCGTGGCCGCCTCCCGCACAGGTCCGGAAATCGCCGGGATCACGCTGTTGGGGAAGATCAGACCGAAAATGTTGTTGCGCGTGGCGCGGTGGACTTGCGAGTAGAGATCGGCCCGCGGCAGATAAGCGGTGCGGGCCAGATCGACGCCCGCGGCGGAAGCTTCCGCGCCCGCCTGAGCCGCCTGGACTGAGGGGTGCTTCTTGGCCAGTTCGAGCGCCTGCGGGAGACTCAGAACCGAGGGAGCCTGCCCGTGGGCCGAAGCCGCGCAAACAACGATCGCCAGCCTGATTGCGTTTCTCCGAAGTCGCATGCGGTGCCTCTCCCTCTCAGCGCTTGCCGTGGTCGGCGCTCATCTGCCGCTTCAGCAAACCGCGGAGGTCTTCGGGGCTCAAAGCTTCCGCCGCCAGTTCAATCAAACGGCGCTTCTGGCGGCGAAAGTAGGCCCGTCCGGCGGCAGTGATGCGGTAATACTTCCGCAATTTGCCCGCCGCCACCGCCTCGCGGCAAACGAGATGCCCGTCGCGTGCCAACCGGTGAAACCTCGGGTAAAGCTGGCTGGGGCCGAGCCGGTAGCCGTGCTGCGTCAATTCCTCGATCATCCACACGCCGTAAACTGGCTGCTGCGCCGCGTGGTGCAAGATATGCAGCTCGATGAAGTCGACCCGCGTGGACCTTAGCCCCTCCATATCAAAATCCGATATAAGGTGATGATATCAGGAATGGATGTTTACAGGCATCAAAAAACAGCCGAAACCAGGCAACTTATGTAACACTTGGCAGAGCGCGGGCATCTTCCCAAGCGAATGCGGGAACGGCTAAGCGGACATGTCTGGCGTCCGCGCCTTTCGCCGCCCGTGCTCCGGTATCAAGACGTGCACGTGTGGTAAACGTGCAGATAAGTTAGGGACAGCGCTGCCTATTGGGCCGAATTCGCCGGGAAACATCCGCCCGCCTCTGGCCCCGAACAGGAAGTGCTGGAACCGGTAGCAGGCGAACGGATCCACCTCCTGCCCAACGTGCCATCCGGCCATTCCGCAGGCCGAGAGCACGATCGGCCCGCCGCCCGCGTTGTACAAACTGTCACGCAAACTGGCCAGCCACCAAGAGCTGTACATGGCGCTCACCGGCAGCGGCTTCGTCCACGGTGCCCGCCGCCGGGCCCGGCTTGGGATCCTTGGCCCCCGAGGCGTACTTGTACTCTCCGAGCAGCTCCAGCGATCGGCTGCCCATCGGCCAGCGCCGCGAAAGCCAGCTCGCCCAGGCGAAGGCGCGATGGGAATCCGCGCCGATCTTGCCGGTCTGTACCGCCGCCTCCAGCCCATATTTCATGCCGCTCGCCGCCGGACCCGTGGCGCGGCTCCCAAACGTGTTCACCCCGAGCCGGTCCGTGCCGTCTACTGGGCTGCCGCCCAAAAAAACCGCCGTCCGCTTCTGTTCGCGCCGCAAGGCGTATAGATTGGCGCTGTGTTCCCCCCAGCTTCGTTCAACACGCCATATGTTGTCGCTAACCTGCACGCCAGGACCTCCAACACAGCCGCCCGCTGCCCCGCTGCTTGTGCCCCCGCCGCGGGCCGAATCATAATGAAACCAGGACGCCGGCGTGTGAAACTTTCGTCCCGCGGCTGCCGTCCCCGAATCTTCGAAGCCTAGAATGACTCCAACACGGAAAGAGATGCCAGTCGATTCGCAGCCATCGGCCGCGGTGGCGGTCAGCGCAACTTTTACCGCAGAGTCGCTCGCGCCCGTGCTCCGCTTTTGGATGCGCAGGCTGCGGTTGCCTCTGACCATCAAGTTCGCTCCCTACAATCAAGTCTTCCAGCAGCTCTTGGATCCCAACAGCCTGCTCAATCAGAACCGGGGTGGGGTCAACATCATCCTGGTCCGCTTGGAGGATTGGCTCCGTTTTCGGAGCCCGGACGGCCCCAAGACAGAGACCCTCGAAGAAACCGCCCGGTATCTGGTGTCCTGCCTCCGCGCCGCTTCCGAATCCTCGCCTTCCCCCCTGCTGGTAGCCGTCTGCCCCTCTTCGCCGGAGTTTCTAGCCGATGCCGAACGCGCCGCCCACGCCCGGCAGGCGGAAGAACTCCTGCGCTCCGGCTCGCATGGCCTCAGTGCGGTCTGTTTTTCGAGAACCGAGGAGATCGAGGATCTGTATCCGGTCGCCCAGATCCATGATCCGCACGGAGACGCCCTCGGCCATATCCCCTACACAGCGCCCTACTTCACCGCCCTGGGAACCTGGCTCGCCCGCAAGATCAACGCCTTGCGTATGACGCCTTACAAAGTCGCCGCTCTTGACTGCGACGACACTCTCTGGCAAGGCATCTGCGGCGAAGACGGCCCCGAAGGCGTCGTCATCGATCCGCCCCGCCGCGCCCTCCAGGAATTCATGGTCGCCCAGCACGACGCCGGCATGCTGCTGTGCCTGTGCAGCAAGAACAACGAAGAGGACGTGCTTGAAACCTTCCGCGCACACCCCGAAATGCCCCTGCGGCTCGAGCACTTCGTGGCCCGCCGGATCAATTGGGCCCCCAAGCCGGTCAACCTGGAAGCCTTGGCCGGCGAGCTCCAGCTTGGCTTAGATAGCTTCATCTTCATCGACGACAACGCGCGCGAATGCGCCGAGGTCCAGGCTAGCCGCCCCGAGGTTTTAACGCTCCCTCTCCCGGCCGAAGCTCAGCGCATCCCGGATTTCCTGCGCCACGTGTGGGCCTTCGACCGCCTCCAGGTAACCGCCGAGGACAAACAACGCAGCGAGATGTACTTGCAAGGCTTGGAACGCGCCCGCCTGGGAAAGCAGGCCAAAACGCTGGGCGAGTTCATCGCCGCTCTGCAACTCCAGGTCTCGATCCAGCCCTTGACGCCGGAGCAGTTGCCCCGCGCCGCCCAGCTGACTCAACGCACCAACCAGATGAACTGCACCACCATCCGGCGCACGGAAGCAGACATTCAGGCTCTGCTGCGCACCGGGCGGCACGAGGTTTACACCGTCACCGTGAAGGACCGCTTCGGAAGCTACGGACTCACGGGACTCGCCATTGTGGAAATCGATCCTCCGGTGCTGCGCGTGGACACATTTCTGTTGAGCTGCCGCGTGCTGGGCCGGGGCGTCGAGCACCAATTGCTCTCCTGGCTGGGTAAAGCCGCCTTGGAGAAGGGATTAGCTAAGTTGGAGGTTCCGTTCGTCCCCACCCAGCGCAATCGCCCCGCGCTTCTGTTTCTGGAGAGTGTCGGCGCAAAGTTCAAGCGCCCGGCCGAACACGGCTTTCTGTTCCGCTTCCCAGCCGAAGCGGCTGCGGCGGTCACCTATGAACCTTCGAGCGCTCCCCTGCGTGAGGCCGCGCCCGAAGCCCCGGTTCACGTCAGCTCGGCTGAGCCGGTGGATTACGTCTACATCGCGAATCACCTCTCCACCGTGCCGCAGATCGAAGCCGAAATCCGTGCCGAAAACCGCAGCGGCGAGGACGTCGTCCTCACTCCGCAGCAACAGGCCCGCACTACGCTCGAACAGGAACTGGCCCGTCTTTGGGCAGAGCTGCTGGGCCGGCCCTCGGTCGGCATCCACGACAACTTCTTCGACCTGGGCGGACATTCCTTGCTCGCGGTCCAGTTGCTGAGCAGGATCCGTGAAGCTTACGGCGTGGAGCTGGGGCTGGACGTCATCTACAGTTCCGCCTTTACGGTGGCCGAGCTGGCCAAGATCATCGAGCTGTACCAGCTTGAGCGGGAAGGCGCGGACCGCTACGCAGCGCTTCTGGCCGAAATCGAGGGCCTCTCCGACGATGAGGTCCGGGCGCTGCTGGAGAAGGAAACGGAGGGCATCGAAAGCAGCGGGAGGGATTGATCATGCGCATCCTGCTCGCCGCCAACGCATCCTACGTTCCGCCGCGAGGCGGGGCGACGCGCAGCAATATGGTGTGGCTGGAGCTGCTCGCGAGCGCCGGACACGAGTGCCGCATCGTCGCTGCGGATTTGGCCCACGACCGGGACGGAAAACTCAAACAACTCCAGGACGAAGGAATTCAAATCGAACTGGTTCAGAGCGCGGCTCCGCCTGGAGTGGAAGTTCTCCGCCGCGGGTCGATCCTCGTCTACGCGGCAGCGGACCCGCACGTCCGGACGCGGACGCTGGCGCGCCAGATTCAAGACTTCCAGCCCGACCGGGTGCTGGTGTCGAGCGAGGACTTGGGCCAGGTCCTGCTTAAAGAGGCTCAGCGCCGGGCCCCCGGCCGCGTCGTGTACCTGGCGCACACCCCGCAACTGTTCCCCTTCGGCCCCGCCAGTTGGAACCCAGACCCGGCTGGCGCGGAGCTGGTGCGCCAGGCCGCCGGAATTGTCGCCATCGGCGAACACACCGGCGACTACATCGCCCGTACGCTGGGGCGGCGCCCCGCCGTGATCCATCCGCCCATTTACGGTTCAGGGCCCTTTGAGAACTTCGCCCGCTTCGACTCGGGCATGATCACCATGGTCAATCCCTGCGCGGTGAAAGGGATCTCCATCTTTCTGGAACTCGTTCGCCGCTTCCCCCAATGCCCGTTCGGCGCTCTGCCCGGCTGGGGCACCACCCGCGCCGACCGCCAGGCGCTCGAAGCCCTGCCCAACGTCACTATTCTGCCGAACGTCGGCAGCATCCAGGACTTTCTCCGCCGCACCCGCATCCTGCTGATGCCCTCCCTGTGGTACGAGGGCTTCGGACTGAGCGTCATGGAGGCCATGCTCCACGGCATCCCCGTCATATCTAGCGACTCGGGCGGCCTGCGGGAGGCCAAGATGGGCCCCCGCTTCGTGATTCCGGTCCGCCCCATCGAGCAGTACGAGCCGGCCTTCGACGAACACGGGCTGCCGGCGGCTGTGGTCCCGGAGCAGGACATCGAGCCTTGGGCCGAAGCCTTGCACAGCCTGCTCACCAACCGGACGCTTTACGAAGAAGAATCCGCGCTGTCGCGGCAAAGAGCCATCGCCTTTGTCGAGAGCATCCAGCCCGGCCGCATGGAAGAATACTTGAAATCGCTGGCGGTGCCTGCTGGATCATGGCCCGCCGCACAAGCGCCGGCGGCCGCTTCGCACCTGTTGGAACTCTCTCCGGAAAAGCGGGCCCTGCTGTTGGCGCGCCTGCGGAAAGGCATGGGAAAGTCCGCGGACTGAGTGGCCCGCCATGCGCATCCTCCTCGCCCATAACAAGCTCTACTACCCTGCCTATGGCGGCGGAGACAAGTCCAACCGCCTGTTGATGGAGGCCTTGGCCTCGCGGGGACACGAGTGCCGCGTCCTTTGTCGCCTGGGCGCCTCCGAGCCCGGCGAGCGCGAGCGCCTCCTGGCGGAACTAAAGTCCCGCGGGGTCGCGGTTCTGGATGCCGGTCCTGAGATTGTTCGGTTCTACCTTAACGGCGTCGAGGTGTTGGCCGTTATCCAGCCCCGGATGCTGCCCTTGCGGCTGTCGTCCGAAATCGCCGCTTTCGATCCCGATGTCGTGCTGACCTCCACCGACGACCCGGCCCTGCTGCTGCTCGAAACGGCCCTGAAATCCGGCCGGGCGCACGTCGTCTACCTCGCCCGGACCACCCTGGACCTGCCCTTCGGTCCCGAGGGCGCCTTCCCCAGCGCCGCCAAGACGGATCTGTTGCGGCAAGCCGACGGAATCGTGGGTGTAAGCCAGTACGTCGCCAATTATCTTTCCCGGTGGGGCGGCCTGGAGGCCGTGCACGTTCCTATCTCGCTGCTCGAACCCGGCCCATATCCCGAGCTCGGCCGCTTCGACAACGAGTTTGTGACCATGGTCAACCCTTGCGCGGTCAAAGGCGTCGCCATCTTCCTGGCTTTGGCGGACGCCATGCCCCAGGTGAAGTTTGCCGCCGTCCCCACTTGGGGCACCAATCAGGAGGATATGGCCGCGCTGCGCGCCAGGCCGAACGTGGAACTGCTTCCGCCCGCGGATAACGTCGATGCGCTGTTCGCCCGCACGCGCGTGCTGCTGGTCCCCTCGCTTTGGGCCGAGGCACGCTCGCGCATCATCCCCGAGGCGATGCTGCGGGGCGTCCCGGTGCTTGCCTCCAACATCGGTGGCATTCCCGAGGCGATGCTCGGCGTGGACTATCTGCTGCCAGTGCGCCCGATTGAACGCTATCGTCCAGCCTTGGACGACCAAAAGGTTCCGGTGGCCGAGGTTCCACCTCAAGACATCGGACCCTGGCGTGCCGCTCTGGAGCGCTTGATCACCGACCGGCAGCACTATGATGATTTGTCGCGCCTGGCTCGCCAAAAAGCTCTGGCCTATGCGGCCGGGCTGAGCGCGGAGCCGTTCGAGCGCTACTTGCAACAGGTCCGCCAATCCCCGCTCAAGCGGCGGGTTGTCTCTCCCGCTGCGCTTTCCTCGCCCCTCGACAAGCTCTCGCCCGAAAAGCGGCGGCTGCTGGCTCTCCGCTTGAAAAAGTCGGTGCCGCCCGCGGGAGACCTTTGGTTTCCTGGCGCAGCTGGCGCCAAGGATGCGGTTTTTCGGCTCTTCTGTTTTCCTTTTGCCGGAGGAGGCACAACGGCCTTCCGGGGATGGGCCGAAGCCTTGCCGAAGGAAGTTGCGCTCTGTCCGGTGCGTTTGCCAGGCCGCGAAAGCCGCTTGAGCGAGCCGCCGCTGCGGGACATGAACGCGCTGGCGGCGGCCTTGGCTGAGGCGATCCCGCCCTACTTGGACCGGCCGTTCGCGTTTTACGGACACAGCATGGGCGCAGGCATTTCTTTCGAACTAAGCCGGCTTTTGATCGCCAAAGGACTCCGCCCGCCGGAGGCGCTCTTGGTCTCCGCCGCTCGCGCGCCTCACTTCCGGCAAGGTTGGGTCCCCCCGCCCGAGCCAGGCGAGGAGGAGTTTCTGCGGGAGCTCGAACGGCTGGAGGGCATCCCGCCCGAGGTGCGCCAGAACAGAGAACTGCTCGCCGTTATCCTGCCGGCCCTTCGGGCTGACGCCGCCCTGTACCGTAACTACGTCTACCCCGGGCCGGTTCCCCTCAACTGCCCGGTCTATGCCTACGGCGGTCAACAAGACCCCAACGTCCGGCCGGAACACCTCCAGGGATGGGGCCGCGAGACTACCGGAGCCGTGCATGTCCGGCTCTTTCCCGGCGGCCATTTCTTCATCCAGTCGGCGCAGCAACAGTTCCTGGCCGCTCTGGCCGGCGATCTGCGTGAGTTGCTGAACAGAAGCCAGGCCCAGGCGTCCGGAAAGCCATTCTGAAGCCCCTCGAAAGGCCAAGCCGCTGTAAAAACGGTGTTAAGCCTCCGATTACGCCACCCTTTTTGATACCGCCGCCGCAGTCGCTATCGCCTTTAGAGATGGAGAGAGGCTCGGTTCACCGGGCAGGAAGTGAGAGAATCCAATGCCAGCCAAACGGATCCTGCTTTGTTGCGGTGGTCTAATCCCGGCGTTGGTTGCCGCCTGGGCCATGTTTGCTGCTCAGCACCAAGGCGTGGTCACCAGCGGAGGGCGCCCGCTTCCTGGCGCTACGGTGACCGCCACACAAGGCGACAAGCGCCTCGTCACTACCACGGACGACAACGGCGCCTACTCGTTCTCCAACCTCGGAGACGGCGCCTGGACCATCGAAGTGGAGATGTTTGGGTTTCAGACAATCAAGCGGGAAATCGATGCTTCCTCGCCCTCCCCGTTGCAATGGGATTTGAAACTCCTCTCCGACGCCGAAGTAGTAGCGGCCCTGGCCGCCCGCACCAAGCGCGCTGCTCCCGAGTTGGCCGAGGTCAAGCCTGCGCCGCCGTCCACCCCAACCCCCGCGGCGGACGCGGCCAAGCCCGCTGCGGAAGCCTTGGCCGGGCGCGGCGCAGCCGGCACAGCCCCGGTCGACCCCGAGTCGGCGGCAGCCCGCACCGCAGCCGGGCAACGGACCGATCAGGGACAGCGCCAAGCACAGTCCGGCCGCGGCGCCCGCGGCGGCAGGGGCGGTTTTGGCGGCGACAATTTGTCCTTTCAGCAGGTGGGCGTCAGTCAAGCCGCTGATGCATCCCTGTTCCGCCAGGAAGGCGTCATCACCGATGAGATGACCGCCGAGCTTTCCACCAGCGCCGCGCAAGCTTTCGTGGTCCAGGGCAGTATGAGCAGCGCGCTGGGCATCCCGGGGCAGAATGACTGGGGCATGTTCGGCCGGGGCATGATGGGCGGCCCGGAAATGATGATGGCCATGGCAGGCCGGGGCATGGAAGGCCCCATGGGCGTGATGGGATTGGGAGCGGACGGTCAGCCGCTGGGCCAGAGCGGCGACATGGCGCTAGCCGGCGAGCCGGTTGGCCGGGGTGGAATGGCCGGTGGCCCCATGATGGGCGGACCCGGCGGCCGTGGCGGCGCTCCGATGGCAGGCGGTGGGCCAGGGGGCCGCGGCGGAATGGCCGGAGGTCCGATGATGGGCGGTCCCGGTGGCCGGGGCATGGCGGGCGGCCGCGGCGGACCGGGCCGCGGAATGCCCGAATGGATGGGCCGCGGAGGCGCGCTGGCTTTCGGCAACAACATGCGCAACCCCCAGATGCGCTATACCGGCAACCTGAGCATCAACGAGTCCAATTCCTTGCTGAATGCCCAGTCCTACTCCCTCAGCGGACAGAACATCCCCAAGCCGTATTCCAACACCACCAACGTCAACCTTTCCCTCGGCGGACCTCTTAAGATTCCCAAGTTGCTGAGTGGCAACCGCGGGCAGTTCACCGTGAACGTCGGAGTCGGCCGCAGCCGGGTCGGCCAGCAAGGCACGCTCACCACCATGCCTTCCGACCTCGAGCGCGCCGGAAACTTCTCTCAGTCGATCGCCTCCAGCGGGCAGCCGGCGGTCATTTATGATCCCTCCACCGGCGCTCCCTTCCCCGGCAACCTGGTGCCCGCCGGCCGCCAGGACCCGATTGCAAAGGCCTTGCTCGAATACTACCCCACGCCCAACCTCCCTGGACAGATCCGCAACTTCCAGCTCCCCACCACCCGCTTCAACAACACCAACAGCGTTAACACCCGGGTCAACCAAACCCTCAGCACGCGGGACCGCCTCTCGGGCGGCTTCAGCTACTCGGGCGGCAACAACACCAACCCCAGCATCTTCGGCTTCACCGACACCGGCAGCAGCCGCGGCATTAGCGCCAATATCAGCTATTCCCACAACTTCGGCAGCCGCCGCGTCTTGACCCTCAACTACAACTTCAGCCGCAACCGCAATCTGCTGTCTCCCTTCTTCGCCTACCGGGACAATGTCGCTCAACGTCTCGGCATTCAAGGAGTCTCCACCGATCCCCTCAACTGGGGACCGCCAACCCTGAACTTCACCAACTTCGCCGGCCTCTCCGACGCAGCCGCCTCGCTCACCCGCAACCAAACCAGCGCCGTAGGCGGATCTTTCCTCTTGGTCCACAAGACCCACAACCTCTCCTTCGGCGCCAATTTCCGCCGCCAGCAGAACAACCGGTACTCCGACAGCAACGGGCGCGGAACCTTCTCCTTCAACGGCTACGTCACCAGCGCCATCGTCAACGGCGCCGCCCTTCCCGGAACCGGCTTCGACCTAGCCGACTTCTTGCTCGGCAAGCCCACCACGGCCACGGTGCGCTACGGAAATCCTTCCCTCTATTTCCGCGGTTCTCTGATCGACGCCTACGTGCAGGATGACTGGCGACTCACCGCTCGGCTTTCCGTGGTGTTCGGCCTGCGCTGGGATTACCAAACCCCGGTCACCGAAATCTATGACCGCATCGTCAACCTGGACATCGCTCCTCTGTTCACCGCGGTGGCGCAGGTTCTCCCCAAACAGACCGGTCCGCTCACCGGGCGCGTCTACTCGCGCAGTCTCGTGAAGGGCGACGCCAATAACCTTTCGCCGCGGCTGGGCATCGCCTGGCGGCCCAGCGCCAGACACTCCACAGTTTTTCGCGCCGGCTATGGCGTTTACTTCAATAGCTCGGTCTACAGCAATGTCGCATCCCAAATGTCCCAGCAGCCCCCGCTGGCTGTGGCCTATAACCTCAACATCCAGCAGAGCCCGCTGCTCCGCATCGCGGATGCTTTCACCAATCCGGCCAACGTCAAAACCAACACCCTGACCACCAACACATTCGCCGTCGATCCCGATTACCGCATCGGCCACGTCCAGCAGTGGAACTTCGCCGTCCAGCAGAACCTCCCCTATTCGTTCCAAACCACCATCAGCTACCAGGGCTCGAAAGGCACCAACCTGAACCGGCAGTTCCTGCCCTGGGTGACGCCCCCTAACGCGCCCGCCGCCCCATATCCGACCGGGTACGTCTACCAGACCTTCGGCGGCAACTCGATCTACCATGCCGGCTCCGTCCAGTTGATGCGGCGCTTCCGCGCCGGCTTGAGCGCCGGAGCCAGCTACGTCTTCTCCAAGTCGATTGACGACGGCGGCGCCGCAGGAGGCGCCAACCAGGCCCAAAACTGGCTGGACTTCCGCTCCGAACGTGGCCTCTCCAGCTTCGATCAGCGCCACGCCATCAACATCAACTTCTCCTACAGCACGGGCCAGGGACGCCGCGGCGGCGGCCTCATCACCGGCTGGAAAGGCCACCTCCTCAAGGACTGGAGCATCATGAGTCAGATCCAGATCGCCAGCAGCAACCCGATGACGGCCACCGTGGGCGGCAACCAGGTCTCCCGCGGCGCCGTCTCCCAAACGCTGCGAGCC
>JAIMAR010000336.1 GCA_023511855.1 Bryobacteraceae bacterium
ACACCGAAGGGCGGGGCGCTACGGACCTGGTTGCCGCCGGGAAAGATCTGATCATCCTTCGGACGTTCTCCAAAATTTACGGGATGGCCGGTCTGCGGGCCGGCGCCGCCATCGCCCGGCCGGATCTGCTGGCCCGCATCCGCATGTACGGCAACACCTGGATGCCCATCACCAGCCTGGCCGGCGCGATTGCCAGCCTGAAGGCCCCGAACGTCGTTGCCGAGCGCCGGCGCCTCACCGCCGCGCTTCGCCAGGACCTGTTCCAATTCTTCGACCGGCACGGCTTCTCTTACTTGCCGGCCACAGCCAATTTCTTGATGGTTGATGGGAAACGGCCCGGCCGCGATGTGGCTGCCGCCTTACGCCAGTTTGGGGTCTATGTGGGACGCAGTTGGCCCACCTATCCCAACCACATCCGCGTCACGATCGGCACGGCGGAGGAGATGGAGAAGTTCAAGGCCGCTTTTTTGAAAGCCGCGGCTTGAGGCGGGGCGGATCGAGGCTTGCGCCTGCCCGCGCACGCCCGGGACTACGGCATCGGGAAACTCACATTCGTGAACGCCGCGATTCCATACGCCGCCGACCAGTTTTCCGAAAACGGCCACCAGCCTTTGCGCCCAATGAGCGCCCACGACTCCCGATAGTCCAAGACCCAGATGTAGCGGCTGAAGAACATGCGTGCGATGGCCGCCCGGGCGTCTGCGCTCAGCAGACGTGTCCCCTCGTCCGCCACGGCGAACAGCACCAGCGTGCCCGCCGGCAAGGAATCCAGAAATGAAATCAGCGCCGCCGAGGCGGTCTCGTCGCCCCAAGTATCGAAGCTGCGCACCGGGCCGAAAGCCCCAGTGACCGGATCGACCGCCAGCACGTTGATGCCGCGTCCGGGCCCTCCGCCGACGGTGTCAAAGATGACCTGCCCGTTCCAGCGGAACTGAGCTCTCGGATAACGAGAGAGGAACCCATTGGAATGCGCCGAGACGGGAATCAAGCCCCGGCTGGGCAGAACCGTGATCCGCGCCTCGATCTCGGCCGGCTCGACATCCTGCCCCCAGGCCCGCACACGGAACGGCACGTCTTGCTGCGGCGGCGCAAAGGCTTCCGCGCGCAGCTCGAGCGCGACGGGTCCGCCCGTCTGACCCGCGACGGGCGAAGCCGAGACGCCTTCGGGTAGGTCCAACGCCTGCACCGTCAGGGACCCACAGTACCCGCGCAGCCCTTCCAGACGCAAGACAAAACCCGCCGGGGAACCGCCCGCCTGAACCCAGACGTCTTTTCGTTCGGCCTCGAGGCGGACCCCATAGGGGCTGGATGGGGGCTCGATGCGCAGCGGTCGTGCCGTACTCCTGACCGTTCCGGATTGCACCACGATATAGCCCGTTGCCGAGGGCGGCGTGGCCGGGTCCAGCCGGACTCGGATCCTGGCGAGCCCCGGCGCCGTCAGCACCAGACCGGCCTCAAGCACCTCGGCTTCCTTGCCGTTCACATAGACCCTCGGGGTTACCTCCAACGGGTCGCCCGGTCCGAATCCTGTCCCATACAGCGTCACGGTTTCGCCAGGACGGATCCCGTTTCCGGGGCTCACCAAGCACGATTGGTTTTCCCGCGCGATGGCGTCCGTAAAGATGCCCGGGGCGAGGGGCTCGACCCGGATCTTTACCGGCCCCGCGGCTTTGCCCGCCCGGTAGTAGACCGCGACGTATTCGCCGGTCTCCATCTCCCAAGGGATGAACAACGTGCCCGACTCCGGGCCGATCATCCCGAGCCGCAGGGGCCTTCCTCCGGCGCACAGACAGGTCTCGCCTTGGTGCAGCGGCCATGGCACGCCGTTGGCCGCGTAGACATGCGCCGCCAGAGCCGTCCCATGTAATTTCGCCAAGCCACCTGGCGCAACCGCGTTACCGTCATGCGCCGCGTGGACCACGGCTTGGAGCGCCGCAGGCTCCTCCATCGCCCACTCGTCGCGCCGGCATCCTTCCCATAGCTCCGCCAGCGCTTCGTAGAAGGCAGTGGCCATCAGGTTTTCCAACTGCCCTTCGTCTGCTTCAAGCCGGAATAGCTCTGTGCCTGGCTGCTCCGCCGGCTCCTCGGCGAAACGCGTATAAATGAATCCAAGCAGGTGCTTCGATTCTTCCAGTTCCCGGATCGCCGCCATTAGTGCGGCTACGGGGCCACCGTCGCCTTCTTCTGCCTCGGGTTCCTTTTCCGGCGGCCACCGGGAGAAGCCTTCGATCAACACGGGCGCGGAGCTGGACGCCGCGGCGTCCTCCGCTTTGGCCAGCGCGTCGTCCCAGGAGGGCATCTTCCAGATCCAGAACGACAGACCTGGCACTTCTACGAGCAACTGGCTCGCATCGGCCATCACTGTCGTCACCATCGGAGGGTCCTCTGGTCTCATCTCGCGGAGCATCGTTGCGGCATCGGCCAAAAGTGCGTAGAAGTCAGCCGCTTCGCCGGCGAACTTGCGCCCGTAGTCTTGGGTGATCTCCTCGCCGATCACGAAGGCCATGAGATGCTCGTTTTGCAGATGCCTTTCCGCGAACTGGCGCAGGTCTTCCAGAATCTGCGCCTTTTTTGCGCTGATCGGGACGTCGGGGTCGTAGTAGGGTTCTAAGGAAAATCCCGCCAGCCAGTAGAGCCCCGTGGTCTCCAGCAGGGAGGCCACCACCGGCTCGCTGTCTCCGCTCAGCCGCTGGGTCCGCACCGTGTTGGCGCCCGAGGCGGCAATCAAGGGGAGGTCTCGGGCGAGCTGGCATTCGGGCGAAGGCCGCTGGTAGTCCGTGGCCGCCGGGCGCGGGTTGTAGCTTACCGCTCTGATCCGAAAGGGTTTATCTTCCAGCCGGAAAAGGCCATCCAGGAGCCGGGGCCGCTCGCCCGCCGCCATGGTCCCTGCTCCCAAGCAGAGCAGAACCACGGCCAAAGGCAGCCGTCGGGGAGCCGTTGGATATCTCATAAGGCAGAATCCCTCAGGTTATTGAGTGTCCCGGACCCCGCAATCCTCTCACCCCACTTC
>JAIMAR010000337.1 GCA_023511855.1 Bryobacteraceae bacterium
CTATTATTTCGGGGCCAAGCGCGAGCTGTTCGACGCGGTGTTCGTGCGCCGCGCCGAGATCCTCAACCAGGTGCGCGGCGCCTCGATGGACCTGTATGTCCAGACCCACGCCAAGGCCATGACGGTGGAGGGCGTGATCGAGGCCTTCATCGAGCCGCTGCTGCGCATCTCGCAGGAGGGCGGGCCGGGCTGGAAGAGCTATTTCGCCCTGGTCGCCCAGGTCAACAACACCCCGGCCTGGGGCGGCGAGACCATGGCCCGGTTCTTCGACCCCGTCGTCCACCGCCTGGTCGAGACCCTGAAGGCGGTCCGTCCCGAAGCGGAGTATCGCGACCTCTATTGGTGCTATCAGTTCCTGACCGGGTCGATGATGCTGGCCCTGTCGGAGACCGGCCGCATCGATTCGCTGTCGGAGGGCGAATGCCATTCCAGCGACCTGGAAGCGGTGCGGCGGCGGCTGTTCGCCTATTGCGCGGCGGGGTTCGAGACCGTGATCGCCCGGGCCGGATAGCTGCTCCCCCTCTGGGGGAGCTGTCGCGGAGCGACTGAGGGGGCAGCGCCGGCTTATGGGAGTCTGGCGCTATCTGGACTAGCGCCGAGCAGCCCCCTCCGGCCCTCTGGGCCACCTCCCCCCAGAGGGGGAGGATCTTAGGTCCGCTAACCATCTGTGGACGCCCCCTTCAGCGCAAGACGGATTTCGAAGCTCTGACGCTTGATCGGATGCTGCCATCTGTCCGGCCTGTTGTGCGCCCGAGAGCGCTGGCCCGTATGGAAGTTCGCGGATCAGGTCCAAATCACCCGTGGCGTGCTCGAGGCACGGTGGTAAGCCCTGGTTTTCCTGATCCCGTCTCACCGACTGTGCGCCATACCCTCCGTCGTCCGACTACGCTTCGACGCCTCTGGAGCCGGCGGCCGTCAGGCCGCCAGCGCCGGAGCCCTGTAGACGCCGCCCTTGGCCAGCAGCGCCCAAATGATCCTCGCGGTCTTGTTGGCCAGGGCCACGGCCACCAGCATCCGCGGCTTGCGAGCCAGCATCTGCGCCAGCCACGATCCGGGCGGCGCGCCGCGGATCAAGGCCTGCTTGATCACCGCGCTGGCGCCAATCACCAGCAGTCGTCGCAAGGTTCGCTCGCCGGCCTTGGTGATCTGGCCAAGCTTCTGCTTGCCGCCGCTAGATCGCTGCACGGGTGTGAGGCCCAGCCAGGCTGAGAAGTCCCGCCCGCAGCGGAAGGCCTCGGCTCCCGGCGCCAGGGCGACCATGGCCGAGGCCGTGACAGGTCCGATGCCTGGGATCGTCATCAGCCGGCGCGCGACAGGGTCTTCCTTGGCGCGCCGGGCGATCTCGGCATCGAGGCTGGCGATCTCCGCCTGTAGCGCATCCAGCATCCGCACCATGACCTGCAGGCTGACGCGAGCGGCCGGCGGCAGCTGGCTCTGGGGATCCTCGATCTCGGCGACCAGGCGCTCGACGTACATCACCCCCTTGGGCGCGACGTAGCCGAACTCAGCCAGGTGGCCGCGCAGGCCGTTCATGATCTGGGTGCGCTGGCGCACCAGCAGATCCCGGGCTCGGAACACCACCCCGCTGGCCTGTTGCTCGCGGCTCTTCACCGGCACGAAGCGCATCGTTGGCCGCTGGGCCGCCTCACAGATGGCCTCGGCATCGGCCTCGTCGTTCTTCTGCCGCTTCACAAACGGCTTCACGTAGGCGGGCGGGATCAGTTTGACCGTGTGGCCCAGCGCCTCCAGCTCGCGCGCCCAGTGATGGGAGCCAGCGCAGGCCTCCATGGCCACCACGCAGCGCGGCTGGCCGGCGAAGAACGCCAGCAGCCGGCCTCGCCCTAGCTTCTTGCGGAACATAACCGAGCCAGCGGCATCGGCTCCGTGGGCCTGGAACACTGACTTGGCGATATCCAGTCCGATGATGGTAATCTCGCCCATGGGCGCCTCCCTCGAGTGAAGCTCAACACCTCACTCTGGCACGTAGATGCCGTCGGGGGGCGTCCACCCCATCACCCTGTCCGGCTGTTGACCCCGTCAGCTTCGTGACTGCGAGGGCGCCGTGGAGGCTTAGGCAGCGCTGCGCCAGATGCGGACCTTGGGATCATTCCAAGAACACGACCTTCAGATTGGCGCCGCCTCGGCAACAACCCACCTTGGGGCGGGCGGATATCGCCGCGCTGGTCGGACTCGGCAGCGCGAACGCGCACGCAACTAAAGCGTGAAGCTGAGCATTGTTAGCCTTAAGGATGGAGTCCTTCCGTCCGGCAGTCGTCGTTTCGAGCGCAAAGCGACGTGCCCGTCGCGCCCGGCCGAAGAGATCGGGCCTCACCATGCGCTCCGCCACCAGGGTTGCTCGTCAGAAGATCGCGGAAGACGAGGTCGACGGATTTCGAAAGAATCTGGGCCCGTTCGTTATCGCTGCGGAGACGACTCGCGCGGCGATGGTGTTCACCAACGCCACCGAAGCCGGCAATCCGATCATCTTCGTCAACGACGCCTTTCTTGCCTTGACCGGCTATGGTCGCGAAGAGGTGCTCGGCAAGCCGTTCGACTTCCTGCTGGCGCGCGCCAACAATGTCGACGCCTTGACTAGGATCGAGGCGGCGTTCGCTGGCGAGTTCCACGAGCAATTGGAAATCTGTGACCAGCGCCGTGACGGCAGCACGTTCTGGGCTTCGCTGTCGATCAACCCGGTTTGGGACGCTGCGGGCCTGGTCGTCCGGCACTTCTCCTCGTTCGTGGACATCACCGGAACCAAGCGAGAAGCCGAACGCCTCCGCTTCCTTCTGGACGAATTGAACCATCGCACTCAGAACACGCTCGCCACGGTGCTGGCGATCGCCGCCCAAACCCTACGGTCTCAGGACCCCGTCGTCGTGCAGGCCTTCGAAGGCCGCGTCCTGGCGTTGGCCAAAGCCCATGCCTTGCTTGGCCGCGGCAGTTGGGACGCGGTGGCGTTGAGCGATGTCCTGGACCGCATCCTGCAGCCTTACGGCCTGG
>JAIMAR010000338.1 GCA_023511855.1 Bryobacteraceae bacterium
ACCCATACGTTTACTTGCCGGCCCCTGTTGTTATTTCACCACGCCCTGGCCGGGTTTGTTACGCAGCGCGTGGCGGGGCGTGGCGGCTGGGGCCTTGGGGTCGTCGGCCACGGGCGTCGTTTTCTCTCTTCGGTTGTGTTTCTCGGTGCTTCGGTGCGTTTTCCGGTTGGGTTGCGTGTCTGTGCATTGCCCTAACGGCCGAACTCCCCCGCGGCCCTGTCGCCGCACAGAGAACGCCCCGCCCCGCGACGGGTTTGCGGCCCCGCCGGGGCCGACGGGGCTGCCGCACACACTACCGGCCTTGACCCGCCCGCCTGCGTCCCCGATTGTACGCGGCGGTCAAGGCCACCCCTCCCTGGGCCTTCCGGTCGTCGCCCAGGACGCCCACTCGGGCCATCGTGGCCCTCGTGGGCTGGCTCCGACCGGGGCCTTGACTTTCGCCGCGTACGGGGCCGCCGAAGGCGGGCGGGGTGCCCGCCGCAGCAACTCGTGTTACGGAGTCCGTGCCATGACGAACGCATCCGACCTGCTCCGCGAGGCCCGGGAGGCTCTCCAGCTGGTACGCTGGATCCGCGACGACGTGTCGCAATCCGGCCCCGCCGCACTGTCCGACCGCGACCGCGAGGCACTCGCCGACTGGCTCCACTGCATCGCCCACGCCGCGGAGCAGACCGCACGCAGCCTGACGCCGCCCTGGCAGGAGCAAACCGAGGAATGAGCACGTCGCGGGGCACGGAGGCCCCACTTTTCCTCTTGACAGCCCCTCCCCCACACGCCACACTGGAGCGTATCCCCCGGAGGATAGGGCAACGCTGGCGAGCGACCCGAGCGCCGGGGGTGCACGGACGGGCCGGGGCTACCCCCGGAGCCGACCGGCGCGGTCGGGCAGTCGCGAAGCCCGACAGGGTGCCCCGCCTTTTCTTGACGGCCCGTTCGTGCCCAAAGCGTAAAACGCCAATCCGCTATGGCACAAAGCCAACGCCTACCACTGGGACTACGCCTCAGCGGCCGCTTCGGCGGCCTGGAGCTGTACACGTCACGAGGGGGGCGGCTCGTGTGGTACCGCGAGCCGAGCATCACACAGCCGCCTACCCCCGCACAGCAAGAGCAGCGGCAACGCTTCCGAGCCGCCATGGACCAATGGCGAGCCCTGGCGGACCAGGAGAAATGGGCCCTCGAAGAAGCCGCCAGGAGAGCCAGCCTGCCGATCACCGGCATGAACGCCTACCTGAGCGCCGCAATGGCAAAGAGCCCCGACGCCATCCGAGCCCTGGCTCGCCAAACCGGAATCAGCCTACCAGTCCCAAACCCCGTCTAGCATGAGCAAGCAAGGCAACACCGCCTGGCAGTGCAAGACCGTCACGGACAACAGACCCAGGGTCTGCCGGTCCAAGAAGAAACCGAAGGAGGAACCGAAGAATGGCAACGGTTAACGGACCCCTGTTCAGCCTCGACGCATCAGGCACCATCGCCCGAACCGCCGTCTACGCCAAATGGAAGGGGCGGAACTATGTGCGGTCCCACGCCGTACCCGCAAACCCTCAAACCGACCTACAGAGGAGCCGACGGGCCCTCATCCAGTTTCTGAGCAGAGCCTGGAGCGGGTTGTCCGCCCTGCAACAGGCCCTGTGGAAACCCCTAGCAAGCGAGAACAACTACTCGCCCTTCAACGCCTACACCGCCTACAACAGCAACCGCTGGACCCAGGGCCTCGGGCCCCAGATTACCCCGAACAACCAGGAGGGGAACCCCGGAACCTTCCTTTCCGAAATGGCAGCCGGAGGCGTCGGAAGAGCCACATACTTTTACCAGATGAACGCCGCCAACAAAAACGACGACTGGGGAATCTTCGTCGCAGTCCACGCCAGCCTGGCAGTCACCCCGGACCTCACCAAGGTCAAGGCCGGAGCCGTCACCATCGCCGACGGTACGCAGTACCGGATCGACGTTCTCAACCTGGCACCAGGCAACTACAAGCTGGCCGCCTACCCTTTCGTCAAGTCAGGAAGCGTGAGGAACGCCTCAACGGTCTTCGACGTAACCGTGACCTGAGCCTCAAACAAAAAGCCCTGAGCGCCAGTCCACGACGCCCAGGGCCACACGGAGGCACCCCACGTGCCCCCAGAAGAGCACACCAGCAACGATGAGACTCTGCAAACTGGCAGCCGTCATTGGATTGGCTCTGATCCTGCCGAACTCGACTCTTGGCAGCCCCTGTGCCCCCAGGGCGGGACGATTACCGGCTATTCGCTCGCTTTGCAAAGGCGCGTGTGGATTGCTACGCGTTGCAATACCTGGGCGTGCACGTACTGCGGACCGCGGAAAACGTGGCGCCTGGCCCTCAGAGTGGCCCACGCTCGACCGAACCGGCTCATCACCCTAACCTGCCGACCATCAGACCACGCGACCCCACGAGCCGCCTTCGACGCCCTGAGGCGCCAAGTCTCGGTCCTGGCTCGTGAGCTGCGAGCCTCCCTGGGTGAGTTCGAGTACCTGCGGGTGCTCGAATCCACAGCCCGCGGATGGCCCCACTTCCACCTCGTCGCCAGGAGCCCCTACGTCCACCATTCGAGACTCAGCGCTGCGTGGCAACGCCTCGCCAACGCACCCGTCGTCGACATCAGAAAGATCAACGACCCGAACCACACGGTCCGTTACATCGTCAAGTACCTATCCAAGCAGGACCACGTCGACTACACCGAACGACGGCTGAGCTGGTCGAAGCGTTTCTTTCGCCACCAGGAGGAGAACGCAGCACCAGGGCTGGACCTGCAACAAATCGACCGATCCAAGCTGCACTGGACGGTCTACTTTACGACCTACCTAGCCGGCGAGGAGGCCGAGCACATCTACGCCGGAGTTTTCGGTCTGACCGGAGCCCAGCAACGATGGGAACCGACGGACAACACCTCTTGATAGGTTTATAGAGGATTGCGATACGTTCCCGTAGAAGCGGTGACGTGGGCCTGGAGGCAGCGCGCGTTGCGC
>JAIMAR010000339.1 GCA_023511855.1 Bryobacteraceae bacterium
GGCCGGCACGTCGTAGCGGCGGTGTACCTTGCTGCCGTTCCGCGTCTTGGACTCCAAGCGCATCACCGGCTGAAAGTAGTTGCGCCACAGACTCCAGACCCGGTACAGATCCTTCAGCAGGCGATGCTGCAGTCCACCGCTCAGCCGGTGGTAGCCCACCAGCTTGCGCACGTGCGTCCAGTTCTTCTGCTCCACCCAGCAGTTGTCGTTCTTCTTCAGGGGCCGCGAGCGCGACAGGGCAATCTGATTGTCCCGGCAGTAGTCCACCAGCAGGTGATTGAGCACCGAGTTGTCGTTGTCGGGATGGATCTCGCGCAGCCGGAAGGGCAAGCGGCGGCGAATGGCGTCCAGGGCGCAGCGGGTGCTCAGTTGAGTGCGATCCATCACCGGCTCGCCCTCCCACCAGTTCGAGGCGATGTCCACCGTGGACAGCGTCCACAGGAAACTGCCCGCGGTGGACTGGCCGCAGTGGGCCACCAAGTCCACTTGCAGGTTGCCCACCTGGCGGCGGTCCCATTCATCGGCCACTTTCACCGGGATCTGCTCCAACAGCAGACGGCGCATCGAGCTGCCGCGGCGCTGCTCGAGGCGTAGCCGGCGCCGCTCGGGCGCCAGCAACCGGTCGGCGGTTTTGGCCGAGATCCTGACCAGCTTGGCCGCCACCTCCTCCGAGCAATGCCACCAGCCTTGCTGGCGCAGCCGCGGCACTTGCTCGCGCAACAGAGCTACCAGGCGCTGCCCGCACGGGTAATCAAACAGCCTCCATAACTCGCTCAAGGCGGCGGCCACCGCCGCGTCGTAGATGCGCCGGCGCTTGGCCCGCGGGCGGCGCACCAGCCTCACCGGGCGGGCCAGCTTGCGGATGATGACCTTGCGCGCCAGACCGGTGCGCTTGACCGCTTCATCCAGCAGGCGACTTTTCACGGCTTTCCGCGCCAGGCAATACTCCTCGCGCAGCTCCCGCAAGTATTGGTTGCGAGCTTCGGCATCCATGACCTCAGTGTGAGGCCCGTGGCCTGCCTCCAGCCCAGCCTGCCCTTTTCGCCTATCAGGGGGAGGGTTGGCGGCGGCGCGGCCAGGACCTGTCAAGGGCGAGCCCAGCGAGCCGGAGGGCACCCTTGACGGGTGGCCGCGCTGCCCAAAATCCCGGTTGGCGAAAAGGGCAGGCGAGGGTCCACTACGGTTACTTTTTTCCTGACCCAACGATCCCGCCTTCGGTGACATTTTGGATGACCCAATTCGGGGATTTGACAAGGACAGGGAAATGGTCCTAGGCTGGTAGCAAGGCAAGCCGGCGTAGCTCAGAGGTTAGAGCGAGGGTCTCATAATCCCTAGGTCGCTGGTTCGACTCCAGCCGCCGGCACCATTCAGGGTCAGGCCGTGCCCACGATTAACCCGTAGATGCGCTCAAGGTCTTCGGCCGAGTAGTATTCGATCTCGATTCGGCCACGATTTTCAGAGCGGGCGACGATCCGGACACGGGTGCCCAGAACCCGTTCCAGTTCACTGATGGCAGCCCGCACGTTCGGGTCCTGTGCGGGTTCGTCGGCAGGGTTTGGTTCCCGCGTCTCCGTCATGCGGCGGACCAGACGTTCGACTTGGCGGACGGACATGCCTTGCGAGGCTGCCTTCTCGGCGACGCGGCGCTGAAGATTCTCGTCAGACAAGCCCAGGATCGCTCGAGCGTGTCCCATGCTGAGGCGCCGCTCTGCAACCAACTGCTGTATGTCCTGAGGCAGCTTCAACAGCCGCAGCAGATTGGTGACTGTGCTGCGATCTTTGCCTGTGCGACGGGCAATCTCATCGTGACTCAGACGATGTTCGTGGATGAGCCGCTGAAGCGCGGTGGCGACCTCGATCGGGTTCAGGTCCTCTCGTTGGATGTTCTCGATGAGAGCGATCTCGATGAGGCGGTCATCCGAGATATCCTCAACCAGGACCGGAACGCTCCGAAGCCCGGCCATTCTCGCCGCGCGCCAGCGGCGCTCGCCGGCCACAAGCTCGAAGCGGCTACCTCTGCGGCGAACAAGGAGCGGCTGGATGACGCCGCTCGAGCGAATCGAGTTGGCCAGTTCCTGCAGCTTTTCGGCATCAAATGAAGAGCGGGGCTGGGCCGGGTTGGGGCCGATGTCATCGACCGGAACTTCCAGGACGGACCGGGCCGGTTGTGGCGGGGAAGTGTCTCCACCAGGGTGCGGGTGAGGGGGCCGATGGGGCAGAAGTGCGGAGAGGCCTTTACCGAGCGCCTTCCGCGGCTGTTCCGGCGTTTTGTTCATTGGCGAGGATCTCCTTTGCCAAGCGGATGTAGCTCTCCGCTCCACGGGAACGGATGTCGTAATAAAGAATGGGCTTACCGAAACTGGGGGCTTCCGCGAGCCGGACGCTGCGCGGGATGACGGTTTTGAACACTTCGTCACCGAAAAACTCGCGGAGGTCGGAGGCGACCTGGCGGGTCAGGTTGGTGCGGTCATCATACATGGTCAGAAGAATTCCCTCGATGGCGAGCGGATGCCCAAAGGAGTCACGCACGCGGTCAATGGTGTCCATGAGCTGCGAGATGCCTTCGAGGGCAAAGAATTCGCAGTGGATCGGAATCAGGACCGAATCAGCGGCAGCCAGCGCATTGAGGGTCAAAAGGTCCAGCGCTGGGGGGCAGTCGACCAGGATGAAGCGGTACAAGTGGCGGACGGGCAAAAGCCGCTGCCGGAGGCGGAACTCGCGCTCCGGGACGTCAATCAGCTCGAGATTGGCCCCGACGAGATTGCGGTCAGCGGGGACGAGGTCGAGTCCATCAAACTCGGTTTGGATGATGACTTCGTTCAAGTCCCGCTCAGCCAGCAGGGCATCGTAGAGGCTCAGGAGAACCCGTTTGAATTCATCTACGGCCTCGGCCTCTATGAGGTACAAAAGTACGTCATCCTGACTTCACATCAAATCAACGCGTATC
>JAIMAR010000340.1 GCA_023511855.1 Bryobacteraceae bacterium
GTGCGCGCCTGGTGCACCAATCCGCGCCGGGGGTTCCGTTTCTCGCGACCGAGGCTCCGGTTCCCGACAACCCGGACTGGGGCCCGCTCACCGGGTTCGTCAATCACTTTTCGGTGCACGGCAACGCCCTGAACCGCCTCGAGGTTCGCGAAGCGATCCGGAAGGAACAGGACAAAGGCGGCGAGATCACCTGGTACATCTCCTGTGACCAGATCTACCCGCAGCCGAATTACTTCATTGACGCGCCCGCCATGGACCCGGTCATGGTGCCGTGGATTACGTGGAAGTACAAAATGGACGGCATCCTCTACTGGGCTCTGGATTACTGGACCGAGACGGCCGACCCGTGGCTGGATCCGGTGACGTATTTGAGTGGCTTCTTCTGTAGCCGCGGTGGAGTACTGAACGGCGAAGGTTCGCTCTTGTATCCCGGCAGCCGGGTGCGGCGGCACACGGGCCAGCCGGACGTGGAGGGCCCGGTCCCTTCGATTCGTTTCGAACTACTCCGGGAGGGTATTGAAGATTACGAGCAGCTGTGGCTGCTGCGATCGCTCGGTGACGGCGCCTTCGCGGACCAAGTGGCCAGCGAACTGGTAGTGGACGTGAGCGCGTTCTCGCGCAATCCCGCGGCGCTGTATGCGGCGCGAGAGAAACTGGCCCGCCGGATCGAGGAGCTTGTATCCACAAGGAGAGTGGGGCGGTGAGACGAAACCGCGGCATGGCCGTGTGGCTGCTGATGGCCGTAGCGGCAGGAGGCTGTGGGCGCCGGACGCGACCGGTGGTGGGGGTGGTGCCCAAGGGCGCCAATCACATCTTCTGGCAGACGGTGCATGCGGGGGCCGTCAAGGCTGCGCAGGAGTACGGCCTGGAGATTGAGTGGAACGCTCCCACGCTCGAGATTGACTCCGGGCGTCAAATCGCCATTGTGGAGTCCATGATCAACCGGAGACTCGCCGGAATCGTGCTGGCGCCCGTAGACCGCAAGGCGCTGGTCGGTGTGGTCGAGCGCGCCGCCCGGGAGGGAATCCCGGTCGCCATTTTCGATTCGGGCATCGACACGCGGAAGCGGATCACGTATGTGGCCACGGACAATCCGGAAGGGGGTCGGATGGCGGCGCGCCGGTTGGGCGCGATTCTGAACGGTCGCGGAAAGGTGGGCATCATCGGGTTCATGCCGGGGAGCGCTTCGACGATGGAGCGGGAGCAGGGATTCCAGGAAGAGATGGCCCGGTCCTTTCCGGGCATTCGCATCGTGGGGCTCCAGTTCGGTATGGCCGATCGGGCCAAGGCTATGGCGGTGACGGAAAACCTGCTGACGGCGCATCCGGATCTTGCGGGGCTGTTTGCGGACAACGAATCGAGTTCGGTGGGTGCGGTGCAGGCCTTGAAATCCCGGGGAGCGCGTCAGGTAAGGTTGGTGGCCTTCGACGCCTCCGAGCAACTGGTGGCCGACCTGGAGGCCGGATGGATTGATTCGCTGATCGTGCAGAATCCGTTCAAGATGGGCTACGAATCCACGCGTGCGGTGGCGCTGTACCTGTCGGGGAGGACCCCTCCGGATCACGTCGACTCCGGGGTGCGGCTGGTGAGGAAGGAGGACTTGGGCAAGGCCGAGGTGCGGGAGCTGCTGTTTCCGGATCTCGCGAGGTATCTGGGCGGTGGAGTAAAATAGAGGGTGCTTGGCGGGCCACCCTAGCTCAGCTGGCAGAGCGGCTGATTCGTAATCAGCAGGTCGTGGGTTCGATCCCCACGGGTGGCTCCACGCACCATGCACCCCCTGGGATCTTGCCACCGCGATGGTTTCTTACCAAGTGAAGCTGGACTTGGGTGTTTTCGCCTGCACTGGGAGACTTGCCCCACCGACACGAGGCACGCGGACTCGCTTCACTCGCAAACCAATGCAAGTACGTGCGTCCCAGTGCGCCCCTGGTTTGGCATGCTGCGTGCAGCTCAGTTGGGCAAATAAGTCGTCATTGACTTATGATCCCCGGCGACGAGGCCCAGCTCGTCGCTAAGCCCCTCTGAGTGGAGACCCCGGGCCCCCAACCCGGGGCTCCATTTTCCATCAACGCCCCATCGCCCCAAAATGAAAACCGGCCCCGGAAAGCCGGGGCCGGTTTTTTGCGGACAGCGACCCGCGAGGGTCGTCGGGGGTGAGAACCGGCGGCGCTCAGCGCCCGCGGCGCATCCGCATGGCAGGGCCCACGCCCATCATCCCGGCGGCCGGAGCCTCCGGGCCGAGACCGAGGCCAAGCCTTCCCAGTCCCAGCCCGAATCCCGCACCTGCCGGAGGCGCTAACAAGTTCAACGCTGCGGCCTGACGGATCGCAGGCGCCAGCTTGGCTGCCGCCTCAAGCTGCGCCAGCTTGGCCTTCTGATCGGCCGTCAACAGAGCCAGCGCCTGGCTACGGAAATTCTCGTTCGTGCTCTGGATCTGCTTGCGGAGGTTCTGGATATCTACGAGCAGCTGGCCCAAGGCGGTGGCATCCGTACTACCGGCCTGTAGCGCCTCCCGAAGCGCTCGGTGCTTTTCGGCCACCTGCTGGACGACGGAGCGCAAAGCCTGCCGCTCCTGCTGCCTGAGCTCCCTGAGCTGGGTGACCTGAGCGTCCGTAAGCCCCAAGAAAGTCTTCAGATCGTTCACATTGGGCGCCTGAGGCTGGGCCATCAGAATCGCCGGCGCCGCCAGGATCAATAGCCTTCGAATCCGCATCGTTGTCTCCTTCCACCCATTGATGACGGCCGAGATTCCAGGCGGATTACCGCCATTCGGACGCTTTGAAGGTTTTAGTACCACCTCGCTCAAAAATGAACCGTTCAGGCTATTGGCGGTGAGATCCGCCGGCCTCACTATACATAGAAGGAACTAGTCGCGGAAGGATCTAGTCGCGGGCCGACGCCCGCCCGAGGAGGTAACAGATGTCGCCAGGACGCCAAGA
>JAIMAR010000341.1 GCA_023511855.1 Bryobacteraceae bacterium
CGGCCAGCCCCTGCGGCGCAATCAGCAGCCCGCCGCCCTCCGCGAACGCCAGCAGCTTCTTGCGCACCTCGCCCTCCGGCGGCTGCGCCTCGATGTACACCACAGCCTTCAGCCCTTTCAGCGAGGACTCACTCAGATCCTGGGTCCGCACGATGCGGCAAGCCAGATGCCTTCGGGGTACGAGCTTCACGAACTCCTGGCTCAACAGCTCGGCTTCTCCCTCAAAGGAGGAAACCACCCCCAACACCGCCACCGGCTCGTAGCTCTTCCACTCCGGATGCGCCTGAAACAGGTTCAGCGCCGCAGCGATGCGCTTCCACGCCCCCACCGCCTCCTGGCTCTCCTTGGCCAACCCCTCCAAGAATGCCGGACTCAGGGTGATGATCCAATGCGCCCCATACGCCTGCGCCTCGGCAACCGCGCGCGCAAACCGGTCCAGCGGCACGATCTCGTTTCCGCCCGGCGCAGTGTAGTCCAGCCAGACCGCCTTGCCCGGCTCTAGCGTCTGCGCCAGCCGGATCACCCCGGCATTGGAATCCACCCAAGCGGCTCCCGTCGCCCCGGCTTCGGCGGCGTCCTTTTTAGATGCGGGCAGCACTCTGGGCCAGACGCCTTCGCGGATCGTGACCCCGGCGGGCGGCTGCGCCGGATCCCACTTCACAAACTGGTAATCGCCCAAAGCAAAGGGCGGAGCTTGCTCACCAACCAAGCAGTTGATGGGCGTGCCTTTCAACCATCGCAAGTTGGAGGCATCTGTCCATTCTTTGGGCCACCGGAACGGGATGAGTTCTTTCATCGGGGGAGCCTGAGGCCTTAAGATTTGACGAACGCCAGCGGCACGTCTTCCTTGGCCATCTCCATGTTGGAGATCCCCGCCACCACGCCGGTTAGATTGGGATTCTGCAACGCCCAATAGAAACCCTTCTGGAACAACGTCATGTTGCCGGGAACCAGCGCATCGAGGGCTTTCGCTCGCGCGGGAATCGTCTGGCGCCGGTTGAAGGGGTTCTGGATCACGCGGCTGGATTTCATGGCCATGACTCCGAAATCGGCCTTCTTCGCTTTCTCCAGCACCGGACCCACCCATTTGTGATTCAGGAAATGGTAGGCGATCATGCCCATTGAGTAGACGCCCGTATCGATGGCTGCGTTGAGCACGCCCGCCGGATCCGAGTGCGCGGAAAAGCCCAGGAACCGGACCTTCCCTTGCTTTTTCAGAATCTCAAAGGCCTCAAAAATCTCCGGGGTGTGGGTGATCTCGTACGGGGTGTCGACGCCGCGCACCAGCAGGCAGTCGATGTAGTCTGTTTCCAGGGACTTCAAGCTGCCTTCCACTGAGTTCAGGATGTACTGTTTGTACTCCTTCTGCGCGTCGATCTTCTCGCTGTACTTTTGCGACAGAATGTTGGCGATCATCGCGCTGCGGATGCTGCCCGCCTGGCCCGCGAAGTAGTTTCCCATGTAGTCCTGATCTTCCACGCCCAGCCGCGCCACCTCTTCGGCCACCTGTTTTTGGATTGCGGCCTGCTCGGGTTCGGGTAGGCTCATGAAGAGCTGCCGGTACTTCATGGAGCGGTTCGGGAAGATGTTGACCTTGGTGACCTGAAAGATCTTCTCCCGCCCCCGCGCCTTCAGCACCGCAGCGTAGCCTTTCTCGCTGAGGCCGTTGCCATAGTTGGGCGCGGTATCGAAATAGTTGAGCCCCATATCCACGGCCCACAGAACGAAATCGTTGTTGTCCGGGCGGATGTCGTCTCCGCCCATGCCTATGGCAGAAACCATGAGGCCGGTTCTTCCCAGCCGCCGGTAGGTCATGTTCGACTGGCGGTTCCGCCACTCGACCGCATCGGCGGCTTTTCCAGGCAGAGTAGCGGCGACAGCCGTCATAGCCGATGCCGTCAGAAAATCTCGCCTGCTCAAAGAGCTCGCTGGGTCCATTCGCATTCGTGGGTCTCCTTCTTTGAAGCGGCCGGCCCGGGGCCGGCGGCGCGATGTCTTTTCAAATATACCGCAGCCGGGTCCCGAAAGCAGCCGATGCGCTATTCTGGTCTTTCGGATTTGGATCTTCCTAATATGTCGGACCACCACAACGACGATTGCGCTCGAACCATAGACCCGGCCCGGGCGGCGCAGGAGGCCGCGGAACTGTTTCACAGCGGTTGGAACTGTGCCGAGTCCGTCTTTCAGGCCGTTCACCGGCAGGTTTGCGGCGGCTCGGGACCGGTGCATCTGGTGACCGCTCTCGGCGGGGGCATGGCGAGTAAGAAGACTTGCGGCGCCCTCTCCGGCGGGATCGTGGCGCTGGGACTGGTCTACGGCCGAACCGAACCGGACGAGCAAGCAAAGAAAGCCGCGTACGCCCAGGCCAAGCGCCTACACGCTGACTTTCGCGACCAGTTTCACTCGGTCGACTGCTGGCAGCTCACTTGTCACTACCACGATTTGAAGCAGCAGAAGGAAGGCTGCACCCGCCTGGTCCGCGCCGCTGCTCAAAAAGCCTGCGAGCTGATCGCCAAAGCCCGCTGATTCGTGTGCCGCTGTTTCTGGCTGGGGCAGGAAAGCGGCGGAGGGTTTATCCATAGCAGGGAGACAACGACGGTAGGTTCGGAAGTCCGTTGCGAGAATCGTGTGGGAGCGTTGAGCGCCGACAGGGAGGCTCATAGTGGATGGATACACGGGTGGGGCGGTATGGAGTGGGCAAGCCGGGCGCGCGGGCTACGGGCGGAAACGGCGGAGCGGCCCGATGGTTTGGGCCTGAATCTCGATTTATGTTGCGGGTTGGTTGAGTTTTCTGGGCTGTTTTTGCTGCTTTTCTGCTCCTTGTTGAGCTAACTACTGGTTTCGGTTGCCTCTTTGTTTTGTATAAGTTGGGAGGCCTCCCCCGCCTGCTCACCCCCGGCGGCCGGCTTCAG
>JAIMAR010000342.1 GCA_023511855.1 Bryobacteraceae bacterium
CGCGCCGGCATGAGTAGGCCAAGGCCTTGTTCAACGGCATGCGCCGCTGGGGTTCGGCGTTGGAAAGCGGATCAGAGAGCCTTGGCGAGTTCCTCGGCGAAAGCGCTCTGAGGCTGAGGGCTTTCATTCTTGGACCGCCTCGCCCTCCGGCTACCGGACCGCTGCGGCGGTCTGGATTGCGCTTCAGGACGGGCTTGCTGCTGCCCTCTGGGGCGCGGAGGCTGGGCTGGGTTGGCGCGAAGCAGGCGGTCCTCCAATGGCGCCCGGTCGAAGCGGCGGATGATGGCCTGCATCTCCTCCGCATTGGGGGCTTCGATGAAGGCGAAACCCTTGGATTCCTGCGTTTCGGGATTGCGGATGACCTTGATGGAGTCGGCCACAAGGTTTTCTGAGTTAAGCCAGGACTGGATGTCGTCGGCGGTCACCCAGGTGGGAAGATTGCCAAGAAAGACAGTGAAGCTCATTCGATGGTTTTGATCACTCCGTAGGTTGGATTGCCAGGGGGCGGCTCGTCACACGCGGAACCATTTAAGCCTTCCTCATCCTATCAGAGCTTCCGCTTCGCCGCAACGGCTTGC
This sequence comes from Bryobacteraceae bacterium, assembly GCA_023511855.1. Taxonomy (GTDB): domain Bacteria; phylum Acidobacteriota; class Terriglobia; order Bryobacterales; family Bryobacteraceae; genus JAIMAR01. Next base: position 579 of record JAIMAR010000342.1, read on the forward strand.
ACGACTGCGAAGCCTTGTCGGGCCTCAAGCATCGCCATAGCTCCGGAGCGGGTTCGAATCGGCTCTACCAGGAACTGCAGTCTTTGTTTCAACACGCGCGCCCCACTCTGAACTTGGTAGCTTCTCTAGAAAAAGCTCCGTGCAGCCCTCTGGGATAGGCATTCCTGCCTGCGCCCGACTGTTGTGGGGCAGGCCTCCAGGCCTGCGGCCGACATTCCTGTCGGCCTTGGCGCCCCTTCCCCACCGCCCACTTCTCCTCCAAATCTCGCCCTGAACGTTACTCCCTCCATCCGCTTCTAAGCGGAGATCCACAGCCGGGAGCGGCCCTCGCACCGCTCCCGGCCCGCTGCTTGCCTGCCGATTCTCTACCGGCCGCGGCGGTTGCCCGCTCCCGTGCCGCCGCCGGTCCCGGGCGTGTGGATGGGGCCCGAGCCGTCCCTCGGTCCCGTCATCTTTCCCTTGCCTTGACCGGCCCCGGCGCCACCGCCCGTGCCCGGTTCGTGGATCGGCCCGGTGCCATCCTGGGGCCCGGTCTTGTTGCCCTTCCGCTTGCCGGCCTGCTGGCCTTGCGCCTGCACCGGATCCATACCATAGCCCCACTGGCTGTAAGCCGGTGTCATCGCTGCGAATGTCAAAATCATGGTTGCAACTGCGAGTTGTTTCTTCATGCCCTTAGGTCTCCTTTCTGACCTCGACTCCCTCAGAGGCAGGGCAAGGGCCAAAGCTGGCTCCACGTGTTTTCAACGAATTAGCCATGGAATGGCTGCGGAAACGCGCAGAGCCTGCGCACGAAGCTGCAAAGCCTGCATTCAGGAACGCGGAGAGGTGATGCCGTATTCCTTGAGGCGGTACTGAAGCGTGCGGAGGCTAATGCCGAGCTGGGCCGCCGCTTTGGTGCGATTGCCCCCGTTGGCGCGCAGGGCATCTTCGATGGCTTTGCGCTCGATGTCCTTGAAGGTCACCGGGCGCGGCGATTCCTCCACCTCGAAAGGAAGATCGGAGGCGTCCACGGCGCGGTCGCAGAGGATCGCGGCCCGCTCCATCACGTTCTGCAACTCGCGCACATTCCCTGGCCAGCCGTAGCCGAGCAGAACCCGCTCGGCTTGCGGAGTGAGCTGCGGGACTGACTTGCCAAGGCTCCGTGCTGACTTCTCCAGAAAGAACCGCGCCAGCCTCCGAATATCGCCGGGACGCTCGCGCAGCGGCGGGATTTCAATAGGGAAGGCGCTGATGCGGTAATAGAGATCCTGACGAAACTTGCCCTCGGCGACGGCGCGCTTCAAATCACGGTTGGTGGCGGCGATGACCCGCACGTCGACGGTAATCTGGCGGGTTCCCCCCACCCTCTCGAAGGCCTTCTCCTGCAACACGCGCAGAAGCTTGGCCTGGAGGTTGGCGTCTAGCTCCCCGATCTCATCCAAAAACAGCGTGCCGCCGTGGGCGCGTTCAAAGCGGCCCACGTGGCGGTCAACGGCCCCAGTGAAGGCTCCCTTCTCGTGTCCGAATAGTTCACTTTCGATCAGCGTGGGCGACAGGGCGGCGCAATTCACCGGCACGAACACCTGGCGCGCGCGCTGGCTGTTGTCGTGAATGCAGCGGGCGATCAGCTCCTTGCCCACGCCGCTTTCCCCAATCAACAAGACCGTAGCATTCGTGGGCGCAACGCGCTGCACCATTTGCAGAACCCGCGCCATGGCCGGGTCTTCCGCTACCAACGACTGGCAGGCGAACCGGTCCTGCTGCTGCTCGCGGAGCACTTCCACCTGCTGCTCCAGCCGGCTCTGATCCAGCGTCCGGCGCACCAGCAGGCGCAGCTCGTCGGGACTACTCAACGGCTTCCCGATGTAGTCTGCCGCGCCGAGTTTCATCGCCTCCACCGCGGAGGAGACTGTGCCAAACGCGGTAATCATCACCACGGGCGTTTCCGGAGCGTTTTCCTTCCACCATTTGAGAACCGTCAATCCGTCGCCGTCGGGCAGTTTCAGGTCGCTGATGACAAGGTTGAAGCTGCGCGCCTGGCCCTGGCGCAAGGCTTCCGCCACTGAACCGGAGGTTTGCACCTGGTAGCCTTCCTTCGCCAGGATCGTTTCGAGCAGGCGTCGGAATCCCGGATCGTCATCGACCACAAGGATCGTCTCCATCACTGCGAGGACCTCTCTTTCTATTCTCTTCTGCGGGCCGAAGCGGCTGGGAAATGCAAGATCGCCACGGTTCCGGATGGAGTTCGATCGCGCAGGGTCAACTCGCCGCCCAGGGCGCGGGTCAAAGAACGGGCAATCACCAACCCCAGTCCCGTCCCGGAGC
>JAIMAR010000343.1 GCA_023511855.1 Bryobacteraceae bacterium
GTGCTGGCCCTGCTGGTGGCGCGGGTCGAATTCGATGCGACCGATAACACGGTCGCGGTCTCCTTCCATCCCACGGCCATCAAGACCTTGGCACGTCAGAAGCTCTAAGGTGCGGCATAATCTCCGTGAAAAAGCAGGTCTTCTTCACGCGCAGCGAGCGTGGACGGCGACGGATCGAGGACGACCACCCGGCATCCCAGACGGTCCCACCAGGCCGCGTGCCCCGGATTTCGCGGGTCATGGCCCTGGCCATCCAATTCGGCGACCTTCTGCGGAGCGGCACCGTGTCCGACACCATCGAGCTGGCGCGACTGGCCAAGGTCACCGAGCCCCGCATCACCCAGGTCATGAACCTGCTGCACCTGGCCCCGGACATTCAGGAGGAGTTACTTTTCCTGCCGCTCGTCGCACACGGCCGCGACCCGATAAACGAGAAGCAGCTGCGCCGCGTCTGCGCCAAGACCGACTGGCGGAAGCAACGTCACTTCTGGGCGCAGCTCAAGTCCCGTACCTAGCATTGCCATTTCGGCCAGCAGTTTTTTCGGCGACAGGGATTGCCGATGGCTGACCGGCGGGTTATCATCTCCCCAAGCGTGCACTGTTCAGTTCACAGGCACGCAGCCGCCTTGCGGTAGGCCGGTAGATGAAACCATGACGGCAACAGATTCTATCAACGTCGTCCAGACACTCACTGGGCCGTTATTCGACGAATCCATGCGGGTCGAGACCCTTGCGCCGGCCAGGAATGGTTCGTGGGTGGTTGGCCTGGTCGGCCTGCAAACCGAACGATTTCGCCGAGTGACGCTTACCCAGGCCGATTTCGCCGCGCTTACCATTCTGAGTTCGGCGAGTTCCTTACGGCGACGGGTCCTTGCTGCGCCTGGGCATGCGGGCCTACACCTTGGGGATCGCCTACGAGTTCGGCCCCTACTTCGGCCTCTCGATTCCGCGGGTCGCTCCGCCGCCGCACCAGCTTGAGGAGAGCCAGAGCAAGCGAGCGAAGGGGAAGACGCAGCGATGAGCACCGCCTATCACGCGAAGTACTTTGCGTGCGAGCTGACCCGCATCGGCGGAGCGGGAGTGGAGCGCCTTTCGCGGTCCCTCTTCGACGCGTGCGTCGATCTGAATCCGCACCAGATCGAGGCGGCCCTCTTCGCGTTTCGATCCCCGATCTCCAAGGGCGTCCTACTCGCCGACGAGGTCGGCCTCGGGAAGACCATCGAGGCCGGCCTGGTCCTCTGCCAGCTCTGGGCCGAAAGGCGGCGGCGGCTTCTGGTGATCTGCCCCGCCTCCATCCGCAAGCAGTGGGCGCTTGAGCTGGCGGAGAAATTCAACCTCCCGACATTGATTCTTGACGCACAGGAATATCAGGCCCGACAGGCTCGAGGGATTCCGAACCCGTTCGAAGCGGGCGTCATTGTCATTACCTCGATGCACTTTGCGAGTACTCGCGCAGCCGACATTCGGCCGGTCCAATGGGACCTGGTAGTCATCGACGAGGCTCACAAGCTGCGCAACGCCTACCGCCCGTCGAATCGCATGGGCCAGAACATCCGGTGGGCCCTCGAGGACCGGCGCAAGGTGCTGCTGACGGCGACGCCTCTCCAGAACTCCTTGCTGGAACTCTACGGAATCTCGACCATCATCGACGGCCACATCTTCGGAGACCTTCCGTCCTTCCGAAGCCAGTTTGTGAACGCGGGCGGCGACATGCAGGAACTGCGGAACAGGCTTCGCACCTTTTCCGTTCGCACCCTCCGTCGCCAAGTCGTCGAGTACATCCAGTACACGGAGCGCCGCCTCATCACGCGCCCGTTCAAGCCCACGGAGCAGGAGCACAAGCTGTACGAGGCGGTGTCGGCGTTCCTCCAACGCACGGACACCTACGCCCTTCCTCATCGGCAGCGGCACCTGACGGCTTTGATCGTGCGCAAGCTCCTTGCCTCTTCGCCGCAGGCGGTGGCGGCCACGCTCGAAGCGATGCGCGACCGACTGATCGCCGTCCGTGACAACCTGCCGGTCCCCGAAGACCTGGCCGAGCGCCTCATCGCGGAGGAGGAGATCGAGGACGAGCTCCTGGATGAGATGATCGACTCGCCTCCGCAGCCTTCCGGTGACGAGGATGCGGAGGAGCGACCCCAGGCTGCTGAACCCGAACTGGCGGAACCCGTCATCGACCGCCAGAAGCTCCTCGCGGAGATCGACGAGCTGAACCGCTACGCCCAGTGGGCGAGAAGCATCGGAATCGACACCAAGACCCGCTCTCTCATCAAGGCGCTGGAGATCGGCTTCGGGAAGATGACCGAGATGGGAGCGGCCCAGAGGGCGGCTGCGATGATACCGACCGGAGGAATGTAATGGCACGAAAGAAGAAAACCGAATCCAAGCGCCCGATCGAATCCTACGAGCATCGGGACAAAGAGCGCGTCAACAACCCGCCCGTGGGGCTGGTGACACCGGAGACCGACCCGGATGCCGGGCAGAAGAAAAAGACCTACGCCTACGACCCGCACCTCGACCCGCAACTGCTCTGGGCGGGCAAAGCCGAGCATACGTCCTTTGAGGTTCCGACGGTCTCGCTCCACGTCCACGAGCGGATCGAGCCGCGCACCATTCTGGAAGCAGTGCGCAAGCGCAACGGGGAGGCGCTGCGGCAGCCTTCGCTCTTCGAGCTGGAGGAACGGCCGCTGCGCGAGGCCATCGAGTTCTACCAGCACAAGCACGGCTGGACGAATCGGCTGATCGCCGGCGACAGCCTGCTTGTGATGAACTCGCTGCTGGAAAAGGAGGGCATGGCGGGCAAGGTGCAGATGATCTACATCGACCCGCCCTACGGCATCCGCTACGGCTCCAACTTCCAGCC
>JAIMAR010000344.1 GCA_023511855.1 Bryobacteraceae bacterium
CCCCAGTGCCCCAGCCTCTCCCCAACGGGCAGAGCGGCTGTCCGGCGTCTCCGCCCAAGCCGTGCAAGCTGTATAGCCCGGGAACTTATGCTGGAGGCCTTCTTATCAGAGAAGAAACCGCCGTATTCAAACCCGGACTGTACTACCTGGCGAACCGGGAAGGGAACGAAAAGACCCGAGGCTTCGAGGTTCAAAGGCAAGCCACGCTGCTCAATGCGGTGGGATTCCCCAGCAGTCCCGACACTGGCGAGGGCGTGCTGATTTACAACAACGGTGAATATGATTTTCGCTTCTTGGAGGACAGTTCGATCAACCTGCGCGGCTCCTCTCTGAGTTCGCCTTACAAGGGCATCCTGTTCTTTCAAGACAGGACCACGATGAAGGAGATGGAGCACAAGATCGAGACCAGCGGGACCGTCGAGGTCGAGGGCGCCATCTACATGAACAACACGCTCTTCACGAAGGGGAAGAAGAAAGGCGGCAAGAAGGAGTCCAAACCGAAGGGCACCCAGACGCTCAAGCTGAAAGGCGGCAAAACGGGGATGACCTTGCGCGGAGGGCTGGTCGTGGGGGCCTTGAAAGTAGAAGGCGGAGCTACGGTCCGCGTCTATCCGCCGGATGCCCTGTATTTGGTGCGGCAGGTAGCCCTGGTGAGATGAGGGCGAAGTCCGGGGGCAGACTCAAGGTTCCGGGCGGGGAATGATCAGAAGGATCTCGACGCCGACCGGCTGCCCGCCACGGGAGGCCGGCCGGAATTCCCAGAGATTGAGCGAGCGGACCAACAGGTCTCGATCTTGGTCCGAAATGTCGCCGGGGAATGTCAGGGCGCTGAATCTGCCCGTTTCGAGGATGGAACCGTGAACGAAGAGCCGGTCCTCCGCGCCGAAGGCCAGCTCGGGGCGAAGCATGACGAAAGGATAGGGCGCCTCCAATTTGCCTGCGGCGGCCGCTGATTGGGCCGACGGACAAAATAGCAGCGTCCAGTCCGGCCGGACGCCAATGCGCAGGTAGACCGTGTAAACCATTTTGCAACGCAACATCCCGGCCGTCTCCGGGAACGACTCCTCGGGAGCTGAGCCAAGCACCAGAAATGAGTAGCGCCCTTCTTTGGGACGTGTGATGCGCACAGCCGGCAATGGCCGTTCCGGAGGCGGCGCGCTGGGTACGAGAAGGGGATTCGCCGGGCCGCTCCCATGCCCTTCAGGACCGTCGGCGTTCCCAACTGAACCGGATCTCGCGCCGGGCCTTTGAGACGCGCCCGCGCCGCCGTTGTCCAGGCTCGTCCTATCCCTGCCCTCCGATCGGCGCGGCGGGGCGGGCTCACCGGGCAGATCCAGCGGCGGCCTCCCGATGACCGGCGGCACGCTGACCACAGTCCCGACAGTGGGTTGGATGGGCCCTGCGGTAATGAGCTCTGCCGTTTCCCCATCGAGGGAATCGGCGATGCGGCCCGCACGAGGCTCCTCTGTTCGGCCGGGCAGTTGAAACACGCGCAACGGCGATGTAGAGGCAGCAGGACGCGGTAGGGCTGGCGGTTGAGAAGCGGGGATCCCGGTTTGACTTAAGTCCGCCAGCCGAAGTTCCTGGTTTGGCAAGTTGGGACTCGGTGGAGCATCCAAAACCGCCTCCTGCGGCTCTGGAACTTTCCGCGCGGGCAGAACGAGGGTCTTGGGGGCTGGCTTCTCCGGAGGAGTCCAGGAAGCGATGGGAGGCAACGGTTGCGAAATGGCGACCGCCGTTTCCGGAATGGGTTGGAGAATCACTGACCTCATCTTCGGCGGCGCGGGCAGTTCTGGAAGCTGTACACGGGGGCTGATCCGGAGGGCGCTGGGCTGGGGAGCGCTGGGCTTACTCAAGGGACCGCGTTTGAGAGTGCGACCGCCGCGGGCAACGGGGGGCGATTGCGGCCGGTAGTACAAGACCCGCGAAGGGCGGAGCGGAAGGACTTCCGCCACCTCCACCGGCGCTCCTCTGAGGCGCTCTTCCCAAAGGCCCAAATAATGGATAGCTGTGGGCAAGACGGCGGCCGCGAGCAGATGGAGAGCTATGGAAAACAACAAGGAAAGATAGAAACGGTGAGGCGGCAACAGAACTGCTGTGAATTCCGGCGCGGATGGCCGGCAGACCGATTGGGTTTCTTCGGACCTCACCTTGGCGAGTTAAATGGCAAGTTGACCGCCAAGCTTAGGGGGCAGGACTTAAGCCGAAGGATGTGTACAGCGTGAATCATTCCAGCCGGTGGAATGTAAACGCCGGTAGACGCTCGTGTTGGGTAACGTCACTCTGACCGCGGAATGGTTTGATCCGTCACGGTGCAGAAGATGCGCCCGAGAGTGGCTTCCAAGTTGCGGGGAAGACTGAGGGGGATTCCTCCGGCAACGGGACGGCTAACAGCTGAAGGTAAATTTAGGAGGCGCGATGAACAAGCTGGTAATGACGATTTTGGGAATCGCGTTCGTGCTGGCAAGCTTGGCGAGCTTTGCCGTCTATAAGGCAGTCCGGCCGGGCGGCTCAGGTGCAGAGCGAGGAGGCCAAACGGTGCTCGTGGCTGCCCGTACTTTGGAGGCGGGCACAGTCATCAAGGAGAACGACATCCGGACGGCGCAGTGGCCGGGCAATTTGCCGAAGGGCGCGATTACCAAGCGCGAAGACGCGCTGGGCCGCGGGGTTGTGACCACCATCCTGGAAGGGGAACTGGTTGTGGAGCTGCGCCTGGCGCGAGCTGGGGCAGGAGGCGGATTGGCGGCGCTGATCCCCAACGGCAAACGCGCCTGCGCGGTCAAGGTGAACGAGGTGGTCGGGCTCGCCGGGTTTGTTGTGCCGGGCATGCGGGTGGATGT
>JAIMAR010000345.1 GCA_023511855.1 Bryobacteraceae bacterium
CCCTCGCCGAGCTTGCGTAGGATGAGTTCGACGGGGATACGCGTTCCCCGGATCACGGGCTTCCCAAGCATGATCTTGGGGTTGATTTCGATTCGATCCGTGATGGTCATCGTCGTTACCTCCGATCGGCATGCCGCTCAGCCGCCGCCGAAGGCGGTGGGCTGCAGCGGCGTGTTAGGCGGTCTCCTTCAGATACTCCCGTCCCTTTTCGGTAATCTCCCACACACCGCGCGGACTGCCGGTCTTGAGAAGACCTTCGTTTACCATTGAGTGCCGTGCCCATTGGGCGGCATTCCGCCACCGGGGGTTGTGGGGATCGGAAGCGAGTGGTTCAAAGTCCACGTCTCGTAGGATTCCTTTCATCTCCTCGCGAACTTCTTCCAGTACGTCGCCTACCTGTCCCGATCCGCCCCGGCGTTCAAGGACGCGGAGAATCGGTCGATAGTAGGCATCCTCGGGCGTGCGAAGACCACGACGAAGTCGGCCCAGGTTCCGACGACTTTCCGTTGTCTCAGTATCCTCTGTTTCTTCGTCGGCAACCGGAACCAAGCGATCCCACTCACGCCGGAATGCAGCGAGCTTGTCTCGATACGCGGTCAGCTGAGCTGCCAGTTCGAGGGCTTCCCGAGCGCGATCATAATCACGGGCTTCAAATGCCCGCGACCCGACTCGATTGGTAAAGTCAATCTCTGTCTCGATTTCCTCGAGTAGAATCTCGAATGCGGCCACAACATTCGTCGGATTGTTCTTGATCATCGCGTCGGCTCTCTCGCTATCCGCCTAACTACAGGTTATCTTAACACCGCCTACGGTCTTTTCATGTGCGCGAACAGCTCTATCGCAGACTTCTTCAGTCGCGCGAGGTTCGCGTAGGCGATCGGCTCGAACGCGCTCTGGCAGGAATACATCCGGTAGCGGATGCCGTCGGTCACGACCACGTCCCGGGGCGTACCCAGCGCTTCGACGTACCCCTTCGCCTGCTCCAGGGCTCCTTCCACGCCCGCACCTAGGCGCTTCGCCTCGATCACGAGGTGGCAGTTCTCCGGGGTCCGTGGCAGGGCCCGAAACACCGCCACATCGATGTACCGCCACTTGACAGCAATGCGCTCCTGCGGCCAGCCCTGCGCCCGGAGGAACGGAACCACGAAGTGCGCGACCATTTCGTCCTCGCTCGGATGCTCGCCGAAAGCCTGCCGATCCCACAAGAGCGGGACGAGGTCGTTGGCGGCCGCCACGAGGCCCTGAAGAGCCGAGGGGACGTCCTCGAGGGGCGGTTCCTCCGGCGGAAGCTCCGGTAACGCTGCCGTCTGCCAGTGCCTGGGAGGCGAATTCAGGAAGCGATTGGCGTAGTCGAGGATCTCTTCGTTCTGGACGCGCGACAGGCGCGGAGGATTGGCGCCGAAAACCGACTTGCCGAACTCGTGGGGCTGCGCCAACGGCTGCCAGCGCACGCGGCGCGCGTGCTGAAGGTCCCAGCCGTTCACGTCGTCGAACTGGTTGAGGTACAGGTACTCGCTCGCCACGATCCCAACCGCGCAGATCCTCGAGATCCCCGTGCGCAGCAGGAAGACGTCGCCGACCTGGACCTCGCTGGCGAAGCGGCGGACAAAGCCTCCTTCGAACTCATCATCGTCCCGTTCCGGCTTCCAAGGGCCCGCGTCTCCCGGACCGATAAGGCCGACGCCGTACTTCAAGAAGACGTCCGCATACGGCCGGGTCGCCTGCCCACCAGCAAGCTGCCAGATTCTTCGTGTGGACGACACGTTCATTTCCATCACCTTGGGACCGCCAGGAGCATCGCATCGAGCAGGCGCTTCTCCTCGCTGCCCTTTGGGTAGAGGGCGGAGAGCGCGTTGGCGAGCCGCAGAAAGTCCGGCCCGCGCTCTTGCTCCGCCTTGAGGAGAGCCCGCAATGCGTTGGCCCGACCGCCGGCCTGGAGCAGCATGGCCATGTGAACCCGGTCGAGCGTCGTGGCTTCGCGGCTGGTCTCCAGGGCCTCGTCCGGCACGTCCGCACCGGTCTTCCTCCGGCCGCGGCCGCGCCCCTTGCCTTTCGCCGTCGCCTCCCCCTCGTTCTCCGTGAAGAGCGTCAGTTGGTGGATGTTTGCCGCAGGGGCCTTTTCCAGTCGTACGGCGACGGCTTCCGCACCGTCCTTCCCAAAAAGAATTCTGGCCCGCTCCGTGACCGGCAAGAGGCGGACCACGCCCTTCTTCGTCTCGATGATCCGGCCTTCCCACTTGGGTAAGTTGATCCCCAGGGGCTGGGCGAAACGTCGGACCACGTCGAAGACAAGCGCATAGCCCTTCGCCTTCCCCGAGGAGGTTTCCTCTTCCTCTTCATCCTCGACGGGGATGTCATCCTCATCGGTCTCGGCGGGCCCGGCTGGCGCCCATTCACCGTTGGTACTTTGGAGGGTCCAGAGGAACAGAGCCGTGAGCCGCGCGTCCTCTTCGACAGCGCCCGCAGCTCCGTTCCTGGCCTTGGCCTCGGCCGTGCCAAGCACCTGTTCGAGGGCCGAGCGGCCCACGACTTCCCAAACCTTCTCCAGGAACTCGGCGAGCGGCACCTCGCGGCCATCCGCCGTCTCGACGCGCGTGTAGCGGCTGAAGATCTCCAGCGCCGGGCCGATACAGGCGAAGACCAGGTCGGCGCCACGGATGCCCTCGCCCTGAAGCCGCTCCATCCAATCGCCCACGCGCCTGGGAAGTTCGCGCAGCACCTCCGCCCAGTCACCGACCGGAGCGTTGTCGGGGCGCGGGCGGCAGACGAGGTGGACGCTCGTCGCGAGCGCGGCGGATTGCTGTGAACGAAGGCGGCCGGGGCGC
>JAIMAR010000035.1 GCA_023511855.1 Bryobacteraceae bacterium
ATGCCATCCCGATTGTAGAAAAAGTCGTTCGCGTTAAAAATCTCGTTCTGGAAAAACCCGTACAGCGAGCCGTGCAGATCGCTGCTGCCGCCCCGCGTCACCAACTGGAAATTGCCGCCGCCGGAACGTCCGACGCCGGCGTCGTACATGCTGGTTTGCAGCTTCACTTCTTGCAGCGTCTCCGGCGCCGGCGCGATGTTGTCCGTCAACGAACCTTCATTGCTCGAAAGGTTGGTCGCGTCGATGCCATTGAACAGCACGCTGTTGGAAGTTGTGCGCAGTCCGTTCACTGACGGCGAGATGTTGCCCGTTCCGTTGACCAGCACGGGCGGCAGATCGGCGCTCACTCCCGGTTCAGCCGCCAGAAGATGGGTGAAGCTGCGGGTTGACGTGGGCACCTGCAACAGTTCCTTGGTGTCAATTTGACGGAAGCTTGTGGACGAACTCGTGTTCACCAAAGGCATTTCGCCCACGACGGTCACCGCATCCGCCACGGGACCGACCTCCAGCCGCGCGTTCAGCGTGTGCAGGACCGCAGCCTCGACCGAAGCTGCCGTTTGCACCTGCTTGCGGAATCCCGGTGCTTCGATCTCCACCCGGTAAGACCCCACCGGCAGGAAGCGCACCTCCCAGTAACCCTCTCCGTTCGTTTTGGTCTCCCGCTGTACGCCAATCTCTTCTCCAAACACTTTCACATCCGCGTTGGGGATCACCAGGCCCGCGGCGTCTCGCACCACTCCGGATAAACCGCCCGTGGGGCCGCTCTGCCCGTTCAAGGCCTGTAAGAACGCACCAAACGCAAATACGGAAACAATCAAAATCTTGACAAGTTTCATAGTCTGACCTCAGTCAATCGCCAGTCTAGCTGCTTCCAGTTAAGAATCCGTGAAAAGAGCGTATCTGTACGGTCAAATTGCGGGCCGCGTCGGCCCGCATCCGGGCGCTCTTTGGGAAGAGTCTGGATGGCTGGCGCGGTAATTCCCCGCGTGCGCCCTTGGGGTCCCGGCGCTTTTGTGCGACACGGTAGGGCGCTTTCTCCGCAGGCCTGTTGACAGGGAGGGGATAGCGGTTAGTTGGTCGTGTAGGGCCGGTGATTCACGCGCACCCGCGTCAGTTTCAACCCCTCCACGTTCTCAGCCACGGCATCCTTGAGGACGCCGTCGAAGCGGCAATCCGTGAGGCGCACATCCCGGATGGGCGCCGAGCGGTATCCGCGCATGTACCAGGCATATTGGCTCTTGCGGCTAACGACCCCACGCATCTCGATCTCCCGCACCGCCGGGGGAAACTGCCCTTTGTCGCCCTCCTCGTAATACAAGTCGATGTGCAGCACGGCATCCGCCACTTGCCCGACCGTGACATTCCGCATGTAGATGCCTTCGATGAATCCGCCCCGCACGGAGTTGGTCTTCAGCCGCAGCACCCGGTCCAGGTTCGGGCTGTCCATCCGGCAGTTCTCGGCGAACACATTGCGCACGCCGCCTGAGGCCTCGCTGCCGATGGTCACTCCCCCGTGGCCGTCCTTCATCTGGCAGCGGCGGATCACGATGTTTTCCGAAGGCGCAGCGATCCGACGCCCTTCGCGGTTGCGGCCGGACTTGACCGCAATGCAGTCGTCTCCGGTATCGAACCAGCAATCCTCGATGAGAACGTCCCGGCAGCTTTCGGGATTGCAGCCGTCGTTGTTCGGACCGTGGCTGACGGCCTTGACCCGCCGCACGATCACGTTTGTGCACAACACCGGATGCACCAGCCACATCGGCGACCCGTGAATGGTCACGCCCTCGATCAGCACGTTGCGGCAGCGGTAGGGCTGGAGGAAGTTCGGGCGCAAATAGCCTCCCTCTCCGAAGACCCGCTCCGTGGCCGGCACGTCGTTTTCCCCCATCTCGAACAGCCGCCTCCGCGCGGCCGCTTGCGAGGGCGATCCCGCTTTCCAACCGAAAGTGTCCTTGCCGCACCAGGGCCACCAGTGCTCATTGTCCGCCTGGCCGTCGAGCACGCCTTCGCCGGTCACCGCGATGTTCTCCTGACCGAAGGCGTAAATCAGGGGCGAGTAGTTCATGCACTCGACCCCCTCCCACCTTGTGAGCACCGGCGGCAGGTACAGCCGGGTATCGGTGCTGAATCGTACCCTGGCGCCGGCCGAAATGTGCAAATTCACGCCGCTCAGCAGGCGCACCGGTCCGGTAAGATACTCTCCGGCGGGAACCACCACCCGCCCCCCACCGGCCTGACTGCACGCTTCGATCGCCCGGCGGAATGCCTCGGTGCATAACGTCCGGCCGTCTGCCACGGCGCCGTAGTCGGTCAGCAGGAAATCCCGCTTGGGAAACCGCGGCGGGCGGATTCGGCTGAGAATCCCCGGCACGGCCTTCCAGGGATCTTCGGCGCCCGCGGCCGCGACCGGCGCGGTGGCCAGCATCCACGCGCCGGCGCCCGTGCGGAGGAATCCGCGGCGGCTGATACGGTCTGGTGCTTTTGGGTTGGGGCGTGCGGCTCCCGCGCGAGACTCCGGATTAACGTGCTCCGTGGATTTCATCACCCAACATTGTAGATTGGTTGGGCAGGCTGCATGCGCAGGTCCTGCGGAGGCAATGCGAGCGCCCAATGGCCGCGCGGTTCTGGTTGGGAGACATGCCTATGAGCCCAGCCGGGCAAGGCCCGACTCAAGCCGCCTGGGAGGGAGGGGAGAAGCTGTAACCGAAGCCGCGGACCGACTGGATGAACACCGGCGCCTGCGGGCCGCGCTCGATCTTCTGCCGCAGCCGCAGAATGTACACATCCACGCTGCGCGCCGTCACCGCTCGCCCGTGGCCCCAGACCGCGTCCAGAAGCTGGTCCCGGCTGAAGACCACCCCGGGGCGGCTCATCAGAAACTCCAGCAGCTTGAACTCGGTCGGCGTCAGCGCCACCCGCTCGCCGCTCACCCGCACCTGCAAGCTCCGCCGGTCCAGCTCCAGCGGGCCCGCCTGAAGCAGCGGCGCCGGCTCGCTGCGGTCGCGGAACTGGATCTTCACCCGGGCGATCAGCTCCCGCACGAAGAACGGCTTGACGATGTAGTCGTTCGCCCCCAGCTCCAGCCCCACGATCCGGTCCGTCTCCGAAGCCTTGGCCGTCAAAAAGATCACCGGGATATGGGCCAGCTCCGGGTCCGAGCGGATGCCCCGGCAAATCTCCAGCCCGTCGGTGTCCGGCAGCAGAATGTCCAGGATGATTAGGCCCGGTTTCTCCCGCCGGCACAGCTCCAGGGCGCCCTTGCCTGTCTGCGCTCCGGTAACCGTATAACCTTCCTTTTCGAGGTTATACTTCAGCAGCGCAAATAAGTCGGCGTCATCCTCGATGAGAACGATCTTTTTCATGGGGTTCTATCCCACGAGTAACGCACCGTTGATTACAGAATCGTGAAAACAACGCTTCAACTTCATGAAACTTTCCCTTCGCCGCCCCGCGCCACCGCCGCCGGATAGCCGTAGAGCCCGCGCTCGCGGATGTAGTTCATCACCGCCGGCGGCAGCTCCGGTGGCTCCAGCCCGGCCGCCAGCGCCGCCCGGATCTCCGAGGACGACACGGGCATGGCCAGGGTGTCCAGACGGTAGACGGTCGCCCCGGGCGGGGTCTGGTAATGGTGGCCGGGACGGGTCACCACAATGAAGGCCACTTCCCGCACCACATCGCTCCAGCGGTGCCAGGAGGTGATCTCGGCAAAGGCGTCGGCGCCGATTAAGAAGTAAACCATCGTTTCCGGGCCGCCCACCGCCTTCACCCTCTCGATGGTGTGGATGGTGTAGCTGATCTCCTCGTGTTCCTCGATGCGTGAGGGGACAAAGCCAGGGTGGCCTTCGCAGGCCAACTCCACCATGCGGAAGCGGTCCTCGAAGCTGGCGTGGGTGGAGCCCGATTTATGCGGCGGGTTGGAGGCCACCACGAACAGAACCGACGACAACCGGAACTGCACCAGCGCCTCCTGCGCCACGGTCAAATGGGCGTTGTGGATCGGGTCGAAGGTGCCTCCAAAGATCGCGACACGGCTGCGGATCACGTCTTCCGGCTCCGGCGTCCGCCTGCTCCGCTTCCGCTTCCAAATGGTCATAAGCTCCTCAAAACATCAGACCCAGCAGCACGTCCGCCTGATTCAACTGCGTGGCCAGCCCGCCCAGGGCCGATTTCAGGCTGGCCGAACCCCAGCGAGTGTACCGCATCTCGCCGGAAATCCGGATCCCGAATAGCCCCAGCTCTAGTCCGCCTCCCAGGGTCGGACCCCAGGCTGTACGCTGCCGCAGCTCCGGCGGTTCTTCGGCAATTACCGAGCCCGGCGCCGTGCCCGCCGGCGCAATGCGCTGCTTGAAGCGCGCCAGCCATCGCGCGCTGAGCCCCGCTGTCAGAAATGGCCTCAGATGGTCCCCCGGGGCGCGGTACTTCACCAGCAGGGGAATCTCCCAGGCTTGCGCCGCCGTGCGGGTGTTGCCCGAAGCGTACTCCAAGCGACGGTAGTACAGCCCGCTTTCCCCGCCCAGCCCCAGCGGCAACCGCACCTCCACCGCCGGTCCGAAGACCGCCGGGGCTTTGTCTGAAGTGTAGGTCGATTTGTCGAGGATCTTCACCGAATCGGCCAGCGGCACGCCGCCCTTGATCCCTACGGAAACCGGCTGCGCCAGACCCGTCACAGCCGTCAGCAGGATCATCCACAAGACTCGAGCCATTAAGACCATTCTAAGACTGCCGCCGCCGGGACTGACGCAGAGCGGCTTCCCGCGCCAGCTCATCGGCCCGGTTGTTGTCTTCGTGCTCGGCGTGCCCGCGTGTCCAAACCCACCGCGTCTTGTGCCGCGCCGTGAGCGCCTCCAGCCGCTCCCACAGATCACGGTTCTTGACCGGCTGCCGGTCCGCGGTCCGCCAGCCGTTTTTCTTCCATTGCCGGATCCAGCTCGTGATCCCGTTTTTCAGATATTGCGAATCGGTGATGATCTCCACCTCGCACGGTTCGCGCAGCGCGCTCAGCCCCTCCACGGCCGCCGTCAGCTCCATCCGGTTGTTGGTCGTCTCCGGCTCCGCCCCCGAGAGCTCGCGCTTGTGCGGGCCGTAGCGCAGAATGCAAGCCCAGCCGCCAGGTCCGGGATTCCCCAGGCAGGCGCCGTCGGTGACCAGTTGAACCTTTTTCATCGGCTCAGGCGGGGGAAGCGGCCAGCTCCGTTTCGAAGAAACGGTCCAGGCGCTCCAGGATCTCCCCGGCGCTATGCGCGTGGTGGATCTCGTAGCGCAGACGAGCGCCATTACGCAGCCCGTGGCTGAAATAAGACGCAAATTGCTTCATCTTGCCGATGGTGTCCGCCTCCGGCCGCTCCAGCAGGCGCTCATAATACGTCCGCATCAATTGATACCGGTCCCAGGCCGAGGGCTGCTCATAGCGGCCGGTTTCCAGGTACTGTTGCAACTGGCGGAATATCCACGGATTATAGGCCGCCGCCCGGCCCACCATCACCGCGTCGCAGCCCGTCTCCCGGACCATCCGCACCGCATCCTCGGGCGTCACGATATCGCCGTTGCCGATGACCGGGATGCGCACCGCCTGCTTGACCTCAGCAATCCGGCGCCAGTCCGCTTTGCCCGCGTAGCCCTGCTCCCGCGTGCGCGGATGCAGCGCCACCGCATCCACGCCGCAGTTTTCGGCCAAGCGGGCCAGGGGCACGGCCACGATCTCTTCCTCGTTCCAACCAGAGCGGAACTTCAGCGTGAGTGGAATGCGGATGGCCGCCCGCACCGCGCGAACGATTCTTTCCACCAAGGGCAGGTCGCGCAGCAGTCCGGAGCCGCCGTTGCACCGCACCACCTTCTTAACTGGGCAGCCCAGGTTGATATCCACGATGTCGAACCCGAGCTCCTCGCAAATGCGGGCCGCCTGCGCCATCACTTCCGGATCCGACCCGAAAAGCTGGGCCGAGATCGGGTGCTCGTCCGGTTCAAACGCCAGGTACTTCATGGTCCGCCCCGGCTTGCGGCTCTTTTCGGAGCTGAGCACGCCGTGGGAGCTGGTGAACTCGGTCATAATCAGCCCGCAGCCGCCCAGCCGCCGCACGAATTGCCGGAACAGGGTGTCCGTGATGCCCGCCATCGGCGCCAAAACCGTGGCCGGACCAATGCGCACGGGACCGATTTGGAAGGCTTCGGGAAACGTCATGGCCTCTCTTTCATTCTAGCTGCTGGCGTCTTGCGCCCGGCCGGCCGCACTTCGGAACGATGCGCCGCCACGGACGGTTCCCGCACTTTCCGCCGTCAATCCGGCGAAACAGAATCCCGCGCTGCGGCGTCGCATAATAACAGGTGGAAGGAGATCTCCATGAAGATCGTCCAAGTGGGAATCCTCGTTGCCCTCATCGCCGTGGGCGCGCTGCTGTTCGTAGTCTGGCGCGGCCAGCAGCAGGCGCAAGCGCCGCCTGCCGTACCGCCGGCTGAGCAAACCGCTGAATCGACTCCCGCAGAACCTGTTGAAGCGGCAACCGCCGCTTCCGCCGTCGACGCTGTGGCTGAAAAACCCTCTCCGGCGCCGGTTCCCAAACCGTCAACCAAGAAGGCGGCCGCCCGCCAGCCGGCCGCGGAAACGGCTCAGATAACCCCTGCGCCTCCGGCGGAATCCGCAGCTCCGGCCCGAACGGAAACTCCGGCCGTCAAGCCCGCCGAAGTCTCGCCGCCTGCCACAGCCGCGGCGCCCACGCCTACTCCGCCTCCTGCGCCTGCGGCCCCTCCTCCGCCCCGCACCGTGACCATCCCGGCAGGTACGCTGCTATCGGTCCGGCTGGCGGAGACCCTGGATTCGGGCAAACTTAAGGCTGGTGACACCTTCACCGCCACGCTCGACAAGCCGCTGATCGTGGATGGCTTCATCATCGCCGAGCGCGGCGCGCGCGTCGAAGGCCGCGTGCTGGAAGCCGAGCAAGCCGGGCGCGTCAGAGGCGTTTCCAGCTTGAGCATTCACGTGACCCGCCTGCACACCAGCGACGGACAGGTGGTCCAAATCCCGACCGATCCTTTCCGTAAGCAGGGCGAAACCAGCCGCGGGGAGGATGCTAAGAAGGTCGGCATCGGTGCGGGCATCGGCGCGGCCATCGGAGCCATCGCCGGAGGAGGCAAGGGCGCGGCCATCGGCGCGGGCATTGGCGGAGCCGCCGGCGCCGGAACCGTGGCCGCCACCCGGGGCAGGGAAGTGGTGTTGCCTGTCGAAACTCGCCTCGACTTCCGGGTATCTGGCCCGGTCACGATCACCGAGAAACGTTAAAGACTCCGATCGTGGCCGACCGGATCTATCTTTCGTACCGCCTGCGCGGCTACGAAGAGCGCACCATGATGCGCCACTTCGAAACGCTGCTGAGCCTTTTCCCTTTCTCTTTGTCGGCCACCGGCCTCTCTTCCCTTAGGGTTCACGCCTTGGATTACGCCGAGCCGCCGCTGGCCGAAATCGCCATCAACGGGCCGCCGGACGCTGTGGCCGTCGCGAAGGCGGCGTCCGAATTCCTCAGTCCGGACTGCGCCTATTTGGTGTACGGCTACTGGGATCTCTGGCAGCGGGAACGCGAGTGGCAACTGCGCCCGTCCCCCGTCGTACTGGCTTGCTTCGGCCCCGGCTTCGAGGAGGAGGGCAACGACCACTTGCGCATAGAACTCGGCCCCGATACCCTGTTTGAGCCCCCGCCCGGCGATCCCCCCGGTAAGCAGAAGATCCACTCCAACCTCCAGAGCGTCGTCCGCCTGTCGCACGATCTGGACTCCGCCCTACCGGTCGAAAGCCGCCGCCTGTGGACCGAGTCCGGAGCCAACTTCGCGGACCGCCTCCGCTTCCTGCTTTCGGCCACGGAGCGCTGAGGCGCTGCTTCTCGAGTCGCGCAGCCGCGCCGAGTTCGCAATAGGCCATTCTCGGAACGCACTGGGGTACAATCGGGAAGACCACAGAACCAGCGGCAAGCCCTTAGGCCGGCCGCCGGTTGAACTTTAGGGAGGACAAGATGAAAAAGAGAACTGGAAGCAGAGTCTTCCGGTGGACCTTGGGTCTTTTGCTGAGCGCAGCGGGAGCAATTATGCTGGCCCCGTCGCATCTCAGCGCCCAGGTTTTTACGCTCAGTAAGGAAGAGTTGATTGAGTTGACGCCGATCCCCGACGGCTGGGAGCGTTTCCCGGACGGCCGCCCCCGCATTCCGGATCATCTGCTCGAACGCGCCCGAGACCTCTCCTCGGAGGAGATGATGGGCAATAACTACACGGATGGCTTTCGCATCCTGCACCCCGGCAAAAAAATGGTGGGGCGCGCCTTCACGGTGATGTTTCTGCCTGCGCGGCCCGATTTGGACGGCTTCGCGCGTTCCCGGGCTAAGGCCAAAGGCATCACCACGCTGAATAATCAGACCGTGATCGACATGCTTGGTCCCGGCGACGTCATCTGCGTGGATTTGTTCGGCAAAAAAGAGGGCGGTACCTTCGTGGGGGACAACCTCTTCTACTACATCATGCGCGCCACCAAGGCCGCGGGCATGGTCGTGGACGGGTCGATTCGGGACCTGGAGGGAATCGCCACCATGGAGATGCCCCTGTACTTCAGACACGCCGATCCGACGGCCATCAGCGGCGTCACCGTAGCCGGCTGGAACATCCCCGTCCGGATTGGCACGGTGACCGTGCTGCCGGGCGATTTGGTCGTGGGCGACCGAGAAGGCGTTAACTTCGTCGCCCCCACCCGCGTGCAGCAAATGCTCGACCGCGCCGACACCACTCATATTCACGATGAGTGGACGCGCAAGAAGTTCGATGAGGGCAAGTACAAGTCCAGCGAGATCTACGGCTCGCCCAGGGATCCCGAGTTGAAGAAGGAATACCAGGAGTACCTGAAGCGCCGTCTGGCGGAGCTCGAAAAAGAGCGGGCTTCGAAGAAGTAACTTTGCCGGCCCGTTACCGGCCGCGGCCCGTGCCTAGGCGCGCGGGCCGCTTCGGCCGGACATGCCCCTTGATCCTATTGCCGCCACTCGCCAAATCGTGGCAGGATCGGAGCCTCAACTCAGGTGGGCGTCCAGCATCCGCTGGACTTCACTCTTGCCGATCGCTCCGACACGCTGATCGACGACCTTGCCGCCCTTGAACAGCAGCAGGGTCGGAATCCCCCGGATGCCGTAACGCATGGCGGTGTTGCCGTTCTCATCCACGTTCAGCTTGCCGACTTTGACGCGCCCGCTGTAATCGGTGGCGATGGCGTCGATGGTCGGCTCCATCATGCGGCAGGGGCCGCACCATTCCGCCCAGAAATCCACCAGCACCGGCACCGGCGAGTTCAAGACCTCCTGATCAAAGGTCGCGTCCGAAAAAGTCAGCGTATTGGGACCAGCCATTCCAATCTCCTTAGAGGATAGGATGAAATCTTCTGCTATTAGGATGCAAGCCGGAGTTTCCGGTAACAAGCGCTGTATTGCGCTGCCGAGGCGGCCCAGGAGTAGTCCCGCGCCATCCCCGCCCGCTGCAAGGCGCGCCAGCGTTCCGGATTGCGGTAGGCCGCCAGCGCTTCTTTCAAGGCCCCCATCATGGCTGCGGCTGAGTATTCCCGGAACTTAAATCCCGTTTCCTCGTCCACGGTGTCGTCCAGCCCCCCGGTGGCGCGGACCACGGGCACGGTTCCGTAGCGCAGGCTGTAGATCTGGTTTAGGCCGCAAGGCTCGTACCGGCTGGGCATCAGAAAGATGTCGGCCCCGCCTTCGATCCGGTGCGCCAGCGGGTTGTCGTAAGCGATGCGCGCGGCCGCACGGTCCGGATGCGCGGCAACCAGTGTCCGGAAAAACGTTTCGTAACGGGATTCCCCCGTCCCAAGGACGGCCAGGCAGACGCCGCACTTCATTAGCTCCGGTGCGGCTTCCTCGATCAAGTCAAATCCCTTCTGGCTCACCAGCCGTGAGACGATCCCCACCAGCGGCCGCTCCATGCACGCCTCCGGCAAGCCCAGCTCGGCCAGCAAGGCGCGCTTACAAACCTGCTTGCCCGCCAAATCCTCTCGGGAGTAGTGCGCCGGAAGGTAACGGTCCGTTTCCGGACTCCATTCCGAGTAGTCCGCGCCATTCAGAATGCCCGTCAGCACTGAACTGCGCGCCGCAAGCACCGCCTCCAGCCCGCAGCCGTACTCCGGCGTCTGAATCTCGCGCGCGTAAGCCCTGCTGACGGTGGTCAACGCGTCGCTGTACAGGATGCCGCCCTTCAACAGGTTCACCTTGCCATAGAACTCGACGCCCTGGATATGGAACACAGTGGCGTCCAGCCCCATCGCAGGCAGCGTCTCGGCCGGGAAGATCCCCTGGTAGCCCAAGTTATGAATGGTCAACAGCGTCTTGACCCCCAAAAACACGGGATCCCCGGCGAAGACGGACCTCAGATAAATGGCCGCCAGACTGCCCTGCCAGTCGTGGCAGTGAACGATGTCCGGACGGAAACGCCGGCGCGCCACCGCCAGCGCCGCCTTGTTGAGAACGGCGAATCGGACGTGGTTGTCGGGAAAATCGCCCTTTTCGTCGAAATAAATCCCTTTGCGCCCGAATAATTCGGCGCATTCTACCAAAAAATAGGGCACGCCGCGCCAAACCGCTTCGTGCACCCGCACGCCGTAGCGCGCCGGTCCGCCACACACCGGGAACTCCTCCAACACGCACCGGCTCGCCTCCACCCGCGCTTCGCCGTACCAGGGCAGCACCACCGCCACCTGCTCGCCGCGCTCCGCCAGCGCCGCCGGTAAAGCGCCCAGAACGTCCGCCAGCCCGCCGGTCTTAATAAACGGCGCCGCTTCGCTGGCGACCATCAGAATTCGGCTCATCTCCCAAGATTGTCTACTTTTTTCAGGGCCAATCACAAGCCGCGCCACTTCGGTCCAACGGCTAAAATGAAAGGAATTATGTTGGTTGGACCTCGGTTTTTGCGGACGTTATCCTTGTGCACGCTGTCGCTGCTGATCCTGTCTGCGGTCTACGCGCAGCGGAGAGAAGTGGTCGTGGTGACCGGCGTCTATGAGCCGGTGCCGTTAGAAGAAGCGGACCGCTCGGTCCGGGTGATCGACGTCCGTGATCAACTGCTGCTATCCAGCTCCATCATCGACCTGCTCCGCCTGGATCCCTCCGTCGACCTGCGCCAGCGCGCTCCCGGCGGCATCCAGGCGGACGTCTCCGTGCGCGGCGGGACCTTCGGCCAGACCTTGGTGCTTCTCGACGGATTGCGGCTCAATGATGTGCAGACGGGTCACCACAATCTGAACCTTCCGCTGCCGCTGGAGAACCTCTCCCGCGTCGAGGTACTCCGGGGCGCCGGCTCCACCCTGTACGGCTCCGACGCAGTGGGCGGCGCCATCAATTTGGTCACCGCCCCTCCCGAATCCTCCGAGATCCGGCTCCGCACCGGCGTTGGCAACTTCGGCGTGAACCAGCAGCGGCTCACGGTCTCCGCCGTGCGCGGCCGCTGGACCCAGCTCCTTTCGGCCTTGCGGGACTTCTCCTCCGGCTTCCAGCCGAACCGCGATTACCGCAATCTGTCGCTCGCTTCCAGCACCGGCTTGTCCACGGCGCTCGGGACCACCTCGCTTCTGCTCGGCCACAGCGACCGCCCCTTCGGCGCGCAAAACTTTTATGGCAACTACCCCTCCTGGGAGCGCACCCGCGTTTGGTACGGCGCTGTCCGCCAGCCGCTCGGCGAGCGCACGCAGGTGAGTTTCGCCGGCCGCCGCCACACGGACCTGTTCGTGCTCTACCGCGACCGCCCCCAGGTCTTCACCAACCGTCACCTCACCGAGGCCTATCAGCTCGCCTTCCGCCGCCGCGAGGACCTCGGCCCCAATACCCGCCTGCACTATGGCGCCGAAGGCCTTCGCGACCGGATCCAGAGCACGAATCTGGGCCGCCACCGCCGCCATAGCGGGGCTCTTTACGGCGCAGCCGACTTCCGTGCGCTGGGCCGTTTCTCGCTCTCGCTGGGCGCGCGCGAGCAGTTCTACGGCTCCCGCCAATCCGCGTTCAGCCCCACCGCCGCTGCCGGCCTTTGGCTCAACCGCCGCCTCAAAATCCGGGCCTCCGCCAGCCGCGCCTTCCGCCTCCCCTCCTACACCGACCTCTACTACCAGGATCCCGGCAACCGCGGCTCACCAGACCTGAGGCCGGAAAAGGCCTGGAGCTATGAAGCCGGGGCGGGCTGGTTCCTCAGCGACCGCCTTCGGGCCGACCTCACCCTCTTCCACCGCCGTGAAACCGATGGCATCGACTACGTCCGCCGCTCACCGGCCGACATCTGGCGCGCTACCAATATCCAACGGCTTCGCTTTACGGGCCTGGAGGCTGCCTTCACTGCCCGGCTCAGCCGGCTCCAAACCCTGGAATTCCACTACACCGGCCTGCGCGGCGCGCGCGAATCGTTGGGCGATCTGCAATCCCGCTACGTCTTCAACTACCCCGTCCACAGCGGTCTAGCCGGCTACCAGGCCGCGTTGCCTGCCGGATTGGCGCTTCGCTTCCGGCTCGGCGTGACCCAGCGGCTGGGGCGGGACGCCTACTCGCTGGCGGACCTCTATCTGGCCCGCACTCGGGGCCGCCTCCGCCCCTTCCTTCAGTTGACAAACCTCGGCAACGCCCGCTACGAAGAGATCCTCAATGTCGCCATGCCCGGCCGCGGAGTGTTGGCCGGGGTGGAGTATGCCTTCTCGTTTTGAGCACCGCCCGCAGCGGCCGGATGCCGGCGGCTCACCTCCACAGCCGTGCCCGGCTGAGGCTCTTCCCAGGCTGCTGCCAATGGCGTCAGAATAGGGGCATGGAGGACAGCGGGCGAGGCAACGGCCTCAGCGCCGGGCGCCTTCTGCGCTCGGTCCTGCCGGCCGCGCTGATGTGCCTGTGTGCCTCCGGGTGCGGCAGCCGGGAGTCCCCTTCTCCGCGCATCTCCTTGGCCGAGACCCGCCGCATCGAGAACTTGGCCACGGGCAAGTTCTTAGTCGCCAGCCCCGACATCTCCGACGACGCCTTCGCCCGCACCGTGATCCTGCTGGTGCGCTATGATCAGCGCGGCACGGCCGGACTCATCCTGAACCGTGTCAGCTCCATCCCTGTGTCCCAGGCGCTCAAGGGACTCAGCAACGCCCCCGCCAGCACGGGCTCGGTTTATCTGGGCGGACCGGTGGGCCAGACCGCGGTCTTGGCCCTGCTGCGCTCCCGTTCCACACCCTCCGGCGCCCGCCGCATTCTCGAGGGTTGCCAGCTGATCTCCGACGCGGACCTTCTGAACAAACAACTCGGCGCCGGCGCCACCTCGGAGAACCTGCGCGTCTATCTGGGCTACACGGGTTGGGCCGCCGGGCAGCTGGAACGCGAAATTGAGGCCGGCGAATGGCTCATTTTCCCGGGCGAGACCCGCCTGGTCTTTGACCCTCACCCGGAGACGCTCTGGTCGAGGCTCATCGGCCGCCTGGAACAGCAACTGGCGAACTATTCCACACCCGCCGTGTTTTATACTCAGTGCTCTGATTTTCATTTCCACAGGAGCACTCGTTCATGACCTATCCCACATCCCGGCGCGGCTTCCTGGCCGCCGCAGCCGCTCTTCCAGCGGCATCGCTTTCTGCTCACTCGGCTCAGACCCCGAAACTCGAATACCGCACCCTGGGCAAGACCGGACTGAAAGTCACCACCCTTTCGTTCGGCTGCATGACGACCTCCGACCCGTCCGTCATCGAACGCGCCGCCGACATCGGCATCGTCCACTTCGACACCGCCCGCAGCTATCAAAACGGAAACAATGAGCGGATGGTCGGTGCGGCCCTCAAGAGCCGCCGCAAGCAGGTCATCATTTCGAGCAAGTCGCTGGCCAAGACCCGCCAGGAGGCCGAGCAACATCTGGAGACCAGCCTGCGCGAGCTCGGCACCGACTATCTCGACATCTGGTATCTCCACAACCGCAATACCCCGGCCGAGGTCACCGACGAACTGCTGGAAGTCCAGCGAGCCGCCAAGCAGGCGGGAAAGATCCGGTTTGCCGGCGTCAGCACCCACTTCAACATGGACCGCATGCTGGAACACCTGATCGAGCGCGGCCAGACCGACGTCGTGTTGACCACCTACAACTTCGCCATGCAGAACATCGCTTCTGACAGCCAACAGACCCGCCTCACGAGCCTGACCAGCGCCATCGAAAAGGCGCGGCGAGCGGGCATCGGCATCGTGGCCATGAAGACCATGGCCGGAGGTGTCGAGCGGGTGGGGCGCGGCGACCGCCTCTACGGCGCGGATCCCGCGGCGCTCAAACGCGTGCTCGGGATGAAGGGCGCGCCTGTGGCCGCCATTAAGTGGGTTCTCCGCAACCGGTCCGTAGACACCGCCATCGTCTGCATGACGGATCACGATCAGCTCGAAGAGAATCTTCGCGCCATGGCGGAACCGTACACGGCGCAAGACGAGCAGATCCTCGAATCCCTCCGCGCCGCCATCAGCCCGGTCTACTGCCGGATGTGCGGCGCTTGCGGCGGCGCTTGCGAGCGCGGACTGCCGGTGCCCGACCTGCTGCGTTTTGCCACCTACGCCGAGGGCTACGGGCAGTTCGCTTTGGCCAGAGAGCGCTTCCTGGAGCTGCCCGGCGAGATCCGCCAGATCCGCTGCGAAGATTGCTCCGCTTGTTCGGTGGCCTGTCCCAACGGCGTGCGCGTGCGCGACCGGATCATGCACGCTCAGCACTTGCTGGCCTGAAGAACAGAACCGCGCTCAGCGCGGCAGCTCCCAAGCACGGAACTGATGCTGGTGGTCCGCCATCACAACCCGCCCGGCTCGGAAGCACACGCCCTCCATCTCCAGCCGCAGGCGCTGCTCGTGGGCCATCTCGCGCCGCAACCGGATGACTCCTCCCGCGCCCACCACCCTCTGCCAGGGCAAAGCGTCTCCGCTCCGCCTGAGCAATTGCACAACCTGCCGGTGATGCAGGGGATAGCCGGCTGCCGCCGCGACCTGGCCGTAGGTGGCCACCTTGCCGGGAGGGATCTGCCGGATTGCCGCGGCGAAAGCCGCATCGCGCCGCGCGGAGGCGGGCGCTTTGCGCAGGCGCCGCACCACTGCCCCCACCCGGCTTCCCCGCTTGCCGCCGGCCATCTTAGCGAATCACAACTTTGGCCACCGCCTGATTGTCGTAATCATCGGTGACGCGTACGGCGATGGTCCGCTCGCCCGCCGCCAGCGCGGGCAACTCCAGCACGTAGTCGTGTTCCGCTGAATCCGAAAGC
Organism: Bryobacteraceae bacterium; assembly: GCA_023511855.1. Classification (GTDB taxonomy): domain Bacteria; phylum Acidobacteriota; class Terriglobia; order Bryobacterales; family Bryobacteraceae; genus JAIMAR01. The sequence goes on from JAIMAR010000035.1 coordinate 15,254, forward strand.
CGCGTCGTCGGCAGCACCAGCAGCCATTCGCCGCCATCCAGCGAGTACTCGGCGCGCTGGATCAGGCTGGCCGCATCGCGCGCACTCCAGCGCACGGTCGCCTTGCCGCCGGAGCGGGACGCGGTCAGGTTCCGGATCTCCGGAGCGCTGTTGTCGATCAGAAACGGCGCGCTCACCAGACTTCCGGTCAGCTCCTGCCCGGCAGGATTATCCGGCGCATCGGAAGCCGTGATCCGCAGCAGATACCATCCGTCGGCATAAGCAGTGGAATCCCAGGACAGGCGCCGCTCTTTCACCTTATCGCGTACCAGTTTCCACTCCGTCTCCTGCACGCCGCGGATTTCAACCTTGAACACGAGCTCGTCCCCGTTAGGATCATTCGCCGCCCAGCGCGCGCCGATCTGGCCCTTCTCGTATTGCATGGTCACGGAGCCCGAGTCCGAGGCGGCCGGCGCGGGAGTCGTCCTCCGGCCCCGCCCCAGCGGCTGCAAAGTGAGCGTCCGGGAGGGAGTCAACGTCAATGACTGGGGCGGAAAGCGGTAGTTGGCAGGCGTGATCTCGACCGTCTCCACTTCGGGCGCCGCATTCCTGGCCAGATAAGCCACCCAGACCGCCGCCACCTCGGGCGACGTCCCGGCAGATGAGGTGCTCAAGGTCAGCCGGTATTGCAGGAAGCGGGCTGCTGGCGATGGCACACGGCCCCCTTCAGCGCTCAGGGGCACCGCCGCCCACGGGCTCCAGCCGCCGCGAGGGCGGTCCAGGTTGCCGCTGCGGGTCTCGAAACGCACCCCGCCGCCGTGCTCCTCCCCGCGGTACATCAACCGCCCCCAGGCGCTGAACAATCCGGCGTCAAAAACTTCACTCTCGATCGAGCCTTGCGGTTCAAGCCCCGGCCCAATCTGGAAAACCTTGCCGATGTTCCCAGTGGCGGCGTACAAGCGCCCCTGCCGGCCCGCACAAAGCGCCGTCACTTGGGTCGGCGACACCTTGACTAGCGTCGTATAGAGCACGCTCGAATCGATCCGGTAGAGGACGCCCTTGTTGCCCGTGGCCGCCAGAGGCAAACCTTGGGCGTCGAACGCCAGCGAGTAAACAATGTCCTGAGCATGGCTCCAGACTCGGTGGGCGTAACCGTCGGGCTCAATCCGGTAGATCTCGGAGCCTCCGGCGATCGCCACGGGCGGCTGAGCAGTCGCCGGCGGAGGAGCCGCCGCAGTAGGCTGGGCTGGTTGAAGCTGGACCGTGACCTGACCTCCGGCGGCCAGGGAAGGAGGCGGAGCCGGCTGTTGAGCGGGGGGAGGAGCGGGCGGAGGCGCCGGCTGCCGGTTCCCCACGCCCGCAGCGTAAACCGCTCCGTCACGGCTGACCGCAACCGCGGTCACCTCGCGCTTCGGCGTTTGATAGAGGACCAATCCCTCCCCGGCAGGGGTGATCCGGAATACTAAACCTCCCGGCTCGGTCCCAACAATGAGATTCCCCGCTGCGTCCAGAGCCAGCGACCGAGCGTGGGCCTCCTCTGTCCGGAAAAACACCGCGCCCCGGCCATCCGCGGTGACACGGTGGATCAGCCCCTGGTCCCCCGTCGCCACATAAAGGTTCCCCTTCGTATCAAAGGCCATCGCCCAGATGTACTTCGCCTGAGGATCGTAGAACAGCTCCGGCTTGCCGTCGGCGGTGATTCGGTAGACCTTCCCATCGGGCGACGTGGCCGCATACAAGCGGTCCTGCCGGTCGACCGCCAGCGCGCGAACCTCTAGACCTTCTAATTCCGCCGCCACCTGGGAGTTCCCATCCGGCGCCACGCGGTAGATGCGGGCGGCAGGCGCGCCGGGTCCGCCTCCCCCGGCGTACACGTTGCCTTTGGAATCTTCGACCAGGCACCAGAAATAAGGCAGCGGCGAATCCAAGATCTGTCGCACCGCCGGGGCCAGCCTCAGCAACCCGTCGCTGCGCAGCGAAAGCTTGTCGATCGTGCCTTTCTCAAAGTCCTCGGCCGCCGACTGGCGCCAGGTCAAGGTGTGCACCGCGCCCAGCCAGGACACACCCGCCAAAAAAACAGAGAGCTTCAGAATGTTTTTGAACATGGGAATGAGGTTACTTGACCGTAATGGTCAGCGAATAGCTCCCGCTGACGACCGTATCAAAGGGAACCGCAGCTTGTTCGATCACCGTCTCGCGGCTGGCTACGAACGGCCGGCTGGCCATCGGCCCGGACTGCATCAGGTTGAGCGCCGAGGCGGGCAGATTGGGCATGGTCTTGTCGTCGTAGTAGACCGCCGGAGAGGACTGAAGCAGCGAAACGTAGAGCTGATTGTTGCTCCGCTCCTGATTAATCAGGGCGATCGTCTCATCCAGTCCGATGAAGCGGTTCATCCGCCCGGCCGTCCCCTGGAGCCGGTTCAGCGTATCGGCGTCGCTGAACAGGATCCGGTGCTGCCCCGGAGGCAAGCCGGCCGGGAGTTGTACTTGCAGGTCTCGCTCGATCCTCCCGCCGCGGAAGGGACGCAAGAACACCTTCACGGGGATGGTCTCACCGGCCCGCGCCTCGGTCACTGCCGCCCAGGCGTTTTCGATGGTGGTGATCCGGGCCTCGGGAAGCAAATCCACGGTGACTTCCGCTCCGGTAAACCGCGGCGGCGCCACGGCATTTAGGAAGAGCCGGTTGAACCGGTCGCCGACGTAGCTGGCCACCAGCAACGGCGCGGCGGCGCCCGAGCTGGTGGGCGCTTGCATCGTGGTCAGCGACAGGCTGCGCCCGCCCGCCAGCCCCACCTTGCCGCTCAGCCGGTAGGTCGCCTGCTCGCTGAACTCATTCAACCCCGAGATTGTGTTGTAAAGCGTAGTCATGATCAGATTCGGCGTATAGCGCTCCTGCACGAAGACGCTGTACCGGAATCGCTTCTCCGAGCGCACGGTCCCGTCTTCTTTCAACGCGCGCACGGTCACCGCGAGCGGGATCATCTCCGCCTTCTCGCCCAAGATCCCGAGCACTCCGCCCGACCGGTCCTGCCGCACCACCCCCACCACCTCCCGCACGTTGGCGAACTTATTGGGCTGGTAGCTGGAAGAAAGCGTCATGACCACTTCGCTGCGGCCCATTGGCATCTCCACCGGACCCAGGTTCAGAAACGAGTGCCCGAATGCCAGTACACGCCGGCCGTCGTTGTAAGTGACCGTGCCCTGCACCGCCACCGTCATATCGCCCGCCACCAGTAGCCCCGCCACTCCCTGGCCGGGGCGCAGCGCTTTTTCCCATCCCGGAACGGGAGTCGGATCGGCGGACCCGCCGCCCCCGCCGCCTTGCACCACCGTCATGCCGAGCTGGCGGAACAAAGGTGCGACTTCGCGCAGAACGCTCTCATGGAACCCTGAAAACACCAGTGGGCTTTCAATGGGGACCAGCCACGTAGCCAGATTCTCCGGCGTCCAGCCCGCCGGAAGCCCGCTGGCCACCGTGGCCAGCAGCTCGGAAGGAGACGGAGCGGGCAAATACGGCGCCGAGCCCCGGGCCGATGCGCGCAGGCTCTGGCGCTCCTCCATCGCCGCGACCTCGAGCATCTGCTCGATCGGCGTGATGCCGCAGATCGCATCCGGAGAAAACACGCTGACCCGGCGTGAGATGGCCCCCGCCAGCTTGCCGTTGATGTAGACCGGGCTGCCGCTCATGCCGCCGGCGACGTTGGTTTGCGCCGCCCGCCCGCCCAGTTTGGCCAGAATCAAATCCTGCCTCGGGCCCAGCGCGTTCTTCAGCAGCCCAAGAATCTCGACCGGCACCGGTTCGGGATCCGCGCCTTCAAACACCGTCCAGGCGTAGCCCTTCATGCCCGGCTGAATCTGCGCCGACTCAAGGAACTCAACTTTGCCCGCCACGGGCGGTTGCGGCGGCGCCTGCGCGGCTGCCGTCAACACCGCCCCTATCAGGAATCCCAGAACGGCCCTGTAAACCATGCGTAACTCCTCTTCGGGAGGAAGCAATACGATTGCTGCCCGCTGACCTTATTATGTTCTATTCCGGCCCCGGCTGCGGAACGGCAGCGGCTTTAAGGAGCTCCGGAAACCCGGCGCCGGCGCTCACTACGCCACCACGGGCCTGCCGGCGCCGGCCCCATGCCGTGCGAACACCTCCCGCAGCATCGGCAGATTCCCGTTCTCGTCAAAGGGCAGCTCAAACGGCTCGCTCACGACCTCCACCAGCGGGTTCCGCGTCAGCTCGGGCAGCAGGTTCTCGCTGACCGCCAGCCGGGCCAGCTCGTTGGTGTTGGAGATCCAGGCGATCGTCAGATCTTCCAGGTTCAACCGTCCGGTGGTCCCGCCGATCCGCTCGATGCACTGCCGGTCCTCGGGAAAATGCACCGGGGTCTTGATGCCGCGCGGCGTGCAGGCCGTCAGGCAGTTCACGAAGGTGGCCTCCCAGTCGATCTGGCTTACCAGCCGGTCCTTGACCACGTCCGCCAGCCCCACGCCAATGGCGTTGCCATAGCTGAGTGGATGCATCTCCCGGCAGAAGACGCGGTCGATGCTGGGTGCGGTCGAATAGCAGTTCGCCTCCCCGTACATGCTCCGGTTGATGGTCTTGGTGTCCATCCCCGTGCCGCTGATGTTCTTGCCCATCTGGTCGACGATCAGCAGGTCCAGCTCTTTGCCCGGGATCCGGCCCGCCCACGACTTGACCCTTTCGAGCAGCTCCGCTTCCCGCTCCATCAGCGACGCCACCGGGAGAGCGGCCACTTGAGCCGCTTGATGGTACGCATCCTCCAGAATGGCCAGGCCTCCCAGCAACTTGCCGCACGGAATCAGGTGTTGGTAGACGCTCTTCACCACCACATCCAGCCCGATCCGGTGGCCGAATGCGTGGTACTGGCGAGCCCCAGCGAACTTGCCCATGCCGATGGCGGCCATCTTGCACAATCCGCTTTCGACCTTGCCCTCGAAGTCCGTGTGCCACTTGACCCGGTTGACCAGGAAGATGCCGTCGCTCTCGTATGCGTGGCGGTCGACGAACGTCTCGATGCCCTCCGGCGTCTTGCCTAAAGACACGACCTCCAGCGAGCTGACAATCGGGCACCCCATCCGCGCCTCGTCGATGCCGTAGTGCGCCAGCACCGCAGCCTGACCTTCCGCGGTTGCTCCTCCATGCGTGCCCATCGCAGGAAAGATGAACGGCTGGGCCCCGTGCTCCTTCCAATAGTCAACCACGGCCCGGACAATGATGTCGATCTTGTCGATCCCCCGGCTGCCGGCCCCAATGGCTATCCTGGCCCCGGGTTTCACCCGGCAGGCCAAGTCAGCCAGCTCCAGTTGCTCCCGGGTCTCCGTGGGAATGTCTTTCAAGCCCCGGTCCGGGAAGTTCAGCCTCACCAAACAGATGCGTGGCAAGCCCATAGCCGGATTATAACAGCCGCGCAATACCGTCTCCCATCGAATCCTGCCTGCCGGCGGCCGCCACGTTCAACTCCTGTCCCACTGCTGCTCCAGCAGGCGCGCGTACTCACCGGAAGCGTAAAGCTCGAAAGGAAAATCCTCCGGACGAATCGTGGGGATGTGTGGCCCTGCGGTCATGGCTGCATACACCGCATCCGCGTAGCGGGAGTGATGCTGGATGAAGGCGGCGCTCAGAAGTTCGCGCGAAGGCAGCTCTCTGAAAACCTCGCACAACGCCAGCGCCCGGCGGAAGATCGCCGGGTAGCCCGTGACGCCCCACCGGTCGAGCTTTTGCCGGACCTGCGCCGGCGGATCGTCCACCAGCAGGCAACTGAAACTCTCCCGCTGAAGTCCGGCGCCGCGCAGCTCCTCATCGCGGCCCACAACCTCCAGGCATTGATCCAGCCATCGGCTCAGGTCCTTGCCGATGTAATACAACATCTGGATTTCACAATATCGCCCCTCCAACAGGCGCATCATCCAATCCGACTCGCTCAGCGTCTCCTCATTGGGGAGCAACCCTTGCAGGATGAGGCTCGCCCGCGCGCTCAGGGCGATCCGTTCCGGGTTGCCGGCGCCTGCCAGGGGGTGCAGGATCAACGGGGGCAGGCTGCACGGGCGCCGAGGGATCAACAGAGGACGCTCACAGTCCACGGTTCCGTTCATCGGCGGAACCCCGGGCTACATTTAGGGTCCGCAAAACAAAAGCTTACCCGGGAACTGAGAGGCACGGTGGCGCGGCCCCACTCGGTTCCCGCAAGCTTCGGCCCGCTAACCGGCTTCTGATTAATCGACCTTAGGATGCGTGGCTGTACTGCCCTCAGTGCGCCCCATCGCCCACTTCACGGCTTCCAGGTACATCTTGCGCACGTCGGGGTCCTCCCAGGCTTCCTTCGTGTGACCCAGGCTAGAGTAAAATACCCGCCCTTTGCCATACATCTTGGCCCAGGCGATGGCTTCATCCTTGTCCGCTCGGGCCCTCTTGGCCACTTGAGGATTACTGTAGTCCAGCTTGGATTCGTCCAGCCGCATCAGAACGTTCACTTTGTCCCGCGACCAGCCCTTCGCCGAGTACATCTCGTCGTACAACCGCAGGCGCTGGGGGAAGTGCCGCATGGCGGGGAAGCTCGGGTCCTCGACGATGACCGGCGCGTCGAAAGTGTTCCAGGGATGGGCATTGAACCACCCGCCCGCCATCTCCCCAAACTCCGGCCAGTTGTAGTTGGCGTCGATCGAAGCGTGGGCCAGCACGATGCCCTTGCCGTCGTCCCGGACAAACCGCAGCAGCGCCTGCTTCTGTTCCTCGCCGAGGCCCCAATCCCCGGTGCAGTTCACGAACGCCACCGCGTCGAAGAAGGGAAGGCTGTGTGCCTCACTGCCGGGCTGCTTGTAGGTGACCCATTCCATATCGGTCCGGATCTCGGTGTCCCACACGCCCGACTCCTTGCCCAGGTTCCAAAACATCGCCAGGCCGTTGGAAGTGGACCCGTGGTGGTAGCCTCGCGTCATGCCGATGACCAAGAGGTGTTTCTTTGGAGCCGGCGCCGGACCACCCCGGCCACCGGGCACTGCCGCCGGACCACCCCGGCCAGGCTGGGCCTTGACCTCCTGAGCGCCCGGCTGAGCCTGCGGCGCTTGAGCCTGCGCCTCGCTCTGAAGCAAAGGAGCCAGCGTCCACAGCAGCATCAGCGCACATAAGACGGGAATAGAGAACACAGAAAAGCTCTTAAACCATTTCCTCAATATTCTGACACGCTCCGTGACCGCTGCGCCCGCGCAGAGCCTCAAAGCAGATACTCCCAGCGTC
>JAIMAR010000346.1 GCA_023511855.1 Bryobacteraceae bacterium
CGCTCGCCCTGGTAGACCTTGATCTCGACCGAGGTCTGGTTGTCGGCCGCCGTCGAGAAGATCTCGCTCTTGCGCGTCGGAATCGTGGTGTTGCGTTCGATGAGCTTGGTGAAGACGCCGCCGAGCGTCTCGATGCCGAGCGACAGTGGCGTGACGTCGAGCAGCAGCACGTCCTTGACTTCGCCTGCGAGCACGCCGCCCTGTACGGCGGCGCCAACGGCCACAACCTCGTCGGGGTTGACCCCCTTATGCGGCTCCTTGCCAAAGAGGTCGCGCACGATCTGCTGCACGCGCGGGATCCGCGTGGAGCCGCCCACGAGGACCACCTCGTGGATCCGATCCGGCGTGAGTCCGGCGTCGGCCAGGGCCTGCTTGCACGGACCGACGCTCTTCATGAGGATGTCCTCGACCATTTGCTCAAACCGGGCCCGCGTGAGCTTCATGAGCAGGTGCTTGGGCCCGCTGGCGTCGGCCGTGATGAAGGGTAAATTGATCTCGGTCTCCAGCAGCGTCGAGAGCTCGATCTTGGCCTTCTCGGCGGCTTCCTTGAGCCGCTGCAGCGCCATCTGATCTTTGGAGAGATCAATGCCGTGCTCCTTGCGGAACTCCGCCACGATCCAGTCGATGATGCGCTGGTCAATATTGTCGCCGCCCAGGTGCGTGTCGCCGTTGGTGGACTTGACCTCGACCACCCCTTCGCCCACCTCCAGGATCGAGATGTCGAACGTGCCGCCGCCGAAGTCGTACACGGCAATGGTCTCGTCCTTCTTCTTGTCCAAACCGTAGGCCAGCGCGGCGGCGGTGGGCTCGTTGATGATGCGCATCACCTCCAGGCCGGCAATCTTGCCCGCGTCCTTGGTGGCCTGCCGCTGGGCATCGTTGAAATAGGCCGGAACGGTGATGACCGCCTTGGTGACCTTTTCGCCCAGATACGCCTCGGCGGCATCCTTGAGCTTGCCCAGAATCATGGCCGAGATCTCGGGAGGGGAGTAACGTTTGCCCATGATCTCGACTCTGACGTCGTTGTTGGGGCCGGCTACAACCTTGTAGGGCACCATTTTCATTTCTTCAGTGACCTCGTCAATGCGCCGCCCCATGAAGCGCTTGATCGAATAAACCGTGTTCTCATGGTTGGTGATGGCTTGCCGTTTCGCCACCTGCCCCACCAGACGCTCTCCGCTCTTGGTGAAGGCCACCACCGACGGGGTAGTCCGTCCCCCTTCTTGGTTCGGGATCACTACAGGCTGGCCGCCCTCCATGACGGCCACCACCGAGTTGGTCGTTCCCAGATCAATGCCGATGATCTTGCTCATGGCTCTGCACGTCCTCCGTTCAACGGTGCCCAAATTGAGGCCCTAGCTATTAGCACACCACTATTATCCAACTTTAGCGTGTACTTGTCAACCGTGAACAATACGACAAACGGCCACGCGATCAGTAACCTTAACAAATAACGGGGCTTGTCGTTCGGAAAAGCGGCCAGTACCGGTTGGCAGGACTGGCACTGGCCGCAGTCCAGCGTTTAGCTAACGCCCGAGGAGGTCGCGAAGAGCCTTCTGGTACTCCGCGCTTCCCGGCTCAGCGACACGGCCGGGGGGAGCCGTTGGGTAAGTCCAAATCAGAACCGGACCCTCCGGGCTCCAAAACAGGCAAACGGTTTGATCCGGGCGCGGCGATTTGCTTGCCGCTCGCTCAAGAACGGCGTTGATCTGCTCAGTGGCCGCTGCTAAGGTACCGTCGTAACTCGGGGTACGGGCAGTGACCTCTGTGAAGCGGACGTGAATCACGCAGTCCGTGCCCGGGTCGGGGCAGGTGAAATAGGTGAACCCCGTATCCGGATTTGTCACAACCTTTGCCAAGCGATTTCCACCGCTAGTTTGACGCAAACCCAAGGCATCGGCGATCGCCTGCGGGTCCCGGATGGCGCGGCGTGGCACACGGGTGTTGTTTTCGGCCAAATTGCTGGCGACGCCTCGGACCGGACCTATTGCACCCGGTTGCCCGGCCCCCGCCACCGCCCAGAGCAGCACAGGCCCCGCGGCGCTGCAGTACAGACACAGCTTCCGGCCCGGAGGAGGATTCAGCGAAGCCAGGATGCGATTAATGGCAGCCGAGGCCTCCTGCAAGGTGGCGTCGTGGGACGGAGTCAGAGAGCGTGGCATGAACAACTGGGCAGGCGATTCCATCAAAACGCCGGCCGCGGTCGGCTCTCGAGGAAGCCTCTCAGGCGCGGGGGTGAGCGCGGTCATAGACGGCCATCAACTCAGTGAGGGCAAGCTGTGTGTATTTCTGAGTGGTTGACAGACTGGCGTGGCCAAGCAATTCCTGGATCGCGCGGAGATCGGCCCCCTCAGCGAGCAAGTGTGTGGCATAGGCATGACGGAAGCTGTGGGGATGCAGCGACGGATCGCCCGCCAAGAGGCGGCCCCAAGTCTTGACGATGCTGCGGACCGAGCGGTCGCTGAGGCGGCGACCGCGCGGATTCAGGAACACAGCCGGCTCGCCTGCGACAGGCCGGCGCTGCTCGAGATAGCGCCTCAGGACCGCCAGGGCCTTGGCGGGGATGGGGACCTGGCGTTCCTTGCGGCCTTTGCCCCGCACGCGCAACCAGCCTTCGCCGGCGTCCAGATCTTCTTCGTTCAACCCTACCAGTTCGCTGACACGGAGCCCGCAGCCGTAGAGCAGCTCCAGAATGGCGGTGTCGCGCACCACCGAGGGACGAAGCGGCTGCGAGGCCACGGCGTCAAGCAGCGCGTTGGTCTGTTCGGCGGTC